>DASSBK010000298.1:0-10679 GCA_035698825.1 Gemmatimonadota bacterium
GAAGATCTTTCTCGGCGATCGGACGCGATTCGACGACCCGCAGGGCGTGGCGGCGGTCAAGTTCGCCTCCGACGACGATCCGGACGCCCGGGGCGACGACTTCCAGCTGACGCTCTTCGGCGTCAACTCCGGTCGCGGCGAGGTCCTCTACAACTCCAGCATGCAGACGCTCGCGATCTACGGCCGGCCGGGGAGCGGGAAGGACGAGCTCGCGCGGCCGCACGGCATCGCTGCCACGGTCGACGGGCGCGTGTACGTCGCGGATACGGGAAACCGACGGGTCGTGAGGCTCCGCTGGGATCCGGAGGCGCGTGCGCTGTCGTGGGTGGGCACCTGGGACGCGCGCGCGCCGTTCGACGTCGAGGCCGACACCCGGGGCGACGTGTGGGTCAGCGACCGCGAGGCGAACGCGGTCCTGCGCTTCCCCGACGACGCGGCCGGCGCGGGGACCGGTCTGTTGCCGCCGCCCCTCGCCAGAGGAGACAGGTGGCCCCTCCCCGAGGACGTCGAGGTGCCGCTGGGCCTCGCGGTCATGGACTCGCTCGACCCGTGGCTCCAGCCGAACGACAGCCGGCTCTACCTCGTCGACCGGGACGGCGCCAGACTCCGCGCCTACGACACCCGCGGGCACGTGGTCGCCGCGGTCGACGCCGCCGAGCTGCCTGGGGATGGCGTGCGCTTCTTCTACGTGGAGATCGACTACTTCGGGAACGTCTACGTGAGCGATCCGGCCGGCGGCCGGATCTGGAAGCTGGATCCCATGCTCCGGCCGCTGGACTCCTTTTCGGGACCGGGTCCGGCCGAGAGCGCGCTCGAGGAGCCGCGGGGGATCGCGATCTGGAAGCGGTTCGGGCAGGTCTTCGTCGCCGAGCGCGAGGGCGCGCAGTACTTCTTCGTGGGTACGGATTTCCGCCCCGTTTCGGAGCCGCTCGTGGTGCGGCGCGCCCTCCGGGAGGAGGGTGGGTCGGGGCCATGGTCGATGGATCTCTTCCTGACCGAGGCGGCGACGGTCACGATCGCCTTCCTCGACGCCGGCGGCGACACGCTCGCCGTCGCGGACGCAGGCCTCCAGCGTACGGGTCCGGGGAGCGTGGCCTGGGACGCGTCCGACTGGACGGAGCCCGGCGCGCCGGGATGGGAAGCGGAGGCCCGGAGCGTGGTCGTGGAGGCGCGCCCGACGTACTCCAGCCGCCGTCGCTTCGCCCGCGTCCGGGAGCTGCCCATCGTCTGGGACGGGCCTTGACCGCCTTCGCGGGGTCCGGTACACTCGCGAAAACCCCTCAGATGAGTCACCTCGACAGGGAGGATTCGCACCCCGATGCCCACGGGAAAGGTGAAGTGGTTCAACGACGCCAAGGGATACGGTTTCATCCAGCGGGAGGACGGTGAGGATGTCTTCGTCCATTTCACCGCCATCCAATCCGACGGTTTCAAGACGCTGGCCGAGGGCCAGGAAGTGGAGTTCGAAGTTCTGAACGGCCAGAAGGGTCCCCAGGCCTCCAACGTCCTGAAGCTCTAAGACCCCGTTCCGCAACGAAGACCAAGCGCCTCGTCGGCCGCGGCCGGCGGGGCGCTTCTGCTTGTCGGTCCTGTTCCGCGATTCCTGTTGCCGGCCGCCGATCGGCCGGCCACTATCCATGCATGGCGGACGCGGGCGGGGAGTCGGTAAAGGAGGTCGAGCAGCGGGAGGAAGTCCGCGTCGCGCTCCAGCAGATCACGGCGACGGAGACGCCGAAGGAACCCGTCCGACCGCTCCAGCTCGCGTGGGTTGCGACGTACCTGCTCGTCCTCGGCGGTCTCGCGATCGTCTACTACCTGCTGCGGTTCGAGGTCTTTCCGCTCGCCCCCCGGATCGACGCCTTCCTGCGACGCCTGACGTTGGGCGGCATGGCGGTCGTAGCGGTTCTGACCGCGGTCAAGGCCGTGGACGCCTTCGTGCTCAGCCGGCTCGAGAGCCGGGTCACGGAGTACACGCTGCGGCGCGTCGTGCGGGCCGCAGCCGCGCTGGTCGTCCTGTTCGTCGTGGCCTCCATCCTGTCGGCCAGCTGGTACACGGCACTCGTATCCCTGGGCGTCCTGTCGCTGATCCTCGGCTTCGCCCTGCAGACCCCCATCCTCAGCTTCATCGGCTGGCTGTACATCCTGGTCCGGACGCCGTACCGGGTCGGCGATCGGATCCGGATCGGCGAAGCGACGGGGGACGTCATCGACGTGGGATACCTCGACACCACGTTGTGGGAGTTCGGGGGCGAGTACCTCTCGACCGATCACCCCAGCGGACGGGTGATCAAGTTCCCGAACTCGCTCGTCCTCAGCGAGCCCGTGTTCAGCTATTCCTGGCCGCTGTTTCCCTACATCTGGAACGAGCTGAGCTTCCAGATCGCCTACGAGAGCGACCTCGCCTTCGTGGCCAGCACTCTCAAGGAAGTGGCGGACGAGGCCGTCGGAGAATCGATGCGGGAACACGTCCGTACCTTCCGCGAAGTCCTCGCACGGACTCCCGTCGACGAGCTCGAGGTGCGCGAGGAACCGGCCGTCTTCTTCCGCGCGAGCCCCAACACGTGGGTCGAGGCGACGGTGCGCTACCTGGTGCACCCCAAGGAGGGGGGCCGGGTGAAGACGAGGATCCTGACCAAAGCGCTGGAGCGGCTGAACGCCGAGCCGGAGCGCGTCCTGTTCCCGAAGAGCAACATGCGCTGAGATCCGAGCGAACCGACAGGTTGGCGTCGTCCGCGGGGATCCGCGTGACCTTCATTCGGGGAGGAGACCCTCGAGGATCGCGCGCGCGGCGGCGATCTCGTCGTCGACCACCGTATGGCCGAGCCCGGGATAGATCCGCTCGTCGACGTCCGCCCCCATCGACGAGAGGACGCGCGCCGTCTCGTGGACGCGCTCGACGGGGATGTGCGGGTCGACGTCCGAGCAGCCGAGGAGGACCGGAGTCCCGGCCAGGGAGCCGGCGTATTCGCGTGGCGTCCCCGGCGGCCCGATGAGCCCGCCGGAGAGAAGGACGAGCCCGCCGTAACGCCGCGCATTGCGTGCGGCGAACTCGGCCGAGAGGCAGGCGCCCTGGGAGAAGCCGGCGAACGCGATCCGCTCGGGCGGAAGCCCCGCCGTTCCGCACCGCGCCACGAGCCGACCGAGGAGATCCAAAGAGGCCGAGAGCCAGGGCTCGTTGGATTCGATGGCGGCCAGGAACGAGTGCGGATACCACTCCCCGCCGTCCGCCTGGGGCGCCAGCCAGGCGATGTCCTCCACTCCGGTCGCGGCGGCCAGCTCGAGCATCCCCTCGGCCGATCCGCCGCGTCCGTGGACGAGGATCGCGGCCGCTTCCGCGTCGGCGAGATCGCGGCCCGCCGTCCGAATCCTCTCGTCCAACGCTCTCTCCTTCCGTTCGCGCCTTCGGCCTGGAGCGGATACTATACCCGCCTCCCATGCGCCGGACCTTCTCCGACATCCCGCGAGCCGCGCGCGCTCTCGCCGTTGCCGCGCTATCCCTCGCGCTGGCCGATGGCGCGGCGGCGCAGGCGCGCTGCCCCGCGGGCCGGCTGGCGGGCGGGCAGGCCGCGGACCTCTGGTGCATGGATCTCCTGCCGACGAGGTCCGGCGCCGGCGCGCAAGGCGCCGCCTACCTCGCGCCGGGCCGATCCCCGTTCGGGATCTCCGTGACCCCCGACGGGACGGCGGTCTACGACCTGTCGATCGCGGTCGCCGGGCTTCCCGACCCCGCCTCCCTCGGCGGCGACCGCTACGTCGCGTGGGCGGCCGCGCCTCCGCTGTCGCCGGTCTTCCGTCTGGGGGAGATCGCCGCGGGCGAGCTGGGGGAGATCGCCGCGGGCGAGGCCGGCGCCGAGCCCGTGCCCATCGGCACGGTCGCGCTCGACAAATTCCTGATCGTGGTGACCGCGGAGAAGACCATCGAAGAGGATGCGGACGCATCCGGCAAGGGATGGCGCGGACCGATCGTGCTCCGCGGGACCTCGCCGAGCATGCGGCTCCAGCCCCACGAGCTGCCGGCGCTCCTCGGCGCCGGCCTCGCATTCCCGCCCGGCCGGCAAGACACCATGGCCGGAAGCCACGCGCACGGCGGATCTCCAGGAGGCGACGGGTGGATCGCGCCTCCCATGCATCCGGACGTCCCGATGGTCGCGGGCCTCGACCGGCTGCGACCCGACACGGCGCCCTGGCTTCCTCCCGACGATCCATCCGCGCCGGAGGCGCAGCCGTCCGAGATCGTCGCCCTCGCCGACGGCGACACGCTCGACCTCGTCGCGGGCCCCGTCCGGCGGACGATCAAGGGGCGGAGCGTGACGCTGTACGCCTTCAACGGGCAGATCCCCGGACCGATGATCCGTGTCCCGCGCGGCGCCGAGATCGTCGTCCGCTTCGCCAACCGGCTCGCGATGCCCGCCTCCGTCCACTGGCACGGGATCCGGCTCGACAACCGGTTCGACGGGGTTCCCGGAGTCACACAGGACCCCGTGCCGCCCGGGGGCGCATACGAGTACCGGATCCGGTTCCCCGACGGCGGGATCTACTGGTACCATCCGCACCACCGCGAGGACGTGCTCCAGGACCTGGGACTCTACGGCAATCTTCTCGTGGACGCGCCCGGCACGTTCCGGCCCGTCGACCGCGAGGTGGCGCTCGTGCTCGACGACATCCTCGTCGCGGATGCGGGCCTCGTGCCCTGGGGCGAGGAGACGGCCACCCATGCGCTCATGGGCCGCTTCGGGAACCTCCCGCTCGTGAATGGCGAGCCGACCTGGGCGCTCGACGTCGCGCGGGGGGAGACCGTGCGGCTCTACCTGACGAACGTCTCGAACGCCCGCACCTGGAACGTGTCGCTTCCCGGCGTCCGAATGAAGCTCGTGGCCACCGACGCGGGCCGCTTCGAGCGCGAGGAGTGGGTCGAGAGCGTGGCGATCGCGCCCGCCGAGCGGTACGTGGTGGAAGCGCGCTTCGACCATCCGGGCGCCGTCCCGCTCCTCCATCGCGCCCACGGGATCGACATGGTCTACGGCAACTACGTCGTCGAGGAAGACACGCTGGGGATCGTCCGCGTGGCGGACGGCCCGCCGGCGCCCGGCGCGGCGAACGATTTCGCGGTGCTGGCCGGCAACGCGGACGTGGTGGAGGAGATCGACTCCGTCCGCGCGCGGTTCGACGACCCGCCGGACCGGACGCTCCTCCTGACCGTCGAGGTCGATTCGCTTCCCTTCCCGCTGGGGCCTATCCTGGCCCAGGACCGGACATACTTCCCGCCGCTCGAGTGGGCGGGGACGATGTCCGAGATGAACTGGGCGACGACGGGGCACCGGGTGCGGTGGTCGCTCGTCGACCCCGAGACCGGCGCGCGGGACGGCGATATCGGGTGGCGCTTCCGGGTGGGCGACCTCGTGCGGCTCCGGCTGGTCAGCGACCGCGACGCGTTCCATGCCATGCATCATCCGATCCATCTCCACGGCCAACGATTCCTCGTCACGGCCGTCAACGGCGTGCCCGTCGAGAACCACGCCTGGAAGGATACTGCCATCGTGCCGGCGGGCGGTGCGATCGATATCCTGATCGAGTTCTCGAATCCCGGCCGCTGGATGCTCCACTGCCACGTGGCCGAGCATCTGGAGTCCGGCATGCAAACCGTGTTCACTGTGGAGTAGAACTCGAGCGCCACGCGCGCGCGAGGGCGATCAACCCGAAGGAGGACACGATGAGGAGAGCGGCGTTCGCGCTGGTGGCGTTCGCGGGCATCCCCGCGCTGGCCGCGACGGCGAGCGCGCAGACGGCTCGGGAGCTCCCCGAGGCCGTCGCGCAGTACGTGAAGGTGAACGCGCCGCTGGTGGCGCTGACCGGCGTGCAGGTCGTGGACGGCACCGGCGCGGCGCCGCTGGCCGATGCGACCATCGTGATCCGGGACGGCCGGATCGAGGCCGTGGGCACGGACGTGGAGGTCCCCGCGGGCGCCGAGGTCCTGGACCTCGACGGCCACACGGTGGTCCCCGGCTTCGTCGGGCTGCACGACCACACCTTCTACACGACGGCCGGACGCCGCATCCAGGCGACGGAGACGGCTCCCAAGCTCTACCTGGGCTCAGGCGTCACCACGATCCGGACGACCGGGAGCTACCACCCGTACGCCGAGCTCAACCTCAAGCGCGCGATCGACGCCGGCCGCGTGGCGGGGCCGCGGATCCACGTGACGGGCCCCTACCTGACCGGCGGCGAATCGATGTACATGACGATCGTGGAGGATCCCGACGAAGCGCGCCGCGTCGTCGGCTACTGGGCCGACGAGGGCGCGACGTGGTTCAAGGTCTACACGCGAATCTCTCGCGCGGACCTCGCCGCCGTCATCGACGAGGCCCACAAGCGCGGTCTCAAGGTCACCGGCCACATCTGCTCGGTGTCTTTCCGCGAGGCGGTCGAGCTCGGGATCGACAATCTCGAGCACGGCTTCTTCACCAACTCCGACTATGCGGCCGGCAAGACGCCGGACGAGTGCCCGGACAACCTGACGGAGAGTCTGCTCGCGGTCGATCCGCAAGGTCCCGAGGTCCAGGCGACGTTCCGCGACATGATCGACAACGGCGTCGCCATGACGACGACGGAGGCGATCTACGAGACGTTCGTGCCGGACCGTCCGCCGCTCGATCAGCGGATGCTCGACCTCATGGCGCCGGAGGCGCGCGAGGAGTACCTGGAGACGCGCGCGGAGATCGCCGCGACCGCCGACTCCTCGGCATGGCCGGAGCTGTTCACGAAGGCGCAGGCCTACGAGCGGGCCTTCGTCGAGGCCGGCGGACTCCTGGCCGCGGGCGTCGACCCGACCGGGATCGGCGGCGCGCTCGCCGGGCTGGGGGACCTGCGCAACTACGAGCTCCTCGTGGAGGCGGGCTTCACGCCGGTCCAGACGATCCAGATCATGACCGCCAACGGCGCGAAGGTCCTCGGCGAGTACGAGCAGTACGGCTCGATCGAACCCGGCAAGCTGGCCGAGCTGGTCGTGATCGACGGCGACCCGGTCGCGCGCCCGGCCGAGATCCGGAACGTCACGCTCGTGTTCAAGGACGGGCTCGGGTTCGACGCGCCGAAGTTGATCGAGTCGACGAAGGGGATCGTCGGCATCCGGTGAAGGAGGGCACACCGATGAGGATGACGTTCCCGCGAGGGCTGGCGCTCGCAGCGTTCCTGATTCCCGTGGTCAGCGGGGTCGCACGAGGTCAGGCGAGAGACCTCGAAGAGGCCGTTGCGCAGTACGTGAGGGTCGATGCGCCGGTCGTGGCGCTCACCGGAGTGCAG
This sequence comes from Gemmatimonadota bacterium, assembly GCA_035698825.1. Taxonomy (GTDB): domain Bacteria; phylum Gemmatimonadota; class Gemmatimonadetes; order JACCXV01; family JAHWKZ01; genus JAICNR01. Next base: position 7,300 of record DASSBK010000298.1, read on the forward strand.
GTCGTGGACGGCACCGGCGCGCCGCCTCTGGCGGACGCGACGATCGTGATCCGCGACGGCGTGATCGAGGCGGTCGGAACGGGCGTCGAGGTCCCCGCGGGCGCGGAGGTCCTCGATCTCCCCGGGCACACGGTGATCCCCGGGATCGTCGGGCTCCACGACCACACGTTCTACATGACCGCCGGGCGCGTCGTCCAGTCGACGGAGACCGCGCCCAAGCTCTACCTGGGCTCGGGCGTCACGACGATCCGCACGACCGGGAGCTACCATCCCTACTCCGAGTTCAACCTCAAGCGCGCGATCGACGCGGGCGTGCTGCCGGGACCGCGCATCCACGTGACCGGACCGTACCTGGTTGACGAGCCCACCGCCGAGCTGGACATGACGATCGTGGACGATCCCGAGGAGGCGCGGAGGGTCGTCGACTACTGGGCGGACGAGGGCGCGACCTGGTTCAAGGTCTACACACGGATCTCGCGCGCGGACCTGGCGGCCGTGATCGAGGCTGCCCACAGCCGCGGCCTCAAGGTCACGGGCCACATCTGCTCGGTGTCCTTCAGCGAGGCGGCCGAGCTCGGGATCGACAACGTCGAGCACGGGCTGTACACGAATTCGGACTACGTCGCCGACAAGCAGCCCGACGAGTGCCCGTCCACCATGATGGCCAGCCTCTTGTCCCTCGATCTGGAGAGTCCCGAGGTCGATGCCACGTTCCGCGACATGATCGACCACGGGGTCGCGATGACGTCCACGCTCGCGGTCCTCGAGACGTTCGTCCCGGACCGGCCCCCGCTCGACCAGCGGATGCTGGACCTCATGGCCCCCGAGATTCGGGAGGAAGTGCTGGAGACGTACGCGGCCATCCAGGCCATGGGAGACTCCCCCTGGCCGCGATTCTTCGAGAAGATCCTGGCGTACGAGAAGGCGTTCGTCGACGCCGGGGGACTCCTGGCCGCGGGCGTCGACCCGACGGGATACGGCGGCGCGATCGCCGGACTCGGCGACCTGCGCAACTACGAGCTCCTCATCGAGGCGGGGTTCACGCCCGTCCAGGCGATCCAGATCATGACCGCGAACGGCGCGAAGGTTCTCGGCGAGTACGAGCGCTACGGCTCGATCGAGCCCGGCAAGCTGGCCGAGCTGGCGGTCATCGAGGGCGACCCGGTCGCGCGGCCGGCCGAGATCCGGAACGTCGCGCTGGTGTTCAGGGACGGACTGGGGTTCGACGCGCCCAAGCTGATCGAGTCGACGAAGGGCATCGTCGGGATCCGTTGAGGAAGAGCGCGCGGCCGATCGTCGTAGAGGCGTATCGGAGCTACGGGACGAGGGACCGCGTCTTCGTGCGCGGGCGCGTGCTCGCCGATCCCGGCGTGGCGCGCGCGGCACCCGGCGACAGACGGCTGCGAAACCTGCGCCGCACGTGGCGTCGGATGCGGAGCCGGGAGGTGCCGCACGCCCGGGTCGTCGTCCGCTTCCAGGGCAGCGAGACCGAGGCGGTCGCGAACGGCGAGGGGCACGTGCACACCTGGCTCGTCCCTTCGGCGCCTCCGGAGGAGGACCGCGCCTGGCACCCGGTCGAGCTCGAGGTCCTGAGCCCGCGGACGAGCGGTCCGGGGCGCGGAGAGACCGGAATCCTCGTGCCGAGCCCGGCCGCGCGCCTCGGCGTCGTCAGCGACATCGACGACACGGTGATCCAGGCCGACGTCGCGCGGCTCCTCTCGATGATCGCCGACGTGGCCTTCGGGAGTGCGCACACGCGCGCGCCGTTTCCGGGCGTGGCGGCGTTCTTCCGCGCTCTCCATGCCGGCACGGGCACCGCGCCCAATCCCGTGTTCTACGTTTCCAACGGCCCCTGGAACCTGTACGACGTGTTCGAACACTTCCTCGAGCTCCGCGGGATCCCGCCGGGACCGGTCGAGCTGAGAGACTGGGGCGCTCCGTGGCGGGAGGTCCGGCGCGTCGGCAGGTACGAACACAAGCTCGAGTCGATCCGCCGGATCTTCCGCACGTTGCCCGAGCTCCCGTTCGTCCTCATCGGGGACTCGGGCGAAGACGATCCGGAGATCTACCGGGACCTCGTGCGGGAATTCCCCGCGCGCGTGTCGGCCGTGTACATCCGCGACGTGTCGCGGGACCCGCTCCGGCGCATCGAGATCGCGAACCTCGCGGAGGAGGTGAGCTCGGCGGGAAGCGCGCTCGTCCTGGCGGAGGACACGCTCGCGGCCGCGCGCCATGCCGCCGACCACGAATGGATCGATCCGGCGGCCGTCCACGCCGTAGCCGCCGAGAGCCGTCACTCCGGGGCGCGGGCCGCGACGGTCGTCGAGGGGGGCACCGAACAGCGGATCTGAGAGGAGGGAAGTAGCATGGGAAAGGCCACGGGAATCATGCTGGCGGCGCTTCTCGCGGCGGGCGCGACGCGGTCCATCGCGCAGACCGGCGCCGAGGGAGACACGACGATGCAGGCCAGGGGGACGTTCGACGTGGAGGTGACGCCGCTGCCCTCCGAAGGCGGCGGGACGCCCGGCAGGATGGCGATGACGAAGCAGTTCCACGGCGACCTGGAAGGGACGAGCCAGGGCCAGATGCTGACGGCCATGACGGCGGTGGAGGGATCGGCCGCGTACGTGGCGATCGAGGAGGTCCGCGGGGAGCTCGCGGGAAGGAACGGAACCTTCGCGCTCTACCACACGGGGACGATGCGGGGCGGAGTCCCGGAGCTCTCGGTGCGGGTGGTTCCGGATTCCGGGACGGGCGAGCTCGTGGGTCTGGCGGGGGAGTTGACGATCGAGATCGCGGCGGACGGGACCCACTCCTACGCGTTCGAGTACTCGCTGCCGGAGAGTCCGTAGGAAATACCATGGCGTCGATCTTCGTCACCGGGGCGACCGGCGTGATCGGACGGCGGCTCCTGCCGCTCCTCTCGGCCGCTGGGCACACCGTGACGGCGGTCGGCCGTTCGCCCGCCAAGCGCGCGGCCATCGAGCGAGCCGGCGCGCGGCCGATCGAGCTCGATCTCTTCGACTCCGCCCGCGTGCGCGAGGCGATCACCGGGCACGAGGTGATCGTCAACCTCGCGACCCACATCCCCCCGACGTCCCGCATGTTCTTCCCCGGCGCCTGGCGGGAGAACGACCGCATTCGGCGGGACGGCTCGCGGATCCTGGTCGAGGCGGCGATCGCGGCCGGCGCGGCGCGCTTCGTCCAGGAGTCCTTCGCACCCATGTATGCCGAAGGCGGCGAGGAGTGGATCGACGAGCGTGCCCGCCGGGGTCTACAACGTGACCGACGACGAGCCCGTGCGCAGGCGCGAGTTCGTGGACGTGCTGGCGGGAGCGCTGGGCGTGGCGGAGCCGCGCTTCGCTCCCGCCTGGCTCGCG
>DASSBK010000299.1:0-2293 GCA_035698825.1 Gemmatimonadota bacterium
GCGCGGCATCTATCCCAACATGTATCGCGGCCGTCTGTGGACGATGCGCCAGTACGCGGGCTTCGGAACCGCCGAGGAGACGAACGCACGCTTCCGCTTCCTCCTCGACCACGGCCAGACGGGACTGTCGACCGCGTTCGACCTCCCGACCCAGATGGGGTACGACTCCGACAGCGAGCGGGCCCGGGGCGAGGTGGGGAGAACGGGCGTGGCGATCGACACCCTGGACGACATGCGCCGCCTGTTCGCCGGGATCCCGCTGGCGGACGTCTCGACGTCGATGACGATCAACGCCACGGCCACCACGCTCCTCTCCCTGTACGCGCTGGTAGCGGAGGAGCAGGGGACTCCGCGCGGCGCGCTTCGGGGGACGATCCAGAACGACATCCTCAAGGAGTACATCGCCCGCGGCACGTACATCTATCCGCCGGCGGGAAGCCTCAGGCTGGTGGTCGACTCGTTCGCCTGGTGCGCGCGCGAGATGCCGCGCTGGAATCCGATCTCGATCTCCGGGTATCACATCCGCGAGGCGGGCGCCACCGCCGCGCAGGAGATCGCGTTCACCTTCGCCAACGCGATCTGCTACGTGGAGGCGGCGCTGTCCGCGGGCCTGGAGGCGAGCGAGTTCGTCGGTCGGCTCTCGTTCTTCTTCGGCGTCCACAACGACCTCTTCGAGGAGGTCGCGAAGTTCCGCGCCGCGCGGCGGATCTGGGCCGGGCTCGTGCGCGACCGGTTCGGCGTCGCCGATCCCGAGGCGGGCCGCCTGCGGTTCCATACGCAGACCGACGGCGCGACCCTGACGGCCCAACAGCCGCTCAACAACGTGGTGCGGGTCACGCTGCAGGCCCTGGCCGCGGTGCTCGGCGGAACGCAGAGCCTCCATACGAACGGATACGACGAGGCGCTGGCGCTGCCGACCGAGGGGTCCGCGGAGCTCGCGCTGAGGACGCAGCAGATCCTCGCCCACGAGAGCGGGGTGGCGGATACGGCGGACCCCCTCGGCGGCTCGTATTTTGTCGAGCGCCTGACGGCCGATCTCGAGGAACGCGTCCGCGACTACCTCGACCGCATCGAAGACATGGGCGGCGCCATCGCCGCGATCGAGCGCGGGTTCTTCCGCGCCGAGATCGAGCGCGAGGCGTACGCCTGGCAGCGACGGGTCGAGAGCGGCGAGGAGATCGTGGTGGGCGTGAACCGGTGGCAGAAGGCCGAGGACGTCGAGCCCCGGATCCCGCGGGTCGACTCCGAGGCGCTGGCCGAGCGCCAGCAGGAGCGCCTGGCTCGTTGGCGCGCGACGCGCGACGCCGACGGGACGGCCGCGTCCCTCGATCGGCTGGCGCTGGCGGCGCGAGGCAGCGAGAACCTGCTCCCGCTGATCCACGCCGCATGCGCGGCAGGCGCGACGGTTGGAGAGGTGGCGGACGTGCTGCGGGCGGAGTTCGGAACCTACAGCGATCCCGCCGGCATCGGCGGCTAGCGCCGGAGGAACCGGGACATGCCGACATACGTCTACCGGTGCCGCGACTGCGGGCGGCAGTTCGAGCACTTCGAGAAGATGACGAGTCGCGTGAGGACGCGGAAATGCCCCGCGTGCGGCGGCCGCGGCGAGCGCCAGATCTCGGGCGGGGCAGGGTTCCTCTTCAAGGGAGAGGGGTTCTACATCACCGACTACCGCAGCGAAGAGTACCGCTCGAAGCACAAGGCCGAATCCGAGAAGGCGGCCCCGGCAGGCGATTCCGCCGCCGAGAGCAAGCCCGCGGGTCCGGAGTCGACGGCCGACAAGACCGCCGCCAAGCCGCCGGCGGCGAAGAAACCCCGCGGGGGATCGAAGAAGAAGAAGAAGCGATGAGGCCGCGGGACGAGTTGCGCGCTCGGCTGACCGCCCTCTGCCTCGAGCGGGGATGGCCCGTCGAGGAGGTCGCGATCGAGCGGCCCAACGACCGCGCGAGGGGCGACTGGGCGAGCCCCGTGGCCCTCGCCCTGGCGCGCCCGCTTCGTCGGGCGCCGCGGGAGATCGCGTCCGAGCTCGCCGCGGGGCTCGCGCTCGACCCGGCGCGGTGGGAGGATCCCGAGGTCGCCGGGGCGGGCTTCCTCAACTTCCGACTCGCGCGCCCCTACCTGCAGGACGCCGTCCGCCGGCTGATCGAAAGCCCGGCTACGCATCTGCGCTCCGAACGTCTCGCGGGCAGGAGGATCAACGTCGAGTTCGTGAGCTCGAACCCGACCGGCCCGCTCCACGTGGGCCACGCGCGGAACGCGGCGCTCGGAGACGGGATCGCCGCGCTCCTCGCGA
>DASSBK010000300.1:0-8762 GCA_035698825.1 Gemmatimonadota bacterium
TCGGCTACCTGCCCGAGGAGCGCGGGCTCTATCCGCGCATGAAGGTCCGCGAGGTGCTGACGTTCCTCGCCGAGCTCAAGGGGATGTCGCCCAGGGTCTCGCGGCCCCGGATCGACGGCTGGCTCGACCGCGTGGGCCTCGCCGAGCGCGCCGACGATCGCGTGCAGACGCTGTCGAAGGGCATGCAGCAGAAGCTCCAGTTCATCGCCGCGGTCGTCCACGAGCCCGAGCTCGTGATCCTCGACGAGCCGTTCAGCGGTCTCGACCCGATCAACCAGCAGGCGCTGCGCGAGATCGTCGGGGAGATCCGCCGCTCGGAGCGCACGATCCTGTTCTCGACCCACATCATCGAGCACGCCGAGCGGCTCTGCGACCACGTCTGCATCCTGTCGCATGGCCGCGCCGTAGTCGAGGGTGAGGTCGGGCGCGTCAAGCGCGAGCACGGTGGCCGGCACGTCGGGCTGACGCTCGACCCTTGGACGCCGGAGTCGGTGGCGGCGGTGCGGGCCGCGCCGGAGGTGGCGGCGGTCTATCAGGACGGCCACGCCATCGAGCTCTCGCTGGCCGACGGCGCGGACCCGAGAGCGCTCCTCGCGCGGCTCGTGCAGGGGGGCGTCGGCCTCACACGGTTCGAGGTCGTCGAGCCGTCGCTCCACCAGGTGTTCATCGAGCGCGTCGGGACCCGACCGATCGAGGAGGGCGCGCTTGTTTAGTCGCCGCACACCGTGACTCGTTCACGGACGTGGACGATCGTCAAGCGCGAGTTCCTCGCCACGACGCGCACCAAGGGGTTCCTGCTGGGGACGCTGTTCGGTCCCGCGATCATGGCCGGTTGGATCCTCCTCCCCGCCCTCTTCGCCGACAGCGGCGGCATGCGCGAGGTCGTCGTGATCGACGGCACACGCACCGATCTCGGTGACGCGGTCGCCCGGCAGCTGATACGCGACTCGGAGGACCTGGCGTTCACTGCTCGTGTCGTGGCTCCGGGTCCCGCCGACGCGGACTCCGTGCGAGCGGAGATGGCCAGGCAGACCGCCGCGGGAGAGATCGACGGGTACGTCTGGCTGCCGCCGGGCCTGCCGGCCGGCGAGAGCGCGACCTACGACGCCCGCCACGCGACCAACATGCGCGAGGTGCGAACTGTTCGCTCGGCGGTCGACGACGCGGTGAGGCAGGCGCGGCTGCGCGCCGCCGGCATCGACGCCTCGACTCTGTCCGAAGCCCTCCGCCCGACTCCGTTCGAGGCGCGCGAGGTGAGCGCCGAGGGCCACGGCGCCGCAGCGTCCGGCGAGGCGATGTTCATGACCGCGATCATCGCGATCTTCGTGATCTACTTCGTCATCCTCCTCTACGGGAACAATGTTCTCAGGGGCGTCCGCGAAGAGAAGGAGAACCGCGTCGTCGAGATCGTGTTGAGCTCGATCCGAGCCGAGCAGCTCATGGCCGGAAAGGTGTTCGGGATCGGCGGAGCGTGCCTCCTCCAGGTGGCGATCTGGGTCGCGGTGGCGGCCGTCGTCGCCGCGTTCGGCGAGGACATCGTGCGGGCGATCGGCGGTCAGCCGCCGGCGATGCCGAGCCTCCCGCTGTCGGCCGCTTTCGTCTACATCGCCTTCTTCGCGGGAGGCTTCTTCCTCTACGCCTCCATCTATGCGGCGCTGGGTTCCGTCGCCGCCTCGGGACAGGACGCCCAGAACATGCAGTTCGCGGCCATGGCCCCACTCATGGTCGCGTTCTTCATGGCGTTCGGCGTGATGAACGACCCCGAGAGCCGGCTGGCAGTCGTCGCCAGCCTGCTCCCGTTCACATCGCTGATCATCGTCCCCCTGCGCGCGATCCTGGACGCGATTCCGTGGACCCAGTCGCTCCTGGCGGCCGCGATCCTCGCACTGACCTGCTGGGGCACGCTGTGGGTCGCCGGGCGCATCTACCGCGTGACGGTGCTCGCCACAGGCCAGCGCCCGAGCTTGAGGCGCCTCTGGCGCTGGGTGCGCGCGAGCTGAGAGATCCTCGCCACGTGGTCTGCGTGGCGCGGCCGATCACTCCCGCTCCAATCGCTCCATCGCCGAATCCTCCCCCAGGACGACCAGCATGTCCCCGCGCTGGAGCCGCGTGTCCGGCCGCGGCGCGATTCGGTGCTCGCGGCCGGCTGCGTCCATCCGCTGGATCGCCATCACCGTGATCCCGTGGCGGGCGCGCAGCTGCGCCTCGGCGAGCGTCTGGCCGACGAACTCCGCCGGCACCGCGATCCGCGACATGCGGCTCTCCTCGGGCAGCTCGAAATAGTCGAAGCCGGTCCCCTCGACTGCGCGGACCTTCGCCAGCAGCCGGTTCCGGCGCAGCACCTCGCGGTCGAAAGCCCCCAGCACGTCCCTGCGCGTCACGATCCCCAGGAATTTCTGGCTCTCCTCATCGACGACCGGCAGGTGCCCCAGGTCGCGGAGCCAGAGCTTCTCGTTGACCTCGACGAGGGAGTCGTCGGGCGTGACGACGGGGATCTCGCTGACGAGGTCGGCGGCGATGACGAACGAGGCGGGCTCCTCCCCCAGGAGGCGCTTGACCTCGTGCAGGTCCACGATCCCGAGCAGCCGCCCTTCGTCGTCGCCGATGTAGAGCTGGAGCGCGCGGGAGTTCTGGAACACGTCGAGGACCTTCTCGAGGGGCAGGTCCGCCGGGTAGAGCGTGACGTCCGGCAGCATGATGTCCTTGACGGTGAGGGAGCGCATGAGCCTCTCCTGCGCCGTCCCCTCCCACCGCATGCCGCGGCGCTTGAGTTCCTCGGTGTAGATCGAGGTGGAGCGGATCGAGCTGGCCGTCCAATAGGCGGTGATCGACGTCAGCATGAGGGGCAGGACGATGCCGTAGTTCTGCGTCAGCTCGAACACCATGATGATCGCCAGGAAGGGCGCGTGCGTCGTGCCGGCGATGATCCCGCCCATGCCGGCCAAGGCATACGCACCAGATCCCGCGGTATGGGCCGGCGCCGCCTGGTGGGTGAGCAGGCCGAACACGCCGCCGAGAACGGCGCCCACGAACATCGTGCTCGTGAAGACGCCGCCGGATCCGCCCGAGGCGAGCGTGATCGTCGTGGCCAGCATCTTGGTCACAAAGAGGACGGCCATGAGCCCCAGCGCCAGCCGACCGGCGAGCACGAGGTTGATCGTCTCGTAGCCGTTCCCGAGCACGTACGGCCAGACGACCGCCAGCGCGCCCACGCAGAGTCCGCCGAGAGCCGTGCGGGCGATGAGCGGCAGCTTCAGGCTCTCCCAGATCCGGTACGTCCATTCCATCGTGGCCTGGAACAAAACCGACGCCAGGCCCGCCAGAAACCCCAGCACGAGATACGGGGCCACCTCCCATGCCGAAACGAGCGCGTATTCGGCGCCCGGCGCGTAGATCGGGCCGGGGCCGGCGAAGACGCGCGTGACCAGCGTGGAAACGGCCGCGGCCACGACCGCTGGGCCGAAGAAGAGCATGTTGAACGAGCCGATGACGACCTCGAGGACGAACAGCGTGGCGCCGATCGGCGTGTTGTATGCGGCCGCGAACCCGGCCGCGATCCCCGCCGCGACGAGGATCCGCACGCGGTCCTCGGAGAAGTGGAACGAGCGGCCGATGCGGGAGCCGATCGCCGCCGCGATCTGCCCCATCGGGCCCTCGCGACCGACCGAGCCGCCCGACGCGAGCGTCATGAGCGAGGCGAGCGAGCGCTTGAGGGATGGAATGAGGCGGATCGTCTCGCCCCCGCCGATCGAGACGACCTCGAGGATGTCGGGAAACCCGGCCCGCTCCTCGCGCCGGGCCGCCAGCAGGAGCGTGACGGCCGCGGCCAGCGCGGCGCCGAGGATCGGAACCAGGAGCCGCATCCACCATGGAACGCTCGCCGCCACCTCGAGGAGCGGGCCGGTCCGGCCCCAGAAGCCGGTCGCCGCGAGTCGGAACAGCCAGCGGAAGGCGGCGCCGGCGAGGCCGCCGAGCGCGCCGACCAGGCAGACGGCGGTGAAGAAAAGCGCGTTCTCGTTCTCCGCGAAGAGCGCGCGGAGCTTGCGGGCGAAGACCCGCGTCGGCAGGCCGAGGACCCGGAGCAGCGTGTACTTGCGGGGCAGGACCCGTTCGCGCGCCACGCCCGAATGGTAGCGAACGCCGCTCCCGCTCGCCCGACGTCCGGGCTAGCGCGCCGTCGCTGCTCGCGGCGTGATCGTGGTCGTGGTGAGGGTCTCGCCGCCCTTCAGGTACTGGAGCGTGAGCGCGCGGCCGGGGCTCAGCCGGCCGAGCGCGCGGCCGCCCTCTTCGCCGACGAACGAATGCCCGTCGAGGAGGAGCAGCACGTCGCCTTCCCGGATTCCCGCCCGGTCGGCGGGTCCGCCCTCGACGATCCCGACGACTTTCGGAGGGTGCTGTCCGCGCCAGACGACCACGTCGCCCTCGCCGCGTCGCCACCCGCAGAAGAATCCGCACGTCAGCTCGAGGCCCAGCTCGTAGGGCGGCTCGACACGCGCGAGGAGTCCGCCGTTCAGGCTGTCGAAGTCGAACTGGAAGTCGAACTCGAGGTTCTCGAGCTCGGGCAGGACGTGGAGCTCGAGGTCGCGGCCGAGCTGGTCCAGGTCGAGCTTCTCGAGACCCTCGAACCGGAACTCGAGGTTCTCGCCCAGGTGCTCCATGGCGTCGCCCCACCTCCGCACGGCCTCGGGATCGAGCGCGAAGATCCGGCGGTGAAGCGGGTCGCAGGTCGCGGTCGCGGTGATGGCGACCTCTTTCTCCGCTCCGTCGCGCCGGATCGTGAGCCGCACACGGTCGCCGGGCTCGACGCGCGCCAGCCGCCGCGCTGCGTCGGTCGTCGTGCTCAGGTTTCCGTCCACGGATACCAGGATGTCGCCTTCTTCGAGTACGACGTCGGCCGGCGGTTCGAGATCGTGGACGCTGGGCTCGGTCGTGAACGTCTGGATCAATCGGCCGTCCTCGAAAGCGAATCCGCGCACGCAGCGACCCGAGGAGCACCGCAGCTCCTGGATCCCGAGGTCTCCGGCCGGACGCCGCCCATTCGGGCATGCGGTCTCCTGCGCGAGCGCGGGAGCCGCGAGCGCGAGCGCCAGCGCGGTCATTCCCATGGTCCGTCCGATCATGTCATCCTCCTCGTAGCGATCGAGCCATCGGATCCCTGTTCCTCAGAAGCGCACCGTGGGGCCTTCGCCGTCGCCGCGCGCCTCGGAGACCGTGTACAGGATGCGGCCCGCCTGCGGGTCGTCCGGGCGCAATCGCACGAGCTCGTAGGCGGCGCCCTGGAGCGTGGAGAGCGCCGCGTCCACCCCCTGGTCCCGCTCCATCGCGCCCGCGCTCTCGTCTAGGCGCGAGAGCGCGGAGACGTACGCGCTGCCCGCGCGCTGGACCTCGGTCGCGGCCGCCAGCGGACCATCCGGTCGCGGAGCCGGCGTCTCGGCCCGCGAGGGCTCGCCCCATCTCTGTCCGACGAGGATCCCACCCGCGAAGAGAGCGAGGGCGGCGGCGATCTGGAGCGGCAGGCGCGGCACCAGGCCCCGGGGCCGCGCGCCGTCCGCAGTCGCCGACTCTCTCGCGACCGCCGGCTCCGCCCCGATCGCCCGCGCCAGCTCCGGCCACAGGTCGCGCGCGGGCTCGGCCTCGCGCGGGGCGCGCGCGAGACGCGCCTCCAGCTCCCGCTCCCGATCCCTCTCGTTCATGCCAACGCCTCCTTGAGTAGCTGCCGCGCCCGATGGAGCTGCGACTTGACCGTTCCCTCGACCACTCCCAGCCGCTCCGCGATCTCCGCGCACGGGAATCCCTCGAAGTAGTGCAGCAGCACCACCTCGCGCGCGCCGTCGGGGAGCGTGGCCACCGCCCGCTCCAGGTCGATGTCGGCGGTCGGCATGGCGCGCCCCACCTCGGACGCGTAGCGATCGAGATCGACGTCGCGGTCGATCCGCGACTCCGCGCGCGAGCGCTTGCGCACGCGGTCCAGCGCGGCGTTCACCGCCACGCTGTGGAGCCATGTGGAAAGGCGGCTGTTCCCGTTGAACGAGGGGAGCGAGCGCCAGGCGCGCACGAACGCGTCCTGGACGATTTCATCGGCGCCTTCGGGATCGCGCGCGAAGCGCAGGGCGATCGCGTATACGCGACGGTGATGCTCGCGATAGATCGACTCGAACTCGCCCCGCCGGTCGTGCAACCGCACCGTCCTTTCCGCCATTGAGTCGTCGGCCGAGGACCTGCGGTTGGAACCCCGAAGGCGGGCCGAGCGTTTCCGCCCAGCCGACCGCCGCGGTGGGCTACTGGTGGGCGGCCGCTGCCGACTCCGCTATAAGAGCCGCCACCTCCTGGTTCCCCTGCGCCAGCGCGGTCGCGGCGGGCGTCCGACCGGCCTTGTTGGCGTGCTCAGGGTCTGCGCCTGCCGCGAGAAGCACCCGCGCCGCTTCCAGCGATCCGGCCTCGGCGGCGTGGTGGAGCGCGCTGAACCCGGTCCGGTTCTCGGCCTCGATCGGCGCGCCCATGGCGAGCAGCATCTCGATGGCTTCGACCCGGTTGTGCCAGGCCGCCCAGTTGAGCGCCATCCGCCCGTTGGGATTCCGGCGAACGTCCAGGGAATCGATCTTGGCGCCGTCGGCGATCGCCTGGCGGATCGCCAGCGTGTCGCCCGCGATGGCGCCGTCCCAGAGGCGGCTCTGGGCGTCCTGCGCCAGGAGCGAGGAGCCGGCCAGCAGAACGGCGATCGCGGTGGCGGCGATCAGGGCGGAAAGGCGAATGCGCATGTCTCCTCCGATTCGGTGGTTGGAAGCGGTCCCCGGGAGATCAACGATCCGCGACGGGTCGGAGTTTCGCGGCGGGGTCGATGGATCGCTTCGTTGGTGTAGACCGGGAGTGGGCAATGACGCATGACGTTGCGCCACAATCCATTGGCCAGCCGGGGCTGGACAGATTGCTCCGCTCGTGCTGTTAGACCCCTCGAAACGGGGGCGCGTTGCGAAAACCCGGGTGCGGAGCGCTCCTGGAGGCGCCTGGGGGGCCGACCGTCAGCGCGGGATCGCGAGGTCCGTCGTGCCGGCCTCGATCTCCACTTCCCCGGCGTCGATCGGCCGCAGGTAGATCGCGATCCGGTAGTCCCCGTCGGGGAGCTCCGTACCGAGGATCTCGTAGGCCGAGACGGTCGGCGTCGGGATCTCGCGCTCCTCGCCGGCGCCGAGCTCGACCGGCACGAGGGCCATCGTGCAGGCCAGGCCTCCCGCCTGATCCCATACCGGTCCCCCTCCCTCCACGCGGTACGCCCGCATCAGTGCCACGCAACCATCGGGAAACGTGACCGTCCGGTCTTGGTCCGACGTGTTCCTGATGGTCGCCCTGCCGGAGAGCTGGACCGGAAACGACTCCATGACCAGGACTTCGGCCCGGTACTCGATCCCGTCGCGGACGACCGACCCCGACAAGCTGCCTCCGGGTCTCCTGTCCGGCGGCGTGGGCGTCGACTGGTCGCCGCACGTCGCGCCCACGAACAGGGCGAAGAGCGCGATCGGCAGCGTAGCGCGGAATTCTCGTCTGGACATCGTACCTCCGGTCAGAAGTATAGCATGGAAACTCGAATACCCCGGCCCCCCGTTGCATTCCGCTTCTCCCTCGCCGGGCGATCGCCCTTAACGCGGGTGCCCGGCTGCCCGTCCAAGGGATGACCATGCGCAGCGCGATCCTCCTCCTGGCGACTCTTGTTCTTGCGGCACCGGCCTTCGCCCAGCACGAGCACCACGCGGCGGAGAGCGAGATCGAGGCCGTCCGCGCGGCCGTCGCCCGATACCAGGACCACGCCGCCGCCGTCGCCGACGGCTATCGCCACTTCGCGCGGAACCGGGGCCCCGGGAACGCGCTCATGGGCGAGCACTGGTTCCTGCCCGGGGCGTCTCGCGAGCCGCTCGATCTCGAGCGCCCGTCGACCCTGATCTACGCCACGATCGACGGCGAGAAGCGCCTGGTCGGGGTCGCGTGGGGCGTCTACCGGCGGCCCGGCGAGCCTCTTCCGGAGGGTTTCACGGGCGATGCCGACCACTGGCACGTTCACCACGTCGACAAGATGGCCGCCTCCGGGGCGATCGGCCGGCCGCTCCTCGAGCGGATCGTCGAGCGGCGTCGCGAGCAGGGGAGGCTGGGGATGGGCGACGGCCGGACCGAGCTTACGATGCTCCACGCCTGGACCGGACTCGAGAATCCCGCCGGGATATTCGTCAACGACAACGTCGCGCTTCCCTACGCCCGGATGGGCCTGCCCCTGGAATGGGCGAATCCCGACGATCCCGCCGCGGCCCGGGGTGTGGGGTTGCTGTTGCCGGAAGCATGCGAAGATCGGGCGGCTGTGGCCTGCGACGATGCGGCCGCCCGCATGCGAGCGGCGCTCGAGGATGCGCTGTCGGGCGCGATCGGCCCGGCGGCGTTCAACGCGGCGGCGGCCGAAGCGTGGCGCGACTACCGGGCGGTGGCGATGGCCTCGCTCACCCGCGAGCAGCGGGAGCGGCTGGCCGCGATGCGCGCGGCAACGACGCACTGACCGGCCGCGGCGCGCGCTGGACGAACCGTCCGCGCCCCACCGTGCCCGTGAACTCCCCGTCCGACGCGGCAAGCTCTCCCCGCACCCAGACGCGCGTCGGCGCGCCCACGGTCTCGAACCCCTCGTAGACGTTGTAGTCGCAGCGCGAATGGTGGGTGCGCGCGGAGATCCGGCCCGTCGCGGCGGGATCCCAGAGGACGAGATCGGCGTCGGAGCCGACCGCGAT
>DASSBK010000301.1:0-20305 GCA_035698825.1 Gemmatimonadota bacterium
GAGTTCGCCGGCCTTACGGAGGGTCCCGGATGGTACCTCGTCGCGGGCGGTGCCGAGCCCACGACGTTCTCGGTGTCCATGGATCTCTTCTGGAACGCGGCGATCGACGCGTTCGGAACCGGTGCGGGCGCGCGCGCCGGCTGAGCGCTCGATCGCAGCGCCAACCGAGCGCTCCATCGCATCGCCGGCTACCGCAGATCCTTCTCGCGCGCGAACAGGTCCGGCTGCTCGGGTCCCCCGAGCGCGACGCCGGCCAGCGCCTGGGGGTACGCTTCCAGGAGCGGCGCCGGCACCTCCACCCGGCGGCCCGAGGCCCACGACTTGAGCTGGAGCGCGTTGACCGCCGCCTGCCCCTGGTAGTGGTTGTTCGTGATCGCGACGACCGCCTTCACCGCCGCGTCGTCCGCGGCCTCCTCGATGCGGTCGACCCACGGCTCGAGCTCCTCCCTGCCGTACAGGTAGTCGTACCGCTCGTGCGTGGGGCGCCCCTCCGCGAACCACGACGCGTAGTTCCGCCCATGGAACCGGTAGTAGGCGACCGGCCCCGTGCGCCGGTCGACGGGGCCCAGCGACCCCTCGTGGAGGGGCTGATCGATCGTCGCCATGCCGACGCCGCGCTCGCGCAGCCACGCGAGCGCCTCCGGCTCGTCCCACGAGGCGTGGCGCACCTCGACGACCAGCGGGTACTCCCCGAACTCGCCGACGACGGCCGCCAGCCAACGCCGCTCCTCGGCCCCGTTCCGGAACGACCATGGGAACTGGACCAAGACGGCGAGCAGCCGATCCTCTTCGGCGAGGGGATCGATCCCCTCGCGGAACGCGTCGACGTCCGCCGCCGAGGGCGCCTCGCCGCGTTCGTGCGTGAAGCCGCGCCAGAGCTTCGCGGTGAAGCGGAAGCGGGGGTGGTCCTCCACCCTGCGCGCCCACGACCGGGTCCACGCCGCGGGCGGCGAGTGGTAGAACGAGCTGTTGATCTCGACGACGTCGAAATAGCGGGCCAGGTACTCGAGCGGGTCGAACTTGCGGCCGGCTCCGGCCGGATAGACGACGCCCTTCCAGTCCTCGTACGACCAGCCGGCGGGACCGATCCACATCCGGTCCTCGCGGTCGGCTTGCGGTCTCACGTTCGCGGAATCCGCTTCGCTTTCGACCGTCATTCCCGTTTCGAGTGCATCCCCTCCCGCGAGACCCGGCTCGCCAGCCCGCCCGGCGCGAGCAGGATCGACGATCCGGCGCGCACGGCGCCGAACCCGAACCGGTCGCGCAGACCGTCGAGCGGCGCGATCAGCCGCTCCCATGCGAGCTCGCGCGGAGCAGCGAAGAGATCGAGCTGTGGCGCGGCCGCGACGAGGTTCGTGAGACCCACTCCGAGGAGCCGCACGCTCACCCGGCGGACGTACGCCGCCCGAAACAGATCGCGCGCCACCTCCGCCACGCGGCGCTCGCTATCGGTAGGGGTATCGAGCGTGTGGCTTCGCGTGATGGTGGTGAAGTCGCGATAGCGGAGCTTCAGCGTCACCGTGCGCGCGGTGAGCCGGTGCGAGCGCAGGTCCCGCGCGGCGCGCTCGCTCAGATACCACAGCATCGCCTCGCAGAACTCGATGTCGGCGGTGTCCGACTCGAACGTGCACTCGCGGCTAACGGACTTGGGAAGCTCGTCGCTCGAGACCCCGCGCTCGTCGGCGCCTCGCGCGCGCGCAGAGAGCGATGCGCCGTAGTCGCCGAAGACGCCGCTCGCGAGCTCGGGGTCGAGCCGCGCGAGGTCGCCCAGCGTGCGCAGGTTGAACTGCCACAGCTTCTCGCGCGTGGCGGGCCCGATGCCGGGCATGCGATCGAGCGGTAGCGGCGCCAGGAACGCGGCTTCGCGCCCCGGCCAGACCTCGAGGAACCCCTCGGGCTTGCAGAGATCGGAAGCGATCTTCGCCACCGCCTTGGTCGTCGCGAGCCCCATCGACACGGGCAGCCGGGTCTCGGCGCGAACCGCGTGCCGAATCCGCTCGGCGGTCGCGCGCGGCGGACCGTGGAGCCGCTCGGTGCCGGTCAGGTCGAGGTACGCCTCGTCGATCGAGACCGCTTCGACCGCGGGCGTGAAGCGCTGGAGGACCGAACGCACCGCGCGCGCCGCGCGGCGATACAGGTCCGGGCTCCCCGGCAGCCATGCGGCGTGGGGACAGCGGCGGTACGCCTCGCCGATGGGCATGGCGGAGTGGATCCCGAAGGCCCGCGCCTCGTACGACGCGGCCGCCACGACCCCGCGTCCCTTGCCGCCCCGCGGGTCCGCGCCGACGACGACGGGCCGCCCCATGAGCGAAGGATCCCGCAGCCGCTCGACGGCCACGAAGAACGCATCGAGGTCGACATGGAGGATTGTGCGGGCGCTCACTAGCGGAGGATACCCGAACAAAACCCGAACGTCAACGCGCCGACAGGCGACCGCATTTCGACGCTCGCGCGACCCGCCGGTATCATCCTCCGATGGCCGTCCACGCTCTTCTCCGTGACCTGTTCTTCCGCTCGCGAATCGAGGCCACGGCCGAGGCCGCGGGGGTGCCCGTGACCGTCTCCGGCACGATCGAGGAGCTGCTCCAGCGAATGGGGGAAGCGGGAGGGGGAGCCGTCCTCGTCGACCTCGGCGGGGGCGGCGCCGACGGATCGCAGGGAGCCGCGATCGAGGCGATCCAGGCACTCAAGCGACTGCGCGAGCCGCCGGCCATCGTCGCGTGGGGATCGCACGTCGACGTCGAGGCGTTCGAGGCCGCACGCGCGGCGGGGGCCGACCGGGTGCTTCCCCGGAGCGCCTTCACCCGCCGGCTGCCCGAGATCCTCCGCGAGCTCGCCGCTTCCTGACCGGCGGCCGCCGGCCTCAATACCCCAGCGTATCCAGTCCCGGGATCGAGCTCGTGATCCCTTCCGAGGTCGCGAGCGTCCAGGCGATCGCCAGCACCACGCCGCGACCTTCCGACTCTTCGCCGCCGTCGGCCATCTCGGCGAGCTCTTCGCGATGCTCTCCCGCCACCGCGAGATTTTCGGCAGGAACGCCGCTCGTCTCGGGCGACTGATCCAGCGCGCTGTAGGCGTGCGCGAGCGTCATCCCGGTCCAGATGTACTCGCTCACCGCCATGTCGTGGTCCGCGAGGGCCTCCGACAGGGCCACCCTGGATCGGCCGAGCCCCTGGAGGCCGGCCATCGCGTCGCCCAGGCCCGCCTCGCCTCCGCGGCTGTCGATGTCCTCTCCTCGCTCCCGCATGTCGTCGACCCATTCCTGCATCCCCTCCCAGGCGTCGTCGGTGACCGCGAAGAACGTCTCCGCCCGATCCGAGCTCACGACTCCGTCGGACGGCGGCGTGAAGGGGTGCTCTCGCTCGAGCTCCTGAACGGTCTCGCTGGCCTCCTGCTGTGCCTCCAGGCCTCCGGAGATCTCGTCGATCTTCTTAGAAGCGAACATGCCCCCGGCCACGATCGCCACCACAACGCCGACGATCGCCAGCAGGACGAGGATGCCGCACCCGATCGCCACCTTCGCCCCGGTCGACATCCCCTTCCTTGGAGGCGGAGCGGCGGGAGGAGTCGCGTCGACGGGCGGCTGGGGATCCGGCATGTTCACCTCCTGAAGATGGAAAACGCGGGAACGTTCGATCCGCGACGGATCGTCCTGGTCAGTCCGCCAACGCCGCGGTCGGCTCGACCGGCCGGGTGATGAACCTGTTCACGGCGTCCAGGACCGCGCGGACAGCCGCTTCGTGCGTGTCGTCCTTCACGGCAGCGGTGCCGACCATCCGCATGCGCTGCCGGCCCCGCCGCGCTTCCACCAGCACGACGAGCAGTCGATCCTCGTACACCCGCATCTGCTCGAGGCCCGCCAGGTAGAAGGCCATCTGCTTCTCGGTGAGATACTCGAGCGCCTCGATCACCGCTCTCGCCGCGGCATATACGCGCGCCTCGGGGGTGTCGGTGTCCCGGTGGGTTCCCTCGAAGATGACGTCGCCGAGCTTCAACTCCACGTGAGCGGTGCATTTGAGCGCGTCCTGCACGACCTGGAGCTTGTGGAACACGACCCTGGAGGCGAGCCCCGCCGGAGACTTGCGCATGCGCCTTTCCGGTTGTGGCTCCGGCGACGGTGCCTCGCGCGCCGTTTGCTCTTCCCTCTCGGCGCCCTGTTTCAGCACCGCGATGGATACGATCCGATGGTCGATCGTCAGGTCGAACGCGGTCTTGAGCAGCGTTTCGATGTTGCGGACGATCTGCTTGGGTGCCAGCGCGCCGTCGCTGAGGACGTGGATCTCCCGCAACTGGCGACCGTTTTCGTCCGGTCGCACGCGTGCCCGAACGACCCCCGTGAGGGTCTCCAGCAGGGTGTCGATCTGGGCCGGATCGAAGTCGGTCATGCGTCCCCTGACGGGGGGTGTAGGGTTGCCGCAGTATAGTCGGGCGGCAGGATTCCGAGCAAGCTGGGAGCTTGCTCGCGGGTCGGGTTTCGTCGATCTTCTCGGAGGTCCGGTGGCCCGACGGCCCCGGAGCGACCAACACTGGAAGGAGAGGATCCCGCAGTATGACCTACGTCATCACGCAGCCCTGCATCGGTGTGAAGGACGCGAGCTGCGTCGAGGTCTGCCCGGTCGACTGCATCTACGAGGGTCAGGACATGTACTACATCCATCCCGACGAATGCATCGAGTGCGCGGCCTGCGAGCCCGAGTGTCCCGTGGAAGCGATCTTCGCGGAAGAAGACGTTCCGCCGGAGTGGCGCAACTTCATCCAGATCAACGCCGAGTTCTTCGTCAACAAGTAACCCGGTCCTGCCGGTCACCTTCGCATCACGCTTCGCAAAACGAACGTCACGTTCTCTTTTCGCTCCCTGAGCCGGCGATAGAAGTACGGGAACCATTGCTTTCCGTACGGGACGTAGACGCGCATGGAATACCCGCGCCGCACGATTTCTTCCTGGGTCTCGCGCCGGATCCCGTAAAGCATCTGGAACTCGAACTTCTCGGCGGCGATCCCCCGTTCCCGCGCGTAGGCCATCACATGCTCCATGCGCTCGTCGTCATGGGTGGCGATGGCGGGGCGCGCCCCACGCTCGAGCAACCGTTCCGCCAGCCGATCGAACGCCGCGTTCACATCGCGCTTGTCCTGGAAAGCGAGCGGGGCCGGTTCCTTGTACGCTCCCTTCACGAGCCTCACCCGCGCCCCCTCCGCGATCAGCCGCTCGATGTCCGCCTCGCTGCGGCGCAGCATCGATTGGATCACGACGCCGACGTTCTTGAAGCTCGGCCACACCTCGAAGAACAGCTCCAGCGTCAGCTGCGTGTACCGGGATCCCTCCATGTCGATACGCACCCAGTTGTCGCTCTCCCGAGCCGTTTCGAGGATCGATACGAGGTGCTCGCGGGTCATTCCCAGATCGATGTCGAGGCCGAGCATCGTGAGCTTGATCGAGATGTTGGCGTCCACCCGGGCGTCCGCGATCCCCCGCAGCAGGCTTACGTAATCGTCACGCGCCTTCTCGGCGGCGGCACGCTCGGACACGTTCTCGCCGAGCAGGTCCAGCGACGCCGCGATGCCACGCGCGTTCAAGTCCTTCACCACCGCGATCGCGGAATCCTTGTCTTCTCCCGCCACGAAGCGGTTCGCGGGCCAGATCAGCATTCCGCGACGACACGCGGCGTCGGCTTGCAGCCCCGCCGCGCCTTGGCTAGGATTCCGTCCATGTCATCTCCTGTCTCCCTGGCTCCGGCGCTGTCGCGCCCTGCGGTCCGTCCCGCCGTGCGCGGAGCGGGGATCCTCGCATTCGCCCTGTTGACCGCGCTCGGGGCGTTCGTTCGCATCCCGCTTCCGTTCACACCGGTTCCCATCACACTGCAGACGTTCTTCGTGCTGGCGGCGGGAATCTATCTCGGCAGTCGCGACGCCGCGCTGTCCCAGTTGGGCTATCTCGCGATCGGCGCGATCGGCCTTCCGGTCTTCTCCGGAGGCGGAGCCGGATTCGGCCATTTTCTGGGAGTGACGGGCGGATACCTGATCGCGTTTCCCATCGCGGCGGCGCTGGTCGGCGCCGCGCTGCGCCCGGGCGATTCCGCCGCTCGGGCCACGGGTGTCTGCGTGGCGGCCACGCTCCTGATCCTCGCGCTGGGCGCGATCGGCGTCGCCGCATCCCTGGGGGTAAGCGCGGAGCGCGCGATCGCCCTCGGCGTTCTTCCCTTCCTGCCGGGCGGCGCGATCAAGATCGCGGCCGCCGTGGCGCTGGTGGTGCGGGCCCCGCTGACGCGCTGAGCGTCCGACGACGGGCCCCGCGGCCGATCGCCTCGCTACTGTCCCTCACGCTCGAGCTGACCCGTCAGGTTTTCCGGTGACAGGATCTTCGCGAGCTTCTCGCGTCCGAGATCGGTCTCCTCCAGGGCCACTTCCGACACCCGCCGGTTCTCCGCGAGCGCCTTCTTGACGATCTCCGCCGCCCGCGCGTAGCCGATGACGGGGTTCAGCGCCGTTGCGAGCGACGGGCTCTTGTGCGCGTACTCTTCCATCCGCTCGCGATCCGCGACGATGCCCTCCACGCAACCCGTGCGGAACACCTCGAGGAAGTTCTTCAGGATCTCGATCGAGAACAGGATCTCCCAGATCATGACCGGTTGCATGACGTTGATCTCGAGCTGTCCCGCCTGGGCCGCCATCGCCACCGTCAGGTCCGCGCCCACGACGTGGAACGCGATCTGGTTGAGGCATTCGGGCATCACGGGATTGACCTTGCCCGGCATGATCGAGGATCCCGGCTGCCGCGGCGGGAGCGTAATCTCCTTGAGCCCGGTCAAGGGGCCCGAGTCGAGGAGTCGCAGGTCGTTCGCGATCCGGATGAGCTCGAGTGCGAGGTTCCTGAGGGCAGCCGAAACGCCCGTGATCGGCTGGTGGCTCTGGAGCCGCTCGCGCGGGTCGGCGGCCTTGAGGAGATCGAAGCCCGTGAGCTCCGACAGATGGCGGATGATCGTCGGACGGTAGCCGTCGGGGAGGTTGATCCCCGTGCCGGCGGCGTTTCCGCCGATCGGCAGCTCCACCAACGCCTCCACCGCCGAGTCGATCACCGCGACGGATCGGTCGAGGGCGGCGCCGTAGGCGTGCATCTCCTGCCCGAGCGTGACGGGCACCGCGTCCTGCAGATGCGTCCGGCCGGACTTGATCGCGTCGGCGAACTCCTCCCCCTTGGCATGGAAGGCGTCCGCGAGTGCCTCCAACACCGGCTCGAAGTCGCGCCAGGCGAGCAACACGGAAAGGTGCATCGCGGTCGGGAACGTGTCGTTCGTCGACTGCGACATGTTGACGTGGTCGTTGGGATGGATACGGCCGTAGCTCGCTCGCGGCTCGCCGAGGATCTCGAGCGCGCGGTTGGTCACGACCTCGTTCACGTTCATGTGGAACGAGACGCCGGCGCCGGCCTGAAAGACGTCCACGACGAACTGGTCGCGCAGCTGCCCCGCGAGTACGTCGTCGCACGCCTGGACGATCGCCCGCGCGCGCTCCTCGTCGAGGACCCCGAGCTCCAGGTGCGTCAGCGCGGCGGCCTTCTTGATGTACATGTAGGCGTCGATCAGCCAGCCGGGCTCGCGCAGGCCGCTGACCGGGAAGTTCTCGGTCGCGCGAAGGGTCTGGATTCCCCAGTAGACCTCGGCGGGCACCTCGCGCGACCCGAGGCTGTCCTTCTCCTTGCGTGTCGTCATCGCGGCGCAAGATACACGGCTTGTGTCGCTCGCGCAGACGGTCCCATATTGCGCCATGGCCAAGCTTCTCACGCCCGAGGACATCCACGCGCTCATTCATCTGCTGGGCGATGACGACGTGTGGGTGAAGGAGCAGGCGCGCTCCACGCTCCGGGCCGCGGGCGATGCCGCCGTCCCCTACCTCGAAGAAGCCTCCTCGGTCAGCGACGAGGTCGCGATCCGCGGCGAGAGCGACATGCTCCTCGAGGACATCCACGTCGACGAGATCGAGCGCGAATGGGTGGATCTGCAGGCCACGGTGGAAGGCGAGGCGCTCGAGGAAGGCGCGTTTCTCCTGGAGCGGATGATCCTGCCGGAGTGCGCTCCCCGGATCGAGAGCGCGCGGGCAGAGCTCCGGGAGCTGGCGGCTGGAGCGCGCGAGGCCGTGCCCGAGCACGGTCCGCTGGAGGAGCGGGTCGAGTCGCTGCGGCGCTACCTCCACGAGACCTGCGGCTTCCACGGCAACACCGAGGACTACTACGATCCCGAGAACTCGTTCCTCTCGAGCGTCCTCATCCGCCGCACCGGGATCCCGATCACGCTCGCGCTCGTCTATCTCACGATCGGCCGCCGGATCGGAGTGCCGCTGGTCGGGATCGGGATGCCGATGCACTTCCTGATCGGCTACCGGATGGCGGGCAGCCACCGATACCTGGACCCCTTCTTCGGCGGTCGCGAGGTGAGCCGGGGCGAGTGCCTGTTGCTCCTCGAGCGCGCGGGATTCGAGCCCGCGGAGCGGTATCTCCGGTCCGCGCCGGTCGTCGGGATCCTGGAGCGCATGGCGAGGAACCTCACCGTCATCTACCAGAACAGCGCGCGCGAGCGGGAGCTGCGCCTGGCGCGGCGGTTCGTGACCCTGCTGACGGGCGAGCTGGCCTAGGATCCCATCGCCGAACAGGCGACACCGCTCATCAGTATTTCCCGCGCGCCCGTTCCTTCATCGGCAGCACTTCCAGGCACGTCGTCCACCAACCCGTCTCGATCGTGTCCACGAACTCCTCCGGCAGCGCTTCGGCACGCATCTCCGCCGCCAGCGCGCGGTGTTCATAGTCGACCCTGCGCCACTCGACGCTCGGCGGACCACCCTCCTCGTCGGCGGTGAGGATCGCGTAGACTACGCGCGGATCGCCGTCGTTCGCCGGCCGACCGATCGCTCCCACGTTGACGACCTGCCTCCTTCCCGGAAGCTCGCGACTCCAGGGAAGCCCCGTATGGGTGACGCACAAAGTCTCGGCGCCGCAGGTATCGAGGAGCCAGGCCAGGAACGCGTCCGAGCACGCGCTCTCCCACAGGAACTCGTTCGTGCGCCGCGGGCTCCCGTGGCAGAGGAGCACGTCCCGCCCCGGCATTTGGATGCGGATCTCCGCCGGGAGGTCGCGCATCCATTCCCGATGCGCCCGATCGGTGTGCTGGTACGTGTAGCGGTAGGACAGCATGGCGAACGCGTTGTCGCGCGGATCGGTGTAGCCGCAGCGGCAGTCCGGGAGATCGTGGCCGAGCGAGTGGTCGTAGTTTCCCTGGACGACCGGAATGCCGGCCTTCCGCACGATCTCGCAGCTCCGGTCCGGATGCGGGCCGAAGGCGCCGAGGTCCCCCAGGCACACCGCCTCGTCCACTCCCGCGCGGGCGGCGTCCTCCAGCGTGGCCGCCAGCGCGAGGTGGTTCGCGTACACGCCGCCGAACAGGGCCACGCGTCGCGCGGACAACCGCATCAGGCGCTCCCTCCCGCGGACGCGGTCGATTCGATCGCCCCGATTGCGACCTCGATGGCCCGTGCGCCGATCTCGGGCGCCGCCGCGCCGGGATTGGCGCAGATCGCGCCGTGCATCCAGCACGTGTGGCAGGCGCCGTGCGCGAGCGCGTACGGCGCGGCAGCCGCCTCTCCCAGATCGTCGCCGAGGTCCCCGTCGGGAGCATCGAGCAGGATCGGGCACACCCAGATCCCGCGGTCGGTGACCACGCGGGAGTGCGCGCAGACGAGCTGATCGAGGTCGTATTCCTCCAGCATCTCGTTCGTCACGCGCTCGTAGTCCCTGTACCCCCCGATGCGCTCCGCTTCGCAGCCGATCCGGAGCGCGGGCATCGTCTTGATTCGCGGCCGCGTGCAGCCCCGCGCGGCGAGCTCCGCGACGAACCTCTCGTAGACGGCCGGCTCCGCATCCGGATCCCACGTCCGGACGATCGTCACGATGGGCAGGAATCCGTGTCGGAGCAGGAGCTCGAACCCGTCCATCGCGCGCTCGAACGACCCTGCGCCCCGCAGCGGGTCGTTGGAGTCAGCGTCGAAGCCGTCCAGCGAGAGACGGAACTCGAGCGACCAGGGGCTCGCGGCCGCGGCCGCTGCAAGGGGCTCGACGTGGCGCGGCCGGAGCAGCGTGCCGTTGGTCAGCACGGTCGTCGGGCCGTACGAGAGCGCGAGCGAGAGGATCTCGACGATCCGCGGGTGCAGGAACGGCTCGCCGCCCGTGAAGTAGTACTCGCGCACCCCGAGCGGGACGCTCTCTTCCAGCCGCGGCCGAATCTCCTCCACGGAGAGGAGGCCGAAGGCCTCGTTCTCGGGCGCGCAGGACAGGAAGCAGTGAGCGCACCGCAGGTTGCAGAGCGTTCCCGTCACCTGGAACCACAGGGCGTCGAGATGCCCGGGCGCGAGGACGGGAGCAGCCACGGGATCGGTATGCGGGAGCAGGCGCGGGCGGCTAGCTTCGAACGCCATGTCCGCCTCCCCGTTCGTCCGTTCGGCCCGCGCGCTGGGACTCGCCGGGATGCTCTCGTGCGCGTCGGCGGGGCGCGAGGCGGCGCCCCAGCTCGTGGACGTCGGCGCAGCCGACCCCGAGCTCCGGCTCGACATCCGCTACGCCACCGACGACAACTTCCTCGGCCGCGCCGTGTACGACGCCGCGCGCTGCCTGCTCGTCCCGGACGCCGCCGAGCGTCTCGCCGCCGCCGAGCGCGCTCTGCGGGCCGAGGGTTACGGACTCGTCGTGTGGGACTGCTATCGGCCGCGGAGCGTCCAGTACGCGATGTGGGAGATCCTGCCGGATCCGGACTACGTGGCCGATCCGGCGCGCGGCTCGCGACACAACCGGGGTGCGGCGGTCGACGTGGGCCTTCGCGCCCTCGACGGGCGCGCCCTCGCTCTGCCCACGGCGCACGACGACTTCACTCCGAAGGCCCATCGGGACGCGACCGATCTGCCGCCCGAGGCGATCGAGAACCGCGAGCGGCTCGAGCGCGCGATGACGGCCGCCGGATGGATCCCGCTGCCGACGGAGTGGTGGCACTTCGACGCGCCGGACTGGGAGCGATACCCGCTCCGCGACGACCCGCTGAGCGGGGCGGACGGCGCCGGAAGCTGAGCCGAACGCCGGGGCTCTCAGTCAGCCTCGCCCGCTCGCGGAAACCCGCGCGCGGATCGCGTCGACCGCTTCCTCGACGTCGTCGACCCAGGTGAAGAGATCGATTCCGACGTCCACGTAGTCCCCTCCGGCCAGCTCCGTGAAGACCTTCTCCCACGGGTCGCTCCAGGCCACCAGCGGCCGCGGGTCCACGAGCCCTTTTCGCAGGCATTCCCAGGTGACCGCGATCTCGGCCAGCGTCCCGTTCCCGCCCGGCAAGGCGACGTACGCGTCCCCGTCCCGCACCAGGCGCTCGATCCTGGCGAAGAGCGTCGGGGCCTCGATCACCTCCGCGAGGTGCGGGTTGGGCCCGGAGCGGAAGGTGAACTCGGCGCAGGTCACGCCGATCGCCCACCCGCCCGCGTCGCGCGCTCCCAACGCGGCGGCTTCCATCGTGCCGCCGTACCCGCCGTTCAGAACCGCGTATCCCGCCCGCGCCAGGGCCGCTCCGAGCCGGCGCGCCTGGTCCAGGTCCGCCTCTCCTCCCGCGCCGCTCCCGAACACCGACACGCGGGGCGACCTCGCGCCTGCCGTCCCGCTCGCCGCATCGAGTGCCGCCATGCGCTCAACCTAACGCTCCCGCCCCGCCGCCGGAAACGAAACGAGCCCGCCGAAGCGGGCTCGAGGAGGCGATTACACAGGGCTGCAGACAGGCCCTCTTCTTCGACCGATCAGTGGATGAAGTACAGGAGCTGCTGGCCCGCGATCGACGCGACGCGCCGATCGATGTACGCGAATCCGTGGCTCTCGGACTCGATCTCGGTCACGAGCATGCCGAGGACGAGCGAGCGGAGCTGCTCCCGCGTGGCCCGCTGCCGCTCGAGCCTCTGGCGGTCGGCCTCGGAAGGCGCGGCGGGACCCGCAACCATGCCCGATGGAAGCGAGCGCCGGAAGACGTCCATCGAGGGATCCTGATCGCTCGCCCGATACGCGACGAGGATGCTCTGCAGCTCGTCGAAATAGGACTGGAGACGGGCGTCGTTCCTGAGCCCCGCCTCGATGTCTCCGGCCAGCCGGTCCCTTCGCTCGACCGTGGCCACGTCGTCCCCGCCGGGCCGCGCGACCCGCATGGCGACCGCGCCCAGACCGAACCCCAGGACGAGCATGGCGGCGAGCCCGATCGCGCGCCGGCCCCACCGTCCCCAGGCGCGGGAGACCGGATTGCCGCGGATGCTTCGCCACAGCTGCTCCTCGAAGCCGTCCCAGATGTCCAGGGGCGGCTCGGGATCCGCCAGCGCGCGGCTCGCCTCCAGGAGCTCGGCCACCGCGCGCCGCTCCGACTGGCACACGGGACAGCTGGACATGTGCTCGACCAGGGCCGGCGACAAGGGGGCCGGCCCGGCGCTCGCCGCCCGCTCCCAAAGCGCTTCCTGGACGGTGTTACAGTGCAGAGGACTCATTCGGAATCACCTCGGGATCTTCCGTTCGCAGAATCTGACGGAGTCTCCGTATCGCATGGAATCCATTCGCCTTCACGGTGCCTTCGGCGCAGCCCAGAACCGCGGCCGTCTCCTTCACCGACAGCTCCTCGCGATAGCGCAGGACGAACGTGGCGCGCTGCATCTCGGGGAGCATGTCGATGGCCTCGCACAATCGCTCGCCGATCTCCTCCCGGGCGACGTCGTCGAGCGGAGAAGCGGAGCCGCTCGGCGCGTCCGGGTACGGGGTTTCCTCGATCGGAGTCACGACGCCGTAGCGCCGCTTCTCCCGCTTCTTCCATCCCAGCGACTCGTTCACTGCGATCCTGTACAGCCAGGACCAGAACGGAGCCCGCGGCTCCCAGCGCTCGATGTTCTGGTACACCTTGATGAACACGAGCTGGAGCACGTCCCTGGCGTCTTCGTAGTTCCCGACGAAGCGGTACGTCACCCGCAGGAGATCCTGCCGGTAGAACCGCACCAGCTCGTCGAACGCGGCGGCATCACCGCCCTGCGCGCGAGCCAGGATGTCGGGAGCGATCTCGGCCATCGGCCGTTCTCCTGACGCGAGAGGCTGGGACTCTACGCGTAAACGGTCGCCGGCGGGGGCCGGTTTAGCTCGGCGGGACCTGCCTACCCTCCGAAGCTCCGGTCAGCGCGTTGGCCGCCCGCCGAAGTCGGAGATTGTACGACGCTGTCCACGCCACGTACGCCACGACCAGCGCATAGAGCACGATCTCGGAATAAAAGTACACCGCGGCGATCAGCAGTGCCGCGCCGATCATGAGGAGGTGAGGGGAGCGGGGGTTGGTGAGGAACCGCTTGACGTTCGGGAAGGCGACGCGGCTCACCATGAGCCCGGTGAGGATGAGCAGGCCCGCCGCCCAGACCACGGCCACCGGCCAGTCGGCGAGCGGCGCCTTGAACAAATGGACGTGCACGGCGACCACCGCCGCCGAAACCGGGGTCGGCATGCCGATGAATGCGTCTTTGCGGGGTGGGAGGCCGGGCGCGTCCTCGGTCGTCATGACGTTGAACCGCGCGAGCCGAAGCGCGGTCGCGGAGACGAACGCGAATGCCGCGATCCATACCAGCCGTTGGACGTGCGACAAGCCCGCCATGTCGGGCCCGCCCGCGCCCCAGGCGAGGGCCAGGAGCGCGGGCGCGACGCCGAACGTGACGACGTCTGCAAGCGAGTCGAGCTGCACCCCGATGGGCGAGCTCGTCGACACCAGCCGCGCCACCGCTCCGTCGAGGCCGTCGAGGACGATGCCCGCGCCGATCGCGATCGCCGCCCGGTCGTAATCGCCGGCGAGCGTGGCGCTGACGGAGAAGAAACCCGCGAAGAGATTGCCGAGCGTGAAGAGGTGCGGGAGGAGGTGGACGCGGCTCCGAAGCCGTTCGCGGCGGTTCCCGCGGCGGCGCCTGGGTGTCTCTTTCTCGACCTTCTGGACGCTCACCTCCATGCAGGCAACCTAAGAGGCCACGTTCGCCGCGTACCAGTCACACCAGCGTGTCAGCGGACATTGCCCGCACAGCGGCGTGCGCGCCTTGCAAATCGCCCTGCCATGCGCGATGAGGCGGTGATGCGTGGCGGCCCATTCGCCTTCGGGGATCGCCTCCATGAGCTCGTCCTCCACGCGGCGAGGAGTGGCGCCGTGCGCCAGCCCGAGCCGTCGCGAAACGCGGAAGACGTGGGTATCGACCGCGATGGTCTGCATCGCGTGGACGTTGGCGAGGACCACGTTGGCCGTCTTCCGCCCGACTCCGGAAAGCGCCATCAGGGCCTCGCGGTCGCGGGGAACGCAGCCTTCGTGCTCCTCCACCAGGGCGCGAGTGGCCGCCAGGATGTTCCGCGCCTTGTTCCGGAAGAGCCCGCACGATCGGATGTACGATTCGAGCTCTTCCTGAGAGAGCCGGAGGACGTCCTCGGGGCCGGGATGGTCGCGAAAGAGTCGCGCCGTGACGTGGTTCACGCGCTCGTCGGTGCATTGCGCCGACAGGATCGTAGCGACCAGCAGCTGGTAGGGAGTGTCGTACGTGAGGGCCGTTACGGCCGCAGGGTAGGCCTTCTCCAGCGCGCGAAGGATCGCGCGGACGGCTCGCGGACTCTTCCGCCCCCGAGCCTCCGCCGATCCGGCATTCAGGGAATGGCGCCGGTCTGGAGCTTGCCCTGCCGATCCCGGCGTTCCCGCTCGATCGCCTCGCGCGCGCTCGCCGGCTTGTCCTGGCCACGCGTCGTGTCGGGCAGGATCCGTTCGCCCGAGTGCAGACCGAAGGGATCCAAGGTCTGGAGGCTGTCGGCGAACGTCGTTTCCGGCTCCCCGAGAGAGGCGGCCAGCAACACCTCGGGAGTGAGCGAGTCGCCGGCGTAGACGAGCCCGAAGTCCTTGTCCACCTGCACCGTACGATGGGTCAACTCCTCGAAGCCGGCCTCCTCCAGGACGCGAAAGTCGTACTCGAACCCATGATACAGGTAGAGAGATTTGACCTCGCCGGGTCGGAGAACTCCCGTGAAGGTCGTAGCCGCGCCGAGATGCTGGGTTGCGGTGGGCTCGATCTTGAGGATCTTGGGCTCGTCCGTCGCGTTCCTGACCTCGACGCTTCGCAGATGGTAGGGACTGCGCATCGTCGAGATGGGCCCGGTGCAGGCCGCAAGGGCGGCGACCGCGAGGAACCCTTTCAGGACCCCTGCTTGACGCATTGGGGCGACCTCGCTAAGTTGAGAAGTTATCGCGCGTTAACCTACGCCACATACCAACTGTTTCCCCGGGAGGGACGAATCCGCATGGCCGAGGTCCAGGTTCGCGAGGGCGAATCGCTCGAGAGCGCGCTCAAGCGCTTCCGTCGCGAGGTCAAGAAGTCGAATATCTTCTCCGAGCTGAAGCGCAAGCGCCACTACGAGAAGCCCAGCGAACGCCGGCAGCGCAAGCTCCGTAGCCGCAACCGTCGCGGCTAGGCCAATATGGCTCCTCCCGATTTCAAGGTCAACGACAAGGTCGTCCATCCCCAGTATGGGGGCGGATATATAGCCGGTATCGAGTCGATCGAAGTGGGAGGCGAGAAGATCGAGTGCCTCAAGATCCGGTGCGTGTCGAAGGGGCGTAAGATCTTCGTGCCCAAGGGCAGTGTGGAGCTGTCCGCCATCCGCCCTCCGCTGAACGGCCGCCGCTTCGCCGAGCTCAAGCGGACCCTCACCGGAGAGCCGGAGAAGCTCAATCGGAACTTCAATCGCCGCATGAAGGCGGTGAAGACCAAGCTGGATTCCGGGGATCCGCTCCAGGTCGGCGAGGTGCTGCGCGACCTGTATCCCAAGTGGTCGGACAATTCCCTCTCCAGCTCCGACCAGCGGATCTTCGAGAAGTGCCGGGACCTGCTCGTCAGCGAGCTCGCGCTGATCAGGAACGTCTCCTACGAGGATGCGCTCGAGTACCTCGAGGAGACGATGTCTTCGGCCGCCGCCTCATAGCCAGTCCGGATCGCGCGCTTCGTCCTCGTCGTAGTCGGTGAGGTCGTTCAGGTCCTCGCCGTCCGGGTCCACCAGCCAGAGATTCTCCTTCCCGTCCGGTCTCCGCGACACGAACGCGATCCGCGCGCCGGTCGTGCTCCACGTCGGTGACCGATCCTCCACGTCGTTGTCGGTCAGCCTCGTCGCCTCTCCCACCGCCACCGCTACGACCGCGATCTCCGCTCCCCGGCCCTCGCCGCTCGTGAAGGCGATGTGGGTTCCGTCCGGGCTCCAGTCGGGCTCGGTCTGCGTCTCGTTGACGCCGGCGGTCAGCGCCCGCGGCGGACCGCCGTCGGCGGGGACCAGGAGGATCCGCCGAACTCCCCCTTCCTCGCCCACGACGGCCAGCGTGCGTCCATCGGGCGACCACGCGGGCTGGCTGCTCGCAAGCCCGTCCGCCAGCGGACGCGCATTGGCGCCGTCGATGTCGGCCAGCATCACCTCGTGGCGGGCGCCGCGGACCACCGTGTAGGCGATCCGGCGGTCGTCCGGTGCGACGGCCGGGTCCCGATAGTCGACGGCGTCGGCCCCCAGGATCCGGCGCTCGTCGTTGCCGTCCAGGTCCATCGACCAGATCTCCTCGCGCCCCGCCGGCGGCCGGCGGGTGAAGTAGACGCGCCGGATTCCGGGAGCGAAGAAGGGCTGGGTGTCCTCCCCCTCGTCGCCCGTCAGCCGGAGCTCGTTTCCCTTCCGCGCCACGATGAACCAAATGTCCGTGCTCCCCGCCAGCGAGTCCACGTCGTGCTTCGAGTAGAGGATCCGCACCGAGGAGGGAAGCTGGTCGGGTGGCGAGTACAGGCACGCGCTCGCGGCGAGGAGCGCGGCGGCCGCGAGAACGGCGGGCGCGAGCGCCCCGGGCCTCCGGTGGCTGCTCACGACCGGTGCCGAGGAATGATTCACAGCTTGGGCAGCGTCACCCCGCGCTGCGCCTGGTACTTTCCGCCGCGGTCGGCGTAGGAAACGTCGGGTGCGTCGTCGGACTCGAAGAACAGCACCTGCGCGATGCCCTCGTTCGCATAGATCTTGGCAGGGAGTGGCGTGGTGTTGGATATCTCGAGCGTCACGTGGCCCTCCCACTCGGGCTCGAAGGGCGTAACGTTCACGATGATGCCGCAACGCGCATAAGTGGATTTTCCTACGCAAATCGTGAGTATATTACGCGGAATGCGGAAGTATTCCACTGAGCGAGCCAAGGCGAACGAGTTCGGGGGGACGATGCACGTCTCGCTCTTCCAATCGACGAACGAGCGGGGATCGAAGTTCTTCGGGTCGACCGTGGCGGTGAAGACGTTGGTGAAGATCTTGAACTCGTCGGCGACCCGAACGTCGTAGCCGAACGACGAGACACCGTAGGAGATCACGCCCTCCCGGACCTGGCGCTCCGCGAAGGGCTCGATCATCCCGTGCTCCTTCGCCATCCGGACGATCCAGTGATCGGGACGGATGCTCAGAGCGCCTCGTTCATGCTGCCGCTGCGGTATCCCTCCAGGTCGCAGGCCACCCACACGTAGCCGAGCTCCTTGAGCTTCGCGATGATCCCGTCCGCGGCGGCGAGGAGCCGCTCGCGATCCTCGGGCGGCACCTCGATCCGCGCCACGTCGCCGTGATGGCGCACGCGCACCACCGGGAACCCGGTCTCGCGCAGCACGCGCTCCGCGCGGCCGACACGGCTCAGCTTCTCGGTCGTGATCGCCTCCCCGTAGGGGAAGCGGGAGGCGAGACACGCGTTGGCGGGCTTGTCGGCGGTGGGAAGCCCCAGCCTCCGCGACAGTTCGCGGATGTCGGCTTTCGTGAATCCCGCCTCCTTGAGCGGCGAGAGGACCCCGCGCTCGTCCAGCGCCTTGAGGCCGGGGCGGAAGTCCAGCGCGTCCTCGGCGTGGGAGCCGTCGATCACCGCCCGATACCCGCGCGTCGACGCGATCGCCACGAGGTCGCCGTACAGATCGGCCTTGCAGTAGTAGCAGCGCTCGGGGGGATTCAGCAGGAATCCTTCGTCCTCCAGTTCGGTGGACCGGAGCCGCTCGTGCGGGGCACCCAGCCATTCGGCGAGCCGGACGGCCTCGTCGACCTCTTCGTCGGCATAGGTGGCGCTCGCTGCTGTGATCGCGAGCACGCTCTCGGCCCCCAGTACGTCCAACGATTTCCTGAGCAGCAGGGTTGAATCGACCCCGCCCGAATACCCGAGGACGACGGAGCCCGCGGCGCGGAGGATCGACTCGAGCCGCCGCTCCTTCTCCGCGAGCGTGTCGGTGGCCGAAGAGCTGGCGACGGAAGGATTCATGGGATCGGCAAGGTACCGGAGCCTCACCCCGAGCGCACGCCGTTCACCGCCAGGATTCGGCCCGCCGGATCGACCGCCAGAAGGTGATTGCGATCGAGCCGGTGCTGCACGCCGAAGCGCTCGAGCGTGCGCACGAGATCGGGAAGGCGCGCGGCCGCCACGACGAATGCGGCGCCGTAGATCCCGGCCGGCTCTCGCCGCTCGATCCGGAACTGATGGTCGCCCGCGAGGAGCGGGGCATCGGGGTCCCCGTCCGCCATCGGCCGGATCTCGAGGGCGCCGAGGAAGTCGACGAGCGCGGCGGGGTCCGCCGCGCCGATCGTCACGCCCAGGATGCCGGGATTCTCGAGGCCGCGCCAATCCTTCGTCCGGCGATAGAAGGGGCCGTGCCGACCCCGGTCGACGACGCTGGCCGTGGGTAGCGGCACGTGGAGGTCGACGCGCACGTCGGCGGGCGATTCGAGGGAGAGGACGTAGCGATTGGAATCGGCGGGATCGGGCTCGGCCGTCACCTCGGCGTCGGGCCACGTGTCGCGCATCTCCGCCACGTCTCCCTCGAACGCCTCGACGCGGCTGGGAGCGAGGTCCCGATCCTCGAGCCAGCTCGCCATCGCGGGCGGGTCGAGCGCCTCCATGCGGAGCGAGATCGCCTCCCGAGCGCCGGAGATCCCGGTCGCGGCGACGAGGCGCACGCGATCCTCCTTGCCCCACCCCAGCGCAGCCTCTCCGGGTCCGGATTCCTCCGCGGTCTCCTTCATCGCCAGGACCCAGCGGTAGAACTTCTCGGCCGCGGCGAGATCGGGGACCGGGAGCGTCATCCCCTGCAGTCGGAGCGCGGCCGGCATGCGCGCGAACCTAGCCCGCGAGCCCGGCCTCCGCGAGGAACCGGCTGGGGCGCGCCTCGTCGCGGGGAACGGCGACCCACGAGGCGACGAGCTCCTGGGAAGCGCGCGTGAGCGCCACGTAGAAGAGCCGTCGCTCCCCGTCGACGGGCGCGCGCGGGTGCGGGATCAGGCCCTCGTTGCAGCCGGGCAGAAAGACGACCGGCCACTGGAGTCCCTTGGCGCGGAAGTACGTGGCGACGGTGACCGCGTCATGCGCATCGCCGCCGTCCGCCCTCTCTTCGGCCGTGGACCTGCGCCTCCCCGCGCCCCCGTCGGCCTCCGCGCGAACCCGGCACGCAATCCCCACCGAACGCAGCCCCGCCGCCACCGACACGCAATGCGCGTTCGTGCGGCAGAGGACTGCGAGCTCCCGCGGCCTGCGCCCCCCGGCGAGCGCCTTGCGCGCTCGGTGGGCGAGCCCGGCGGTCTCGGACTCCGCGCTGCCGGCGGGGGCCGCCACGACGGCGGCCGCGTCGGTTCGCGCCGCTATCGGCGACTTCGGGATGCGGCCCCGGTTGTGGCCGACCAGCCGGACAGCGTGGTCGAGCAGGTTCGGAGGATTGCGGTAGTTGATCGCCAGCTCATGCGAGTCGACCTCGCGGCCGAGCAGACGCGCCAACCCGACGATGAACTCCGAGGAGCAGCCGCGAAACCCGTAGATCGCCTGGTCGTCGTCCCCCGTCACCACGAGATCCGAGCGGGCGGCGAGCTGCCGGACGAGCGCGAAGTCGAGCCGGTTGATGTCCTGGAACTCGTCCACGATCACTTCGTCCCAGAGCGCTGGGATCCGTTCTCTCAGCTCCGGTCGCTCGAAGAGCGCCAGTGCGCGGAGCTTCTGGTCGTCGAAATCGATGACCCGCGCCCGGCGCATCGCCCTGTCCGTGCCGGTGAAGAGCCGCGCCACGGCCGCGGGGTCGGCGCGCGGGACCTCGGATGCGAGCTCGGCCATGCGATCGCGCGCGACCGGATCGCTCCCGAGGAAGCGGGCGAACTCCCGCGCGCTTCCCGTGCGGGGATCGTGGAGCGCGTTCTTTAGGAGCGCGAACACCTCGCGGACGAGCGCGCCGTGCCCGA
>DASSBK010000302.1:0-9389 GCA_035698825.1 Gemmatimonadota bacterium
ATCGTGCCCGGATAGGAGACACCGGCGGCTTCGATAGGCGTTCCACCCAGCGAGCCGGCCACGAGCGGCCCGACGTGCGGCTGGCTGAGCCAGCCGTCCGGGCGCCGCAGCCGGAGCGCAGTCTCGAACGGGAGCCGGACGACACGCCATCCCGGCTCCCCGTCGACCACCGCGATGGGGCGGCTGACGCCGGCTTCGTGGATCCACCACCGCTCCCCGCTGCCGAGCGCCAGCGCAGTGTCTCCGAGCGCCACGCCGACCCGCACGATCGGCTCGGCGGCGAAGACCGGGGCTGGGGCCGGGCGGGAAACGGGCGATCCGGCGGGCGGCGGGGTGGAGCGGCAGGCCGCGGCGAGTCCTCCCGCGAGGAGCGCTGCGATCGCTCCGGCGAGGAGCAAAAAAAAGCGCCCCGCGAGGGGCACCATGGACAGGGACGTGGAGCGCGCGCCGTCGGGCGGCGTCACTCCAGCGACCGCTGCACCCGCAGGCCGACCTTTCCCTCCGCCACGTCGTCCATCTCGACCTCCATGTCGAACCCCTTACGCCGGAGCTGGGTCGAGGCCTGGACCCGAGCGTACAGGGCGAGGCCCCGCTCGATCCACTGGTACACGGTCGCGTCGCCCCAGCGCGCGTCGAGCCGCGCGCGCAGATCCTCGAGGACGTCCCCTTGCCGGTCGTCGAGCAGTCCGCGCACGCCGAAGTCGACGCCGAAGTCGTGCTCGAACTGGTCGTACCGGGAACGGATCGGGATCTGGACGGAGGGGAGGAGCAGGTTGCTGGCGGTCGCCGCGCGGGCTTCCATGCGCGTGGGGCCGGGTCCCGGCGACGGTCGCCAGTCGAGCAGGCTCGTCGCGCGGTCCTGGCCTCGACCGGTCCCTGCGATGACCAGGATCAGAGTACCGGACAGGCACACAACGCGGAGGGCGGACGAGGGCATCATTGTCGAGGATAGCATACGCCCGCTGACCATACAAGTTCCGCGCCGGCACCGCCGGTGTGAGGTCAGTCGGAGTCCGGGGCCGCGGGACGGTAGAGGTCGCCCGGCGCCAGGTCGGGCCGCTCGAGCTCGTAGGTCACGGCGGCCGCGATCCCTCCTCCACCCCGGACCACCATCGCCTTGCCGAGGACGACGTCCGGGAGGCGGACACCGTCGCGCACGGGACCCGGGCGGTACAGCTCGACCACCTGGCCGGGCGCGGTCGACCCGGCGACCTCGGGCCGCAGGAAGATCTTGTCGAAGGGAGGATGGATCGCCTTCTCCTCCTGGAACCCGACCACGCGTCCGCCGGCCCCACCCGCGACCCCGGCCACCCGTGCCCCGGCGTCCTCCAGGGCGGCGAACCGCACGTAGTCGCCGACGACGATGGCGTGGAACGCGTCGGTGACGCGAACGCCCGCGGTCTCGCCGTCGAGCAGCTCCACCCGCCCGACGCCAGTCGGGAGGAGCAGCGTTCCGAGCGCCTCGCCGGTCACGGGGTCATCGATCCGGCGTTCCAGCCGGAAGAACTGCACCCGGTCCCCCGTCGCGAGCGTGCGCCCCTCGACGACGCGCGGAACGTGCACCAGGTCGTACTGCGTCTGGCTGCGGTCGGTGACCATCGTCTCGCTCGCGGCGCCGACGACCGTCTCCGCGTTGCTCCACCGCGCGGCGTCGACCACCTCTCCCACCGAAAGCACGTACTCGGGCTCCAGCAACGCCTGTACCGGCGGCTCGTCCTGCGCGCGGACGAAGCCCGCGCTCGCCAGTCCGAGGGCAAGGACGAGGAACGGCACGCGCATGGGAACCGGACGGCGTCTCATATCAGAACGGCAGATCGTCGTCGTAGTCGGTCTCGGGGAACTCGTATTCGCCGCCGTTTCCGCCGCCCTCCTGCGCGGAGCGCTGCGGAGCCGCGGCACGCCTGCCGCCGCCCGACGGGGCGTCGAGCATGATCATCTCGTTGGCCACGATCTCGGTCATGTACCGCTTCTGTCCCGTCGACGCGTCGTCCCACGACCGCGTCTGGATGCGACCCTCGATGTAGACCTTGCTGCCCTTCTTCAGGTACTGCTGGCAGATCTCCGCCAGCCGCCGCCACGCCACGATGTTGTGCCACTCCGTGTTCTCCTCCCGCTGCCCGCCCTCGGAGCCGCGGGTCCAGCTCGTCGCCATGCGGAACGTGGCCACCGGCAGGCCGCTGGACGTGTGCCGGACCTCGGGGTCGCTCCCGAGGTTCCCGATCAGCATCACCTTGTTGAGACTGCGCGCCACGATGCCTCCTGATCTCCGTGATTTCCCGTATGCAAGTATCCGACCACGAACGCTAGCACCCGCGCGGGTTTCCGGCACCAGCGCGACGACCGTCGGGTCATCGACGGACCGGCGTCCGCTCGATCCACGTCTTTCGCCAGAGCGCCACGGCGGCGAAGCACACGACCAGGAAGGATCCGCCCTTGGAGAGGAAGGGAAGCGGCAGGCCGGTCACCGGCATCATCCCGATGGTCACGGCGGTATTGATCACCAGGTGGCTGGCAATCAGCGCCACGAGGCCGAACGCGAGCGTGCTGGCATAGGGGTCCGGATTGCGCTCGGCGATCCGCACGCCTTCCAGGAGCAGCAGGCCGAAGAGCCCGAAGGCGATGAGGATCCCGACGAAGCCCAGCTCCTCCCCCAGGACCGAGAAGATGAAGTCGGTGTGGCGCTCGGGCAGGAACGCCAGCCGCTTCTGCGTGCCTTCCAGGAATCCCTTGCCGAACCAGCCGCCCGAGCCGATTGCGACCTTGGACTGGATCACGTTCCACCCCGCGCCGCGGGGATCGCTCTCGGGCTGGAGGAAGATCAGCAGCCGCTGCTTCTGGTAGCCGGCGAGCTGGTTCCAGAGCGGGAGCGCGACGATGCCCATGAGCAGGTTGGTGGCGCTCACGTAGATCCAGGTCGAGCGCGGTGGCCGAAGGACGAAGAGAAGCGCCCCGAGCGCGAGGACGTACAGCGACCACAGGGGCAGCGAGAACGTGAAGAGGACGCTGACGATCGGCGAGAGCAGCAGGAAGACGATCACCGGCGGCGTGCCGGCCCAGAAGCAGAGCGCGGCGAAGAGCAGGACATAGACGAGCGCCGTCCCGAGGTCCGGCTGAAGCAGCGTCAGCGCCGCGGGAAGGCCGACGAGCACGGCCGGCACGACGAGCTCCGTCATCGCTCTCGGTGGGGTCTTGAGGCGCGCCGCCCACTGCGCGATCACCAGGATCGTTGCGATCTTGGCGAACTCCGATGGCTGGAACCCGATGGACCCCACGCGGATCCACGACCGCGCCCCGGAGATCGCCGGGAAGGCGAGCACCAGCACGAGGAGCGCCAGCGAAAAGACGTAGGCGGGCCGCGAGATCTTCTCGATCACGCGCATCGGCACGATCCCGATGACCGCGTAGGCCACGAGGGCGGCGAACAGCCAGATGAGCTGGAACTGCCAGTACTGCGCGTTGTCCCCGCTCGCCGTCTGGCTCGCGCTGTACAGGAGCGCCACGCCCCCGGTCGCCAGGGCCATCGCCAGGGCCAGCAGGTACCAGTTCTGCTCGGTGGCCTCGCGCCGCACTTCTCTCAGTCCGTGGACAGCGTCGACTCGCTGAGCGCGATCGGGGGGGGCGGAGGTGACTCGCGGGGGATGATGCCGTTGCGGCCGTCGAGATAGGTCTGCACGAGATCGATCGCGATCGGGCTCTGCGCCGACCCGCTCCCGCCCTCTTCGACCACGACCGCCACGACGATCTGCGGGTCTTCCATGGGGCCCACCGCGACGAACCACCCGTGCGGCTTGCCGGAGTTGTGCTCGGTCGTGCCGGACTTCCCGCCGATGGTGTACCGCAGCGGCATGTAGTGGGCGCGCGTGTATGCGGTGCCGCGCCAGTCGTTCACGACGCCGCTCATCGACGCCCTCAGGATCTGGAACTGATCGCTGGACAGGGGCAGGCTGGCCAGCACCTCGGGAGCGGCCTCGCTCTGGCGGAGTCGCGGCCGCAGGATGTCGCCGCCGTTGACGACCGCGGAGACGAACTGCGCGATCTTCAGCGGGGTGACCGCGATCTCGCCCTGACCGATGGCCAGGTTCAGGACCACGCCCGAGCCCCAGCGCCCTTCGCCGTACTGCTCGTCGTACCACTCCGGGGAATCCGGGAAGGTCCCTTCCGCCTCGTTGGGCAGATCGATTCCCGTCTTTTCCGCCAGCCCCCACGCCCGGCCGAAGCGGGTGATCTCCTCGAGCCCGAGCTTCAGCCCCACCTGGTAGAAGTACGTGTCGCACGAGGTGACGATCGCGTCCTGGAGCGAAGCCCAGCCGTGGACCGCGTGGCAGCCGAACCAGCGGCTGCCGAACTGGTAGCCCCCGCGACAGGGGACGTCCTCGAACTCGTCGGGATTGACGACTCCGAGCGTCATGGCCATCGCCGCGGTGGCGAGCTTGAACACCGAACCGGGGGCGTACCGGGCCTGGATCGCACGGTCGAGGAGCGGCCGCGCGGGATCGTCGATCAGGCTCCGCCAGTCCTCGCTCGTGAGCTGGCCGCTGAAGACGTTGGGATCGTAGGAGGGGCTGGAGTACAGCAGGAGCACCTCGCCCGTGCGCGGGTCGAGCGCCACGACGGCCCCGCGCCGGTCGGCGGGGAAGATCTCCGCCGCGCGCCGCTGCAGGTCGAGGTCCACCGTCAGGTGGAGGTCGCGTCCGCGACGCGGCGCCTCGAAGGGGAGGTCGGGCCACGGCCCGATGCGCCGGCCCATCGCGTCGACCTCGACGTACTCCGCGCCCTTCTCGCCGCGCAGCTCCGCCTCGTACATGCTCTCGATGCCGGTCTTCCCGAGGATGTCGCCGGCCGAGTATCCGGCGCCCTCCCGCTCGCGCAGCTCGGACTCGTTGATCTGTGCCACGTAGCCCGTGAGGTGCGCGGTCGCGCGGCCGTGCGGATAGACCCGCCGCGGCTTGGGCTGCAGGAGAAGTCCCGGGATCTCGCTGCGCGTCTCTTCGAGCAGCGAGAGCGTGCGGTAATCGAGATCGTCGTTGAGGAGGATCGGCTGACCCGGCGCGAGCGCGTACTGTCGCTCCAGGTCGGCGACGGTCGAGTCGTCGAGTCCGAGGATCGGCCGGATCCGTTCCATGTCGCGATGCAGATCGTCGTCGGACGTCGGCAGCAGCGAGACCGAGTAGGCGGGCAGGTTCTCGGCGATGATCTGGCCATCGCGGTCGTACATGAACCCGCGCGGTGCGGCCAGCGGGATGGCCCGGACCTGGTTGCTCGTCGATTGTGCCTGGAGTTCGTCGTACCGCAGGACCTGAAGCCGGAAGAACCCGCCGATCAGGACGACCAGACCGCCGAGGATGGCGACACGGGCCAGGCGGGCGCGACGGTTTCGACTGAGGGGATCGAACGGAGATATAACGTGTCGATCGAACCGCGACGGCATGGGACTGGCGTGGCCCTCGTGAACCTGGATTTTCTAGACTGCTTCCCGGGGGGGATGCCCAAGTGTATTCGAATGCATCCTATCCTGCAAGCGTCTTTTCTCGCGCCTCAACGGCCTCCGATCAGGCGTGACAGGACCGCCCCCATGGCGGTCGTGTACACGATGCTGCCCGGCGACTCCCAGAAGAACCGGAGCTCGAACGCCTTCCATGCCCCCCCGGCCGCCACTCCCAGGACCAGGACGTCGAGGAGGAGCTTGCCGCCCGCCAGGAGCATGAGGTCCGCGGCGGGAGCGTCGAGATAGAGGCTCTCGCGCATCTTGCCCACCGCGTACCCGATCACGGTCAGCCCCAGACCGTAGAGCCCGAAGTGCATGAGCAGCAACGTGTCACGGAACAGACCGGCGACGAATCCGAGCCCGGCCCCACCCATTGCACCCGCACGAATCGCGCCGTAGACGGCGAGGATGAGGACGAAGTCGGGGGTCGACCCGGCGATCTCGAGCGGGGGCTCCAGAAACAGGGCCCCGATCACGCAGATGGCGACGAAGGACGCGAACCGGCCCCGCGACATCCGCGCGACCCAGGGCGTCCCGCGGGAGGCGAGGCTCATCCTCCGCCGGCCGTGGCGGAGTCGGCGGGCAGACTGTCGCCGGCGAGGCTGTCGGCGGCGAGCGTGTCCGGGCTCTGCCTCCCGAACGTTTCCCCCGCCATCGGAGGGTAGGCGAAGCCGGGCCAGAACAGGCGCGGCACGTCCCCCACCGACTCGCCGGGATCGACACCCCGGCGCAGGACGAACGCCGCCCCCACGGAGCCCAGGTCCACGATCGGCCGCACGACGTCGATCTTCTGGAGGCCGAGGCGCTGGTCCTCCCTCCCGCGCTCCACGGTCCCGATGGGGATCCCGCGCGGGAACGTGCCCCCGTACCCCGAGGTCACGATCCGGTCCCCCGGCGCCGAGCCCGATCGCAAGGGCAGGAACAGCTCGACCTCACCGCTGGGCGTCGAGCGGACGACTCCGTACTCGAGGTGATCGCCCCCGACCAGCATCGCGCTCGCGCTGAACTCGGGATGCGAGAAGAGCATGACCTCGCTGGCCGAGTTGCCGACGTCCACGATCTTGCCGACCAGGCCCTCCAGCGTGACCACGGGCTGGTCGATCGCGACGCCCTCCGCGGCGCCGACGTCGATCACGAACGTCGTCGGCAGCGTTCCGAAGTCGCGGTCGATCACGCGGGTCGGGACCAGGTCCACGGGCTGGTCCTCGCGGAACTCGAGCATCCGCGACAGGTCCCGGTTCTGGAGCCGCAGCCCCTGCGTGGCGCCGAGCTCGAGCCGCGCCGCCTGGAGCTCGGACCGCAGGCGTGTGTTCTCGTCGCGCAGCCCCACGTACCCCCCCATCACGTTCCGCGCGTTGGCGAGAGGGAGGAGCACGATGTGGTTGGCGGCGCGCGCGATCGCGTTCTGCTGCCCCTCGGGCAGTGCGAGCAGCACCAGGGAGGTCGCCACCAGCACGCCCGCGACGATCTCCGCCTGATACGCCGACCGCGACAGCGCCACCTAGATCGCTCCGGACGTCGAGGGCATCAGAACATGATTCCGGTCTGAACCGGCTCTGCAGCGAGTGTCGAGAAGCGCAACGCAGGAGACCGACCGCTTCGGCGGCCGAGAACCTCTAGTGTCGGGAGAGAGTGAGAACCCCTCGATACTTCTCGGGGTCGTCGAGGATGCGCCCGGTGCCCCGCACCACGCACGTCAGCGGCTCCTCGTCCACGTTGATCGGCAGGCTGGTGTTCTCGCGCAGCAGCGAGTCCAGCCCCTTCAGCAACGCGCCGCCTCCCGTCATGACGATCCCGCGGTCGACGATGTCGCTCGCCAGCTCGGGCGGCGTCCGCTCGAGCGCCATGCGCACGGCGTCGACGACGGCGGCGACCGGCTCCTGGATCGACTCCCGGACCTCGGCCGAGCCGACCTTGACGGTCTTGGGGATGCCGGAGACGATGTCCCGCCCCTTCACCTCCATCACCTCTTCCCCTCGGTCCGAGGGATAGGCCGAGCCGATCGTCATCTTCACGAGCTCGGCGGTCGGCTCCCCGATCAGGATGTTGTAGGTCTTGCGCAGGAACTGGAGGATCGCCTCGTCGAACTCGTCGCCGCCGACGCGTATGGAAGTGTCGCTGACGATGCCCGAGAGCGCGATGACCGCGATCTCCGTCGTGCCGCCGCCGATGTCGATGACCATGTTGCCCGTCGGGGTCTCTACCGGCAGGCCCACGCCGATCGCGGCCGCCATCGGCTCCGCCACGAGATACACCTCCTTGGCGCCCGCCGACTCGGCGCTGTCGCGCACGGCCCGCTTCTCCACCTCCGTGATGCCGCTCGGCACGGAGATGAGGACCTTCGGCCTCACCGGCATGAACCGGTTCTTGAGAACCCGCTCGAGGAAGTCGC
This sequence comes from Gemmatimonadota bacterium, assembly GCA_035698825.1. Classification (GTDB taxonomy): domain Bacteria; phylum Gemmatimonadota; class Gemmatimonadetes; order JACCXV01; family JAHWKZ01; genus JAICNR01. Next base: position 7,878 of record DASSBK010000302.1, read on the forward strand.
GCAGCATCTTCTCGGTGACCTCGAAGTCGGCGATCACGCCGTCCTTGAGCGGCCGCACGGCGATGATCCCGCCGGGGGTCCGGCCGAGCATCTTCTTGGCCTCGAGGCCGACGGCGAGGATCTCGCGCGTTCCGGCGTCCAGCGCGACGACCGACGGCTCGTTGAGCACGATGCCGCGGCCCTTCACGTAAATCAGGGTATTGGCCGTGCCGAGGTCGACCGCGATCTCGCTCGACAGGAACGGCCCGGTGCTCGATCGGAGGAAGCCCAGCACCGCTACCTGCCCGTCGATCCGAAGCCGCCCGCGCCGCGGGCGGTGGACGGCAGGTCTTCGACCTCGATGAGACGGAGCCTCGAGACCGGGGCCACGACGAGCTGCGCGATGCGGTCGCCGGAGGCGATCTCGACCGGTTCCAGGCCCAGGTTGATCAGCAGCACCTTCACCTCTCCGCGATAATCGGCGTCGATCGTCCCGGGGGCGTTGAGGACCGTGAGTCCGCTCCGGGCCGCGAGACCCGAGCGGGGCCGGATCTGGCCCTCGCAATTCGAAGGCAGGGCGATCGCGAAGCCGGTCCCGACCAGCTTCCGCTCGCCCGGCTCGATGCGATGCGCGTGCGCGGCGCAGAGGTCGAGCCCCGCGGAGCCGGTCGTCGCGTAGGACGGCAGCGACAGGTCGTGGTCGCCCACTCTCTGGAACTGCAGGTCCGCGATCACGCCAGGACCTCCGCCACGTCCCTGAGGGGCAAGCCGAACGCCTCCGCCACCCCCGGGTACGTGACGTCGCCGCGCACGACGTTGAGTCCCAGGGCGAGCGCCCGGCTCTCGCGGCAGGCGGCTGCCCATCCCCTGGACGCGATCTTGCGCGCGTACGGAAGCGTGGCGCTGGTGAGCGCGATGGTCGAGGTGCGCGGCACCGCGCCGGGCATGTTCGCCACGCAGTAATGGACGACCCCCTCGACCACGTAGACGGGGTCCTCGTGCGTGGTCGGACGGCAGGTCTCGATACAGCCGCCCTGGTCCACCGCGACGTCGACGACGACCGCACCCTCCTTCATCCGCTTGAGGTCTTCGCGGGAGACGAGATTGGGCGCTTTCGCGCCTGGGAGGAGGACGGCTCCGATCAGCAGATCCGCGCGGGAGATCATCTCGCGGATCGTATGAGGATCGCTGAACAGCAGGTCGACGTTGGAGGGCATGACGTCGTCGAGATACCGGAGGCGCGGGAGCGACACGTCGAGGATCGTGACCCTGGCTCCCAGCCCGGCGGCCATCTTGGCCGCGTTGATCCCGACCACCCCCCCGCCCAGGATGACGACTTCGGCGGGCGGGGTGCCGGGAACGCCGCCCAGCAGGATGCCGCGCCCCCCCATCAGCTTCTCCAGGTACTTGGCGCCTTCCTGGACCGCCATCCGCCCCGCCACCTCGCTCATGGGCACCAGCAGGGGAAGCGTGCCGTCCGCCTCCTCCACCGTCTCGTAGGCGATCGCGATCGCCTTCGACGCGATCATCCCT
>DASSBK010000303.1:0-6972 GCA_035698825.1 Gemmatimonadota bacterium
CTGCGCCTTGAGGGCGTCGATGTCGGGCTGCGGGATGATCCCGCCGCCGAACACGATCACGTCATCGAGCCCGCGCGACGTGAGCTCCTCCATCACGCGCGGGAAGAGCGTCATGTGGGCGCCGGAGAGGATCGAGAGCGCGACCACGTCGACGTCTTCCTGGAGCGCGGTCTCGACGATCTTCTCGGGGGTCTGGTGGAGGCCCGTATAGATGACCTCCATGCCGGCGTCCCGGAGTGCGGCCGCCACCACCTTCGCTCCGCGATCGTGCCCGTCCAGGCCGGGCTTGCCGACCAGCACGCGGATCTTGCGCTCGTCCATCGCTCCTCCCCGGGGGTTGCCGTCGGGCCCGACGATCGGAACGCGAGAATCTACGCGCCGGCCGGATCCCCTACCAACGGCTCCCCGAGTCGTTCCGGCCGATCAAGCCCGCGCGAACTTGAGGTGCGTTACCCCGGGCGCCGCGACCGTGCGCACGAGTTCGAGCCCGTGGAGATCCGTCCCCGTGTCTTGTAAGAGGCGTTCGCCGCTTCCGAGGAGGATCGGCACCAGATGGATCTCCATCTCGTCGACGAGGCCCGCGCGCAGGTACTGCTGCGCCACGTCCGCGCCGCCCCCGAGCATCACGTCCTGGGCGCTGGCCGCCGACCGCGCCTGCTCGAGCGCCGAATCGATGCCGTCGGTCACGAAGGTGAAGGTCGTTCCGCCTTCCAGCTCGAGCGGATCCCGCGCATGGTGGGTGAGGACGAAGACCGGATGGTGGAACGGCGGATCCTCGCCCCACCAGCCGTTCCAGGGGTGCTTCGGATCCCACGGCCCGGGATGCCCGCCGAACATGTTCCGCCCCATGATCGTGGACCCGATCCCCGCCTGTTCTTCCTCTACCACCTTCGAGCTTTCGTTGACCTCTCCACCTGGAAGCCCATGCGCACCACGCCATGCGGCCAGCTGAACGACCCAATCGTGGAGGCCTTCCCCTCCGATCCCGAGCGGGTTGTCGACGCTCTGATCAGGGCCCGCGACGAAGCCGTCCAGCGACATCGAGATGCGGAATCGCAGCTTGGACATTGCTACTTCATCCCTATCGAGGGAACGGCCGGCGCGGGCTTTGGGGGGCTAGAAGATCTCGGGCTCGCGCCAGGTGCCGTACTCGCCCTTCATCAGCTCGACCATCTCGCCCACCGTCGCGTATGCGCGGACGCAGTCCAGCACTGGCTCCATCAGGTTCTCCTCGGCGCGGATCGCGGCGCGCAGGGATTCCATGGCGGCCTCGAACCGTCCGGCGTCGCGGTCAGAACGGACCTTCCGCAAGCGCTCGATCTGCTCGCGCTCGTAGCGGGGGTCGATCCGCAGGATGGGGATCTCGAGCTTCTCGTCCTCCTCGATGAACTCGTTCACTCCCACGATTACCCGCCGCTTCATGTCGATCTCTTCCTGATAACGGCTCGCGGCCTCGGCGATCTCTCGCTGGAAGAACCCGGATTCGATCCCGGCGACGACACCGCCCATGTCTTCGATCTGGCGGAAGTACTCTTCGGCCTCGTCCTCCATCCGCTGCGTCAAGGCCTCGACGAAGTACGAGCCGCCCAGCGGATCGATTACGTTGGGTACGCCCGACTCGTAGGCGATCACCTGCTGGGTACGGAGCGCGATCTTGACCGCCTTCTCGGTCGGCAGGGCGAACGTCTCGTCCATGGAGTTCGTGTGGAGCGACTGCGTGCCGCCCATCACCGCCGCCAGCGCCTGGATCGCCGTCCGCACGATGTTGTTCTCCGGCTGCTGCTCGGTCAGCGAGCACCCCGCCGTCTGCGTGTGGAACCGCATGAGGAGCGAGCGCGGGTTCTTTGCGCCGTAGCGCTCCTTCATGTGGCGCGCCCAGATCCGGCGGGCCGCCCGGTACTTGGCGACTTCCTCGAAGAAGTCGTTGTGCGCGTTCCAGAAGAACGAGAGCCGCGGCGCGAACGAGTCGACATCGAGCCCCGCGGCGATCCCCCGCTCGACGTACGTGAAGCCGTCGGCGAGCGTGAACGCGAGCTCCTGAACCGCGGTCGAGCCGGCCTCGCGGATGTGGTAGCCCGAGATCGAGATCGGATGCCAGTAGGGCGCCTTTCGCGTGCACCAGTCCATCATGTCGACGACGATCTTGAGGTGCGGCTCGGGCGGGAACAGCCACTCCTTCTGCGCGATGTACTCCTTGAGCGGGTCGGTCTGGATCGTGCCCCGGAGCTTCGCCGAGTCCACACCCTGCTTCTCGGCCACCACGATATAAAGGGCCAGGAAGAGGATCGCGGGACCGTTGATGGTCATCGACGTCGACACCTGGTCGAGCGGGATTCCCTGGAAGAGCCGCTCCATGTCGGCGAGCGAGTCGATCGCCACCCCGCACACCCCGACCTCGCCCTCCGACATCGGGTGATCGGAGTCGTAGCCCATTAGGGTCGGCAGATCGAATGCGACCGAGAGACCGGTCTGGCCGTGCTCGAGCAGGTAGTGATACCGCTCGTTCGTCTCGGCGGCGGTCGCGAAGCCCGCGAACTGCCGCATCGTCCAGAGCCGCGTCCGGTACATCGTGTCGTAGACGCCGCGCGTGTACGGGTACTCGCCCGGAAGCCCGATGTCCTCGAGCTCGTCGATCCCCGCCGTGTCGAGCGGCGTGTAGATCGGCGCGACCTCCATCGACGAGGTCGTGGTGAAATCGATGTCGCGAACCGGCTCCGCGGCGCGGCGCTCCTCCCAGCGGCGGACGCGCTCGGCGAGCCGCGCCATGCGTGGCGAGTCGTCCTTCGCCTCCGTCGTCGTGCGGCCGCCGTTCGCGGTGCGGGTCTCGTGGATCGTGGGACTCATGGCGTCACTCCTTCGGGATCTCCCGGTTCCTCGATGTCGGCCGCGCGCGCGATCTCGTCAGCCAGCGCGTAAGGGGTCGCCTCGCCGGCGGCGATCCGCTCGAGGCCCTCGGCCAGGAGCGATTCCCCGCCGCGCTCGATCCACACCCGGCGCTCGCAGCGGCGGGCGACGATGTCGCGGACGCGCTCCGCGGCGCGGGCGGCGCGCTTCTTCGCGCGCGCGCCCGTCTCCCGGCCGTGCTCGCGGTGCGCCTCGATCGCGGCATCGAGCTCGTTGACCCCCTGTCCCTCGACGGCGACGGTGCGCACGATCGGCGGCTCCCAGCCGTCGTCGGGCGCGGCGCGGAGACCCAGCGTGGCCTTGAGCGCGCGCGCGAGCTTGTCGGCGCCCGGACGGTCGGCCTTGTTCACGACGAACACGTCGGCGATCTCCATGAGACCGGCCTTCATCGCCTGGATCGAATCGCCCGACTCGGGTACCAGCACGACGACGGTCGTGTCCGCCGCGCTCACGACGTCGCGCTCGGTCTGCCCGACGCCCACGGTCTCGTGGATCACCGTGTCGAAGCCGAACGCCTCGATCAGATCAGCAGCCTCGAGCGACGTCGTGGCGAGTCCGCCCAGTCGCCCACGCGAGGCCATCGAACGGATGAACACGCCCTCATCGAGCGTCAGGTCCTGCATGCGGATCCGGTCGCCGAGGAGCGCACCGCCGGTGAACGGGCTGCTGGGGTCGACAGCCAGGATCCCGACCTTCAGCTCGCGCTCGCGGAGTCGCATCACGTATTTCTCGGTCAGCGTGCTCTTCCCCGCGCCCGGCGGGCCCGTGATCCCAACCCGGTAGGCGTGGCCGAGGCGGCCATGGAGGGAGTGGAGCAGGTCCTCGAAACCGGGGCGCTGGTTCTCGACCCACGAGAGCGCCCGGGCCAGCGCGCGCCGGTCGCCGGCCCCGAACCGGTCGAGCAGCTCGCGCTCGGTGGACCTGGTCTTCGCCGCCGTGGCCAAGCCCTCACCCCGTTTGTCGAGTCAGTCCGTCAACATGCGTTCCGGTGGGAAGATAGAACCGGCCGAAACTCGGGACAAACGCCGGGGAACGCTCACCAGATCGTGCGGACTCCCGCCGCCGTGCCGAGCGCGCGGTCACGGGTGATCAGCGGAAGGTCGAGGTGGACAGCCGTGGCGGCGATCAGCCGGTCGCCGCGTTCCTGAACCCTGTGGAGAGAGTGTGCCTCGAGCGCGATCTCGGCGTTCAGTTCGGCGGGTCGGAACGATTCCCGGGAGAAGAGGTCGCGCGTCCACCTCCTGAGCCCACCGCGAAGGCGGATGCGGCCCAGGCGCTCCAGCTCCCCGATCTCGACCAGCACGATCGTGGGCACATGGACGACCGCCTCGCCCTTGTCCGCCGCGCTCAGAACACGGCGGGCTGCCTTGCCCAGCTTCTTCCACCGCTCGAGCGCATACCACACGAGCCCGTGGGTGTCGACCACGGCCAACCGGTTCAGATCGACTCCGCGAGCTTCTCCCCGGTGAGCGCCGCCGCCTCCTCCCGGATCCGGGCGAGATCCCGCTCGAGCTCCGCATCCGACCCGCGAAGCTCCACGCTGCCCGCCACGGGCGATGCCCGGCCCGACTCGGTAGTCATCCGATCGACGGTCTCCTCGAGATATCGATATCGTTTCTCGCTGACGAGGAGCACCCTTTCCTCACGATCTCGATGCTCGATCGATACCGCCTCATCGCTCTGGAGGACTTCGGCGACCAGTGCGGACAGCCGGGCCCTCGCTTCGGATATGGAATAACGCCGTTTCATGCTACATGTACATCGTATTGTACAACGCCCACACGACGACGGTCAAGCAGGCGGGTGATGGTGGCACGCGAAGCGCGTGACCAACGCTTCGCGTGCCGGTGGCGAGTAAAATCGAGATGGTCACGGAGGTAGTCGTCGTGGCATCCTCCGAGGCGGTCTACGGCGTTCGGGTTCCCTCCGCCGTGATGTGGACGACCGAGTCGGCCTCGGTGGTCTCGTAATGGGCCACCAGATCACCCCTCAGCCGATCCCCTTCGAGACGATACACGGTGCGGGTCCACACCTGGAGGCCCGGCCGCAGAGCGCTCTCGAACGGATCCGTCTCGGTGACGACACTGTCCCCCGAGACTTCGAGTACCCGAACCGGAATGACACCCCGGTCGGGGAGGTCGGGGAATCGGAACGTCCAGCCGGACGGATCGGCGGTCGCCGTCAGCTCGTAGGGTGGAGGGGTCTGCCCCGTTTCGGTCGTGCCGGTGAAGGTCCACGTTCCCGCGAAGTCCGCGAGCGAAGGCGCGGCGGGTTCGGGAGCCATGGCCGTCGTGTCCTCGACCATCTCGTCATCGGCGGTTTCCTGTCCAGCGCAGCCCATCAGGGCTATGCCAAGCGCGAGCGCAAACCACCGCAGGTTGATCCTCGGCATGAGTCGTCTCCGGACGGTGAAGGGGGAAGGCGTTCGTTCGAACCGTGAAGCATGGTGGGTTCGTGCGGGGTCGTCAAGAATGGCTATGTCAGGTGAGTCGCTCCTTCTTCTCCGCCGCCGGGAAGAGCACGTTGTTGAGGATCAGCCGGTAGCCGGGCGAGGCCGGGTATTCCCGCAGGTCCGTGGCCGGATCGCCGACGGCGTGGCGGGGGTCCTCGGGATCGTGGCCGCCGAGGAACGTGAACGAGCCCTCGCCGTGATCGCCGTGCACGTACTTGGCGAGCCGACCGCCGCCGCAGGTCGCCAGGACGACCACGCTGGGCTTGAGCGTGTCCGGCCGGTACGAGGTCGTCAGTCCGTACCAGTCCGGGAAGTGGAGGTCGTGGTCCTGGGTGAGCATCGCGGCGACGGGATCGACGGTGGCGGAAAAGCGCTCGACCACGACGTCGTCGAGCGGGAGCCGCTCGGGGGTGTTCACGCGGTGCCCGTCGATCGTCGAGAAGGGGCCCGAGATGCTGGGATCGATCGCGAAGTCCCGGAAGGCGAGCGTACCCGCGAAGTCCGACCCCTCGCCGGAGAGCGCGACGTCGAGTGTTTCGCTGGACGCGCACATCGCGAACAGGAACCCGCCGCTGGCGACGTAGTCGCGGATCTTATCGGCGACGGCGGCCTTGAGCTCGCGCCCGTCCGCGAAGCCGAACTCGCCGGCGGTCGCCCGATCGAGCCCGACCGCCTGCTGGTACCAGGCCGCGGTCTGGACGCCGAGACCGTACTTGCCGTACTGCCCGGTGAAATCCTCGTGGTGGAGATGGAGCCAGTCGACCTCGGCGAGTCCGTCGCGGAGGACTTCCGAATCCCATAGCGACCGATACGGGATCTCGGCGAAGTCGAGCGCGAGTCGCACCGCGTCGTCCCACGGCGCGGCGTAGGGCGGGACGTAGACGGCGATCTTCGGCGCGACCTCGAGCTTCATGGGGACCGTGTCCTCCGTGCCGAGCGCGGCCTGGAGCGCGCCGGCGGACGCGGACGGGTCCTCGGTCCACACGCCGCGGTCCAGCGCCTCGTCGAGCGCGGGCGGATGGTCGACGAGGAACGCGCCGCCGCGGAAGTTGAGGAGCCACTCCGCGCGGCCGCCGGATTCGAGCGCGCGATAGACGATCCCGTACGCGCGAAGAGGCTGCGGCTGCTCGTCGTCCATCGGGATCAGGAAGGCCGCCGAGCGAGCTCCGGCGTGGGTCGCGCCGGAGACGATCGACCGAGCCGGCGAAGCGCCGAGCCGCGAGAGCGCGGGCCCGGCGAGGGCCCCGGCGCCTGCTCCCGCCACGGCGCGCAGGAACTGGCGGCGGTCCATTATCCTCCCTCTGCGAGCCGGCGGCGCGCGTCGAGCGCGTACGGCGTGCTGGCGTGATCCTCGACCACCGACCTCCAGAGGCGCCGCGCGCGGTCCGTGTCCCCGGCCGCCTCCGCCCAGCGCCCGGCGGCCAGAAGGAGCGCGGGGATCTCTCCCTCCGACTTCGCCGCCGCCGCCGCCCGCTCGAGATCCTCGCTCGCGCCAGCAGGATCGCCCGCGCGGCCGCGCCATTCCGCGGCGAGCGCGAGGACGAGAGAGCGCGCGACGTCGAGGGTGTCGGCCGCGCCCAGGGTCTCCGCGAGCTCGGCGAGACGCGTAGAGGCCA
>DASSBK010000304.1:0-14143 GCA_035698825.1 Gemmatimonadota bacterium
CCCTGCTGGGCCACCATCTGCTTCAGGTTGTCGACGGCGCCCTGGGGGAGCTCGACGACAGGGGTGAGATCGACGACGAAGACGATGGGCGATCCCTCGTCCGTCACGTCCTCGCCATACATCTCTCCCTTCTCGACGCCCGCGACCATGTTCTTGAGCCGTCCGAGCTGGGCGTCGGCCGGAATCGGTCGGAGGATGAGGGCCAGGAGAACGGCCGTGCAGAGGATCGAGGCTCGGAAGAAGCGGAGGCCGGAGGAGGCGATGGAGACGATGGATCGCTCTCGAAAGCGGGTGGTCGTACGAGTCTGTTCCGGCGCGGATTCCGTCGGGGCAAAGCGTCTGTCCGCGCGGATCCCGTCAGAGCATAGGGCAACGCCCCACCCCGGTCAATCTCGAGCGTCTATCCCGATGCCAGATGTCCGGCGAGCGCGCCGAGCCCGATCGCGAGGAGCCACAGCAGCGCGACCATCCCCCAGGGACGGCCGATCCGACGCCCGCCTGCGATGACGATGGTATCCGCCGCCAGGTCGAACGCCCGCTGGCGGCGCGCGGTGAAGAGCAGGAACGCGGCGTCGATCGGCCAGATGTCGAACAGGAACGGGATCCGCCGCACGACCGCGGTCCAGAACCCGACCCGCTCGCCCGTCTCCCGGGCCACGAACGTGCCGAACACGCGCTTCCCCGCCGTCTGGCCGAACAGGCTCTCGAGAACCGGGAAGTAGAGGATCCCGAGCACGAAGACGATCACCGCGCAGAGGGCGAGGGCGACGGCCAGGGGCAACGGCCAGTCGGACATCCGGGTCGTGGCGTACGGCCCCAGGGCGACAACCGCGAAAAGGGTGATCGACGCGATCGCCAGCGCTCCGAGGCCGACGTCGAAGAGAAAACCGCCCAGGCGGTCGGCGCGAGAGGCGAGCGGTGGCTCGGTGGATTCGAGAAACCCGCGCGCGACCTCGGCCGCGGGCCCCATGCGCGCGACCGCGTCCGCCGCGGGGGTTCCCGCCGCGACCCGTTCCGCGAGGTGACTCCGTAGATCGGCTTCGATCCGGTGCCGCCCCGGAAAACCGGGAGCGATCCGGTGCATCACGTCCTCCACGTATCGGTCGGTCTCGTTCATGCGCCTCCTTTTCGGCCGAGGATCGCGTCCAGCCCGGCGGCGAACTCGCGCCACTCCGCGGTCAGCCTCCCGAGCTCGTCTCGCCCGGCATCGGTGACCCGGTAGTACTTGCGCGGCACTCCCCGATCCGGCGTCTCCCATCGCGGCTCGATGAAGCCCGCCTCTTCGAGGCGGTAGAGGACGGGGTAGAGCGTGCCGTCCCGCACCGCGAGCCGGCCACCGCTCCACTCCTCGATCGCCGACACGATCTCGTAGCCGTATCGCTCCCGATCGGCGAGGAGGGTCAGGAGGACGAGCTCGATCGTCCCCCGCTTGAGTTCCCGGCTCACCTTCGAAGCTGCGTTACTCGGCCTGATAGACTATCTTGCATAACAAGATAGTATATACAGCACGAGCTACCTGTCAAGGGAAGGATCGGAGGTGGTCAGCCGGCCAGCTTCTCGCGCAGCAGCCGGTTGACGACCTGGGGGTTCGCCTGCCCGCCGGTCCGCTTCATGACCTGACCGACGAAGAACCCCATCAGTCCCTGCTTGCCGCCGCGGTAGGCGCCGACCTCGGCCGGGTGGTCGGCGATCACCGCGTCGACCTCGGCCTCGAGCGCGGCCTCGTCCGATACCTGCGCCAGCCCGCGCTCCGCGACGATCTCGGCCGCGCCCTTCCCGGTCTCGACCATGAGCGTCAGCACCTCCTTGGCCGCGCTACCCGAGATCCTTCCCTCGGCCTTGAGCGCCAGGAGCTCGGCCAGCGCAGCCGGCGCGAGCGGTTCGGGCGCAGGCGCGAGCTTCACTTCCACGTCCCGTTCGCGCGCCAGGCGCAGGACCTCGCCCATGACCCAGTTCGAGACCTCCTTCGCGTCGCCGAACGCGCGCGCCGCCGCCTCGAACCAGTCGGCCAGCGGGCGCGTGCCCGTGAGGACGCCCGCGTCGTAGGCCGGCAACCCATACTGGGACTCGAGGCGCGCAGCCCGCGCGGCCGGTGGCTCGGGCAGCTCCGAGCGGATCGCGGCGATCCGCGCGGGATCGACGTCGAGGGCCTCGAGGTCCGGCTCCGGGAAGTACCGGTAGTCGTGGGACATCTCCTTCGATCGCATCGGCCGCGCTTCGCCCTTCGCCGAGTCCCACAGGAGGGTCTCGGGGACGACCCGCTCGCCGTGCTCCACGAGCTTCGTCTGGCGCTCGATCTCGAACGCCAGCGCGGCCTCCACGTAGCGGAAGGAGTTCACGTTCTTGACCTCGGTCTTGATCCCCAGGGCCTGCTGCCCTCGCGGCCGGATCGATACGTTCGCATCGCAGCGCAGGCTGCCCTCCTCCATGTTGCAATCCGACACGTCGAGGTACTCGAGCGTCTGCTTGAGTGTCGACAGGTAGAGATACGCCTCGCGTGGACTGGCCAGGTCGGGCTCGGAGACGATCTCGATGAGCGGCGTCCCGCAGCGGTTGAAGTCGACCCGCGTACCATCCTCGGCGTGCGTGGACTTCCCCGCGTCCTCCTCGAGATGGACCCGCGTGATGCCGATCGTCTTCGCGCCGCCCCCGTCCAGGCGGATCTCGAGCACGCCGCCGGTGGCCAACGGGCGGTCGTACTGGGAGATCTGGTATCCCTTCGGAAGGTCCGGATAGAAGTAGTGCTTGCGCGCGAAGATCGAGCGCGGATGCACATCGCAGCCGAGCGCGATGGCCGCGTGCAGGGCGAGCTCCACCGCGCCGGCGTTGAGCATCGGCAGCGAGCCCGGGTAGCCGAGACAGATCGGGCAGACCTGCGTGTTCGGCGGCGCGCCGTAGGCCGTCGAGCAGCCGCAGAAGATCTTGCTCACGGTCGAGAGCTGGACGTGGACCTCGAGGCCGATGACGGGCTCGTAGCGCTCGGAGATCGCTCCCATCCTATTCGATCGCCGTACCCTGGTTATGGACCATGACCCAGCGGCCGTCCCGTCTCACGAAGACCTTGACGACTCGTGACCGACGCGCGACATCGTCGCCCCGCTCCATGGTGAGTACGAACGAAAGGATTGCGGTATCTCCGTAAATGCGGACGTGCATGTCGGACGGAATCGACGTCCAGGCATCGCCGGAATCGGATCGGAACCGATCGAGCACGCTTTCCTTGGAATCGACTTGTCCAGCCGCGTTGACGCGGACGTAATCCTCCGCCAGATGGGAAGCGTAGGCGTCTAGATCCCGCCGCTCGAGGAGATCGATCAGCTGGGACTCGAGTGCTTCGATCTCGGCCGTGGCGGCCGAATCGGCAACGGCGTGGATTCCCGGCTGGGCCCGAAGGGGCGAACCCACGAAGAGGAGCGCGATACAAACTCGTGCAATCATGGTGCGGCCTTCCCGTGAGCCTGTGAACGCACGGTTCGTTCCGCCATCAGAGGTGCATCCGTTCCATCAGCGACACGAATCGCGGATCGGACCGGAGGTCGTCCAGTCGCGGATCCACCCGGAGATAGATCATCCCCGGAGAGTGCGCCTCGTATCCGCGCTCCAGCCACCCCAACGCGCGGTCCCGATCCCCCAAGCCGGCATGGATGAGCGCGATCGCGTAGTAGGTCTGATCGCCCCGCTGCTCCAGCTCGTCGGCGAGCTCGAGAACCTCCCGGCGGTGGCCGAGCCGCCCGTAGACGAAACCCACGAAGCCCATGCTGAACGCATCCTCTCGCCAGATGGATGCCAGCCCTCTCTCACATTCGGCTCTAGCCTCCGCATCCTTCCCCAGCATGAGATCGGCAAGGGCCAGGAAAGCGGTCGTGTGGCCGCTCGGATCCATTTCCCGGGACAGACGCAACGCCTCCAGCGCCTTCTCGTAGTCTCGCGCGAACAGGTAGTGCCACCCCAGGTGCTGGCGCAGGACCACGTCGTACGGGGAGATCTCGATCGCGCGCTCGCTGTGTTCCAGCGATTCCGATTCTCGACCCATCGCGAACAGGTAGTGGGAATACCAATGCGTCGCGTTCGCGTTCCGAGGATCGAGGGCAACCGCCCGCTCGAACTCTCTTCCCGCGGCTTCCCATTCCCAGTCGTAATCCGAAAGGAGCTGCGCGAGCGAGGTGTGCGCCTCGGACAGGTCGGGGTCGAGCTCGATCGCCCTCTGCGCGGCCGCCCGCTGCCTTTCGACCGACTCCGACGAGGTCATGAAGCCGCGCTGGCGGAGTGTGTTGTAGACATCGGCCACGCCGGTGTACGCGAGCGCGTACGTCGAATCGGAGCGGATCGCCGCTCCGAAGAGCTCCGCGGCTCGAGTCAACCCCTCGCGCGTCCGCTGGTTCCAGAAGTATCGACCCTGCAGGTAGAGCTGATACGCCTCGGGATTCCGAGTCCGCGCCGGGACCAGCACGGTACCCGCCGAGGCGAGCTGCGGCTCCAGTTCGGCGACGATCGAACGAGCGATCTCTTCCTGGATCGTGAAGACGTCCTTCATCTCGCGGTCGTAGGACTCGGACCAGAGATCGACGCCGTTCTCCACGTCGACGAGTCGCGCGGTGACGCGGAGCCGGTCTCCGGCGACCCGGATGCTTCCTTCGAGCACGTTGCCGACTTCCAGGCGCCGCCCGATCTCGCGGACGTCCATGTTCTGACCCTTGTACGCGAAGGCGGATGTTCGGGACACCACGCCGATCCCCTCCAGCCTCGTCAGCGCGTTGATGAGCTCCTCGGTCATTCCGTCGCCGAAATACTCCTGGCTTCCGCCGGGGCTCATGTCGGCGAACGGCAGGACAGCGATCGTGGAGGCCGCCGCCGCGGCTGGCGGGCCGGTCAGGGCGTGACGGACGATCAACCCGGCGGCAAGGACGATCGCGAGAATGCCTGCAGCCATCCACGCGATGCGGCCCCCGCGGCCGACGGTAGGGGGCCTGGCCGGCGGCAAGGAATCGACCTCCGGCGCGCCGACGACGGCGAAGATCCGGACGGGATCCTCCAACCCCTGGAGCGCGCGCTCACCGAGGGGATCGAAGCGGAAGCCGCTCCGCTGGCGGAGCTGCCGCCAGACATCCTCGCTGACGACCACCTGGCCCGGCTCCGCCTCGTCCTGGATCCGCGACGCCGTGTTCACGCCGTCGCCGTACACGTCCCCGTCGGGCTCCGATACGACCTCGCCGAGGTGGATGCCGATTCGCAGTTCGGCGGCCACCCCCGAGGGGGATGCGCTGGCTTCGAATGCCCGCTGGACGTCGAGGCCCGCTCGCACGGCCGCGTCCGCGCTCGGGAAGACGGCCAGGCCGCCGTCGCCCAGGAACTTCACCACCGTTCCTCCCGCTTCCCGGACATGCTTCCGCGTGACCGTCTGGAAGCTCTCGATCCGTCGCAGGGCGGCATCCTCGTCCCGCGACGAGAGTGCGGTGAAACCGACGATGTCGGCGAACCAGACGGCCGCGAGGCGCCGCTCCCTGGCCTTGACTTTCACGCCGGCGCCTCCCGCTCCAGGAACCGCGCGATCTCGAACAGCCGCCGCTCGGAGAAATCCGGCCCCATGAGCTGGACGCCGATCGGCAGGGCGGGCCGGTCACCGTCGGCCGGCGTCCGGCCCCAGGGGATCGAGATGGCCGGGATGCCCGCCAGGTTCGCGCTCACCGTGTAGATGTCGTTCAGGTACATGGCGAGGGGATCGTCGGCCTTCTCCCCGATCGGGAACGCGGGGGTCGGAGTCGTGGGCGTCAGGATCGCGTCCACGCGCTCGAAGGCCCCCTCGAAGTCGGCGCGGATCTTCGTTCGGACCGCCGTCCCCTTTCCGTAGAACGCCTCGTAGTAGCCGGCCGATAGGACGTACGTGCCGAGCATGATCCTGCGCTTTAGCTCCGCGCCGAACGCGGCGCGGGTCTTCAGGTACATCGACGAGAGCTCGCTCGAGTCCGCGCGGAAGCCGTACCGCACGCCATCGTATCTGGCGAGGTTCGAGGATGCCTCGGCGATGGCGACCGTGTAGTAGACGGCGATCCCGTACGGGGAGTGGGGCAGCGACACCTGCACGATCTCCGCGCCCGCTGCCGCCAGCTGATCGCGCGCGCTCTCGCAAGCGGCGAGGATCGCCGGGTCCAGCCCTTCGCCGAAGTACTCGGCGGGCCAGCCGATCCGGATGCCGGCGGGGTCGAGGTCGTCGAGCCCCGAGGCGAGATCGGCAACCGGCTCGGGCGAAGACGTCGCGTCGTGCGGATCGGAGCCCGCGATGACGGAGAGGACGAGCGCTGCGTCCTCCACCGTCGTTCCCACGGTCCCGATCTGGTCCAGGCTCGAGCCGAACGCGACCAGACCGTACCGGGAGACCCGGCCGTACGTCGGCTTCACGCCAACCGTGCCGCAGAAGGCCGCGGGCTGACGCACGGAGCCGCCGGTCTCGCTCCCCAGCGCGACCGGAACGCAGCCAGCAGCCACGGCCACGACCGAGCCCCCCGACGAGCCGCCCGGCACGCGAGTCGGATCGTGCGGGTTCCGCGACGGACCGAATGCGGAGTTCTCCGTGGAGGAGCCCATCGCGAACTCGTCGAGGTTCGTCTTGCCGATCACGATCGCGCCGGCTTCGCGGAGCCGGGCGATCGCGGTCGCGTCGAAGGGAGAGACGTAGGACGCGAGGAGGCGGGATCCGCAGGTCGTCAGCCCGCCCGCGACCGCGATGTTGTCCTTGACCGCGACGGGCACGCCGGCAAGCGGGAGCTCGTCGGCGTCGCCGGCGGCTACCCGGCGATCGACCGCGGCCGCTTCCCTGCGGGCGGGCTCCTCGCGGAGCGACAGGAACGCGTGCAGGTCCTCGCTCTCGCTCGCACGCGCGAGGGCGTCCTCCACGGCGTTCGCCGCGCTCGTCTCCCCCGCGCGAACGGCCCTGCCCAGCGTTGCCGCCGTCCGCGGGTGATCGGAGCTCACTCGATCACCCGCGGGACGCGGAAGAACCCGGCTTCGAACTGGGGGGCGGCCTCGCGGAGCGGAGCCAGGTCCGTCCACTCGACGAGCGCGTCTTCGCGCAGCGGTTGATCGGGAGCAGGTGGCTCGGCGGCCGAGCCGGCCTCCAGCTCCTCCAGCTTCTCGACGTAGGCGAGGATCGTGGAGAGCTCGCGGCGGAACCGCTCGACCTCCTCGTCGGTCAGCTCCAGCCGGGCCAGTCGAGCGATGTGGCGGACGTCCTCCGGGGATACGGTCACGGGGCGGGAAGATAGATGGCGGGCGCCCCGGTGCGCAGGGCCGGGGGCGTGCGATACACTCCGGTCGCGAGATCGGAGTATCTTGGAGTCGATCGCGGCCCAGCACCGTCCACTGGCGGAGACCCTCCCATGCAGGACAAGCGCTCCGCACCTCCGGACCCGTCCCCGGGCTTTCCCGTGCGGGTCGGCGTCCTCGACATGGGCTCCAACGCGATCCGGTTCGTGATCGCGGACTTCATCGCACCCTCGACATGGACCGCCCTCGTCAGCGAGCGGATTCCCGTCCGGCTGGCCGACCATACATCCGAAACGGGACTGCTGTCCGCGGAGGGGATGGAGGCCGCCGTGGCGGTGATGGAGCGCTTCCGCGACGCCCTGGCGGAGCGGGAGGTCCGGCACTACCGCGCGGTCGCGACGAGCGCCGTCCGGGAGAGTGGGAATCGCCGATCGCTGGTGAAGCAGGTGCACGAGCGGACCGGACTGCGGCTGGAGGTGATCTCCGGCGCCGAGGAGGCCCGGCTCGTGCACCAGGCCGTGCGCACCCGGATCCCGCTGGGCCAGGAGCCGTGGCTCATGGCCGACCTGGGCGGCGGGAGCCTCGAGATCGCGATCGTCGACGGCGAGCGGATTCGCTTCCTGGAGTCCTTCGCCATCGGCACCGTCCGCCTGCTGGAGGAGTTCCGCAACGCGACCGCCGGCGCGAAGCGGATCCGCCGGCTCCTCGACGAATACGTGGCGGGGCTTCGCTTCGATTCATTCGGGGAGCGCCCCGACCTCGCGGGGTATGTCGCAACCGGCGGGAACATCGACGATCTCGCCCGCGTGGCCGGGCTCAGTCCCGACGACGACGGAGTCTGTGTCCTCGATCTGGGCGACCTCGAGAAGGCGATCGACACCCTGGCCGGGATGACGGTCGAGGAGCGCATCGCGGAATTCGAGCTCCGAGAGAACCGCGCCGACGTGATCGTCCCTGCGGCGATGATCTACGCGCGGCTCGCCGAGCGGTTCGGAGTCTCCCGGATCCATGTCCCCAACGTTGGGGTCAAGGAGGGCGCGATGATCGACCTGGTCGACGACGTGACGGGCGGCGAGGGACACGGCGAGCGGCACGCCCGGGAGGTCGTGGCCGGCGCCGTGGCGCTGGGGCGGCGCTTCCATTTCGAGGAACCACACGGCCTTCAGGTGGCGCGCCTGTCGGAGCGCCTGTTCGACGCGTTGGCCGAAGACTTCGATCTCGACAGCCGGGATCGCGAGATCCTGATCGCCGCGGCCATTCTCCACGACGTCGGCCAGCGCATCGGCTACAAGCGTCACCACAAACATTCCTATTATCTGATCTCGGAATCGGAGTTGCCCGGCCTCGACCTGGACGAAGTCGAGCTCGTCGCCAACGTGGCCCGATACCACCGGCGCGCCGACCCTTCCACCAAGCATCCCCCGTTCGAGGCATTGTCCGAGGACGATCGCGAGCGGGTCACGGGAATGGCGGCGATCCTGCGCGTCGCCGACGCCCTCGATCGCGAGCACATCCAGAATGTGGGCGACCTCGCGATCCAGATCGACGACGAGCACATGGAGATCGAGCTCGAGGGAGACGGAGACTTCGAGCTCGAGCGGTGGGCGCTGGAACGCAAGAAGGCGCTGTTCGAGAAGACGTTCGGACTCGAGATCGTGGTCGCCAACGAGGCGGTGCGAAATGAATCCCCCTGAGGTCCACGACATGCCCGGCCGCCTGATCGCCGTCGAAGGGGTGGACGGATCCGGCAAGTCGACACAGATCGACCTGCTGCACAAATGGCTCGTGGGTATGGGGTGTCGCGTCTTCTTCAGCGAGTGGAACTCGAGCCCGCTCGTCATGGAAGCCACGAAGAAGGCCAAGCGCCGCTTGCTCCTGACTCCCACCACGTTCTGCCTGATCCACGCCACCGATTTCGCCGACCGCTACGAGCGGCAGATCCTGCCCATGCTGCGAGCGGGATACATCGTCCTGTGCGACCGGTACGTGTACACGTCCTACGCGCGCGACAAGGCGCGGGGCTGCGACCCCGCCTGGCTGCGAGAGGTCTACGGCTTCGCCCAGCCGCCCGACATCACGTTCTGGTATCACGTCCCCGTCGAGACGGCGCTCGACCGGCTGACGAAATCCCGCAAGGAGCCCAACTACTTCGAGGCCGGCATGGACCTCGGCCTCTCGCTGGACCTGCGCGAGGGCTTCCGGATCTTCCAGGACCGCATCACGCGGAACTACGCCGAGATGGTCGAGGAGTTCGGATTCGTGACCATGGACGCGACCCTCCCCATCCACCATCAGCAGCAGGCCGCGCGGAAGCTCATCCAGGAGCGGATCGACCTGACCGCCTACCCCTCGCGGATCGAGCGCGTGGTCCACGATCAGTACGGCATCCCGCCGCCCGTCTTCGAGGAGGACCTGATCGACGCCGAGGGTGAGTGGTGAGCCACCGGACGTACCGCCATACGATTCCCGGGATCGACATGGGGGAGCTGGACGGGCTCCTCATCGTCGTGGAGGGGCCGGATTCGTCCGGGCGCTCGACCCAGATCTGGCTCCTCTCGCGCTGGCTCGAGCAGCTGGGGTTCGCCGTCGAGCAGATGGGCCTGAAGCGCAGCAAGCTCGTGGCCAACGAGCTCGAGCAGGCCAAGAACGGCAACGTGATGAGCCCGCGCACGATGGCGCTCTTCTACGCGACGGACTTCTACGATCAGCTCGAGAACCGGATCCTCCCCGCGCTGCGCGCCGGCTCCGTTGTGCTCGCCGACCGCTACATCTATACGCTGATGGCGAGGGACATGGTGCGCGGAGCCCCGTTCGAGTGGCTGGAGCCACTGTACTCGATGGCCGTCGTTCCGGACGCCGTCTACCTGCTGGACACCTCGGCCGAGAACATCCTCGACCGTACGCTCTCGTCGCGCGGCCAGCTCGATTACTGGGAGTCCGGCATGGACCTCGGCCTGGCGCGGGACTGGTACCGGAGCTTCATGGTGTACCAGCAATCGATGCGCGGGCAGTTCGAGCCGCTGATGTCCCGCTTCTCCATCGAGCGAATCGACGGCGACCGCTCGATCCTGGACGTCCACGAAGACCTCAAGTCCAGGATCGATCGGGTCCTCGCGGGATACACCGACCCACGTCAGGACTAGTACCGTCCCGGCCTGGCGGATTTGACTTTCGACCGCCGGAAATCGATCCTCTGAGGTTCCCTGGAACATACCCGGACCACCCCGATCCCCGAGGATCTAGCGCATGAAGCACGCTGACCGATCGCCGGGCCGCGGAGCGACTTCCGTGGCCATCGGATCCGAGAACGAGCGCCCGAAGAAGAAGGACAAGGACAAGAAGGACAAGAGCAAGAAGGACCGGAAGGAGAACGGCAAGAAGGACAAGGGACAGGACGAGCCGCGTACCCGCATCCGGAACAAGGTCTACGAGCGCGAGCTCGCTCGCCTGCAGCTCGAGCTCGCCAAGCTGCAGGAGTGGATCCGGCACGAGGGGCTCAAGGTCGTCGTGGTCTTCGAGGGCCGCGACACGGCCGGCAAGGGCGGGGTGATCAAGCGGATCGTCGAGCGACTCAATCCACGGATCGTGAAGGTCGTCGCGCTCCCGGCCCCCACCAAGCGGGAGCGCTCGCAGTGGTACTTCCAGCGCTACGCCCCCCACCTCCCCGCCGCCGGCGAGATGGTCCTCTTCGACCGCAGCTGGTACAACCGCGCCGGTGTCGAGCGCGTAATGGGGTACTGCACCGAAGAGGAGTACAAGGAGTTCCTGCGCTCGTGTCCCGAATTCGAGCAGATGCTGATCCGCGACGGGATCATCCTCATCAAGTACTGGTTCTCCGTGAGCGAGGAGGAACAGGAGAAGCGGTTCCAGGCGCGGATGGAGGATCCGCTGAAGCGCTGGAAGCTCAGTCCCATGGACCTCGAAGCGCGATCCAGGTGGCTGGAGTACTCGCGCGCCAAGGACGAGATGTTCAACCACACGGACATCCCCCAGGCGCCCTGGTACGTGGTGAACGCCGACGTCAAGAAGCACGCCCGGCTCAACTGCATCGAGCATCTCCTGAAACAGATCCCCTACGAGGACCTGACGGCCATTCCCAAGACGGACCTGCCTCCGCGGCCGAAGGCGAAAAAGAAGAAGAACTACGCGCGGACCCCCTTCGAGAAGCAGACGCTGGTTCCGGAGGTCTACGGGCCGGAGAGTGAGTGAGCACGAGAGCTCTCCACCCGACATCCGAAATCGAAGGGATGGCGTGACGGGCCTGACCCACCGGCTCGCGGCCGTGTGGTTCGCGGACGTGGTCGGGTACAGCCGTCTGATGTCCGAGAACGAGCGCGAGGCGGTCGCCGTCGTGCGCCTCCTGCAGGCCGTCTGCCGCGAGATCGTCCCCAGGGGCGGCGGCCGGGTCATCAAGTTCCTGGGCGACGGCGCGCTGGCCGAGTTTTCGAGCACCGACGCCGCCGTGCGCGCGGCGATCGCTGTCCGGCGGCAGTTCGCCGATCGCAGCGCCGCCGATGGCCACGAGCCACGCGACCTGCGGATCGGCGTCCACGTCGGGGACGTCGTCGCGAGCGAGGACGGCGACTTGTACGGCGACGGGATCAACGTCGCCTCGCGGCTCCAGGCGGCCGCCGAGCCGGGCCAGGTGCTCGTCAGCGGCGAGGTGTGGCGGCAGCTCAAGCCCCGACCCGATTTCTCGTTCGAATCCCTGGGATCCCGGATGCTCAAGGGGATCGACGGTCCGATCGACGCCTATGCGGCGACCATCGATCCGGCCGCCGCGGAGGAGTGGCCCGTCGACGCGACGCCGTCACCACCCTGGAGAAACCCGTCCTCGGAACGGAAGCGGAGGATCGCCGGCGTCGCGATCGGGCTCGCGCTCCTCTTCGGCCTCGCCGGCCTCTACGTCGTCATCAAGGACCGCGGCCGGACGTTCGCTCCCGGCGAGGCCGTGGCCGAGGACGCCGCGCCCGGCCTCGCCGTGCTTCCCTTCTCGGTTCAGGGCTCGGGGCTCGACGAGTGGAGGGAGGGGATGGTCGATCTGCTGTCGACGAACCTCGACGGCGCGGGCGGCCTGCGTGCGATCGACAGCCGGACCGTCCTCGCCCGCTGGCGAGAGGCCGCGGGAGGCGAGGATCCCGACCTCGAGACGGCGCTCGACGTCGGCCGCAAGGCCGGCGCGCGCTACGCCCTCCTCGGGAGCGTGGTCTCGATCGGCAACGGCGTGCGGCTGACCGCAGACGTCTATGACGTCGAAGGTGGCCGGAAGCTCGGCTCCGGCACGGTCGAGGGCGCGCAGGACAGCGTGTTCATGCTCGTCGACCGGCTCTCGATCGAGATCCTGCGCGCGATCGGCGGGGATCCGGCCGCCGTCGGTGGGGTCAATCTCGCGCGGGCGACCACGACGTCGCTCCCCGCGCTCAAGGCGTTCATGGAGGGCGAGGTCCTCTACCGGCGCGGCGACTTCGACGCCGCGGTGCCGGCATACGAGCGCGCGGTCGAGGCCGACTCGACGTTCGCGCTCGCGCTCTTCCGGCTCTCGACGGCATACGGCTGGGCGGAGTCGATCACGAGCGACCTCGCGACGGGGGCGATCGAGCGCGCGGCGCGGTATGCCGATCGGCTGCCGGAGCGGGAAGCGCTCCTCGTCCGGTCCGACCTCGCGCTCCAGCGGGGGACGCTCGACGGCCTCGAGCTTGCCCGGCTCGCGACCCGCCGGTACCCCGACGATCCCGAGGCGTGGTACACGCTCGGCGAGTTCATCTACCACTACAACGACATGGCGAACCTGAAGCGGGAGGAGTCCGACGCGGCGTTCGCCCGCGCCCTCCGGCTCGATCCCGGGTTCGGGCCGGCCTGGATTCACCGCTCGGACCTGGCCTTCCACGCGTACGACGACAGCGCGCGGGCGCGCGCGTTCACGGACTCGCTTGCGATCCTGGCTCCGCAGAGCGAGTACGTCGCCCGCGCCCGGCTGGCCTGGCAGATCGCCTACGCCGACTCGGCGGCCGCCGAGCCGGCCTGGGCCGCGCTCGACACGATGTCGACGGTTTCACCATTCGGCATGTTCGGGGCCCAGCTCTGGGGCCGCCGCTTTCTTCCCGCCCAGGAACGACTCGCCGAGATCCAGGGGCGGCGCGCCACGGGGGTAAACTGGGGGCCGGTCATGGCGGCGTGGGCTCGCCTGGGTCGCGGGCGGATGCGCGCGGCGATCGAGGCGATCGAGGATCCCGACATCCGACCCCATTGGGCCCCCTATGCCGCGTACTGGTTTACCGTCCAGGGGATCCCCCTGCCTCCCGATGTGATGGACCGGGCCCTGGCTGCCGGCGCGGTCGACTCGACCGATGCGTCCTCCTTGTTCCTGGCCGCGGCCTGGGCGCTGGACCATGACCGGTCTGCGGAAAGCGGTGCTCTTGTCCGTCGGATGGAAGCGCTTGGCGCCGGGCAACTTGGGGCCGGTGACTCCACGCTGGCCGAATTCACCGACGCGATGGTCGACGCGCTCGACGGATACCGCGATCTGCACGCAGGCCGTCGGGAAGAGGCGTTGCGGAAGCTCAAGGCCGCCCGCCCCCGGATCGCGGGGCAGTGGGGCGAGTGGATCGTCAACATGACGATCGGCTGGTGGACCGCCGAGCTGCTCGTGGAGATGGACCGCCCGGCCGAGGCGGTGCCGTATTACGAATCGATCACGAACACCCCGATTGCGCAGCTCGAGTTGGGCAAGGCCTACGAGCGGCTCGGCCAGCGCGAGAAAGCACTGGCAGCGTACGAGGAGTTCGTCAACGCGTTCGACCAGCCCGACCCCGAGGTCCTCGCCCTCGCCGAGGAAGGGCGCCAGGGTGTCATCCGCATGCGGGGGCTCAGGCGGGAATAGGAA
>DASSBK010000305.1:0-2486 GCA_035698825.1 Gemmatimonadota bacterium
CTCTTTCGCGCTCGCCGCCGCGGGCCATGCCACGAGAACCGAGATCACGGCGATCGTGAGCGTGAGGTTTCGCGTACGCCGACCCATCACTATGAGAATGGCGGGCCCGGTCGGTTTTTATTCATCGATTGGCTACGGGCAGACTGCCTCTGGATCGGGTCAGCGCTGAACGTCGTCGCCGGGGATCCCGGTGGGCGGCTGGATCGCCGGATGCGTTATGCGGCGTCGACCGCGCTACTCCGGTGGCGGTGGTGGCGGTGGGGGACTCGGGTGCGGTGTGCCGAGGTAGGGGAAGTCCTCGAGCAGGTCGTCGTGAGGCCTGAGCCCGTCGCTCGGCACGCTGTTGTTGGAGATCATCGCGAGGCGGGCCTCGACGACGTGATCGCTCAGCGTGCGTCCGTTCGGGTACTTCGCCGGCCTGGCCGGGTCGTAGCGCAGCATGTCGGGCAAGAGGCCCGCCTCGTCGATGACCGCCTCGGCCTGTTGCGCGGAGTAGCCCCCGTTGTGCTCCAGGATCTCGATGGCTTGGTGGAGGAAGAGCTCACGGTCTCGAGCCGGCTCGGTCCGGTTGTACTGCTCCTTGGTCTCGTCGGTGTTGAAGAAGCTTGCGATCGTCGGATGGCCGGCACGATCGACGTGATCGAACGTGCCGTTCCGGTGCACGCTCGCCCGCCCCCAGATGCCGAGCGACGGATCGGGCCCGAGCTCGCTCGTCGGAAGCTCCAGCACGATCCCGAAGGCGTTGTAGACGGCCAGGGTGTCATTGCCGGTCCAGGGAAACGGGTCGACGTCCTTGAGATCCGTGAAGTTCTTGCCGTCCTTCCAGTTGAACGCCGCCAGGATTCCCGCGAAGTCGACGAAGAACGGGTCGCTGCGAGAGCCGGCGAAGAAGGTGCGGGCGCCGGCCGTGACGATCCTCGGCTCCGGTCCGAAGGACACCTCGGCGTTGGTGACGATCGGGCTCCCGACTGCCTCGCTCCGACGCGCGTCGCGCCCGGTTGCCATGTAGACGGTCGCTCGTTGCCGGCCGTCCTCGGGCTTGTCGAACACCACGCTGAAGGCGACGTCGGTCTCGGCATCACCGTCGTTGTCGATGTTGATCCGGTAGACGGCGTCGGGGTGAAAGGCATCGGCCACCCCGAACGTATTCGCGTTGAGAATCAGCACGGTTCTCGTCGGATCCGCCGGCGCCTGGAAGGCAAAGAGATCCGTGAGGTCGAGGCGTGGATCCTCGGCTGGTGGCCCGAGCCGTAAGCCGGTGAAGTGGTTCGACATGGGTTCTCCTCTCAGCGACCACTCGTGCCCCGGAATCCGCCCGGTGATCGGGCGGACAGGTCGTCTGCAAGGCTAGTACGCGCTCCCCGCATGCAGGTCGCTACAGCACCACGTGCTCGAGAGGAGCCCCGCTTGGATCGGCCGATTCTTCCGCGTACGATGGACAGCCATAGGCGGGCGAGAGGAAGCGGCGTCCGGAGCTGGCCGGAACACGGGGTCTGCGACGGCTGCGGTCCTGACGTTCCTGATCGCTGATGTCCGTGGTTACACGCGGTACACGCAGGACAACGGCGACGAGGAAGCCGGTCGGCTCGCCGCGCTCTTCGCTCAGCTCGCACGCGAGGCGGTCCTCGCGTTCGACGGCGAGCTGATCGAGCTCCGCGGCGACGAGGCTCTGTGTGTGTTCGGCTCGGCGCGTCAAGCGCTTCGCGCCGCCGTCCAGCTCCAACGCGCGTTCCGCACAGGTGCCGAGAATCGTCCCGTCTTCCCTCTTCCCGTGGGGATCGGTGTGGACGCCGGAGAAGCGGTGCCGATCGAGGGTGGATACCGCGGCGGAGCACTGAACACCGCGGCCCGTCTGTGCAGCCTCGCCGCGCCGGGACAGATCCTGGCGTCCGAGACAGTCGTCAGCCTGTCCCGTCGGCTCGAGGGGATCCGGTTCGTCGACCGTCGCGCGACGAAGGTCAAGGGTCTCGAGAAGCCCTTGCGGGTGATCGAGGTCGTGCCCGAAGAAGCGCTCCCGCCGCTGCCCGACGTGGCGCCGCCGAGACGGGCCCGTCTGACCAGGAGGCGAATCGCGATCGCCGCCGCCGGCCTCGCTGCGGTTGCTGGTCTCACGACGTTCGTCGTCGTCCACTCGAGGGGAACCGACTACTTGGGCAGCCTCGATCCTGGCGTGCTCGGGACGATAGACGCGAAGGCGGCCGGTATCACCTCGCAGGTCGAGCTTCCCGGCGAGCCCAGCGCCGCGACGACCGGTGAGGGCGCCGTGTGGGTCGTGAGCAGGTCGGGCCGGACCGTCACCCGCCTCGACCCCGCCGGAGGATCTCAGACGATCACGTTGGACGGGCCGCCGGGTGGGGTGGCCTTCGGGGACGGCTTCCTCTGGGTCACCGACACCGAGAATCGGAAGCTCGTGCAGATCAACCCCCGGACGTCCGCACGGGTGCAGACGATCCCCGTCGGGAACTCCCCCGGCGCGGTGGCAGTCG
>DASSBK010000306.1:0-5015 GCA_035698825.1 Gemmatimonadota bacterium
AGGGGTTTTGAATCTCGCAGAGGTTGTCCTCGCTGGCGAAATCGCCCAGCGCGCTGCCGGGGCAGGGTGCGACGAGAGCGGTCAGCTCGCGAACGCTTCCCAGACACAGGATCTGGGGCGACTCGTAGGTCTTCTTTTCCATGATCCTCCGGGGGGTGGACACGGTTTGTACCAGCGAACGCCAGTATGACGCACCATGAGGGGAGTTTCAATCCCCGGGATTGGCTTTCGGGTACGAATTCCGTTGGATTTCTCTGTTCCGGTCCGGTGGCTCCCGAAGGGACGGCGAAATAGACTCCTCCCATGCAGCGCTCCGTGACGATCCGCGTCGTCCAGCACCGCCCCGTTCTGGGCGACCTGGCGGCGAACCTCGCCGACCACCGGGCCCGGGCGCGGGCGGCAGCCGAGGACGGGGTGGACCTCGTCCTCTTCCCGGAACTTTCCCTGACCGGCTACGGGCTCGGCGACCTGGTCGACGCGGTGGCCCTCTATCCCGCGCACCCGCTCTGGCCGGAGATGCTCGCGCTGTCCGAGGACGTCGACGTGGCGCTCGGCCTCGTCGAGCGCGGAGACGGGGGCTACCTCTACAACTCCTGCGCCTATCTCCATGGCGGCGAGCTCCTCCACTGCCACCGGAAGACGTACCTCCCGACCTACGGCGCCTTCGACGAGGGTCGCTTCTTCTCGCCCGGCCGGGAGATCGAGACCTTCGACGCCCCGTGGGGCCGTGCCGCTCTGGTCGTATGCGAGGAGTCCTGGCATCCGGCGGTGGCGCACGGCGCCGCGATGCAGGGGGCGGAGGTGCTCCTGGTCATCTCGAACGCGCCCGGACGCAATCCGCGGGAAGGCGACTGGACGAGCCAGCGAGGCTGGCGCGCCAACCTCGCCGCTTACGCCCGGCTCTACGCGGTGTGGGTTGCCTATGCCAACCGGGTGGGATACGAGGAAGGGTTCGTTTTCGGCGGCGGGAGCGCGATCATCGCGCCGGACGGCCGGGAGCTGCTCGTCGCCGATCCGCTCGAGCCCGAAGAGCTGACCGCCCTCCTGGACGCGGCCGAGCTTCGCCGCGCGCGGATTGCCAACCCGGCCCACGGGATCGAGCGCCACGAGATGCTGATCGAGGCCCTCGAGCGGGCGGCCCGCCCGGATCCCGTTCGCGCGCGCACGCCCGGTCAGCGGGAGGAGGCCCGGCCCTGAGCACAGCGACCGCCATCGCCAGGGTTCCGCTCCTGGACGCCGACCTCGCAACGCGGGCGCTGTCGCTCTCTCTCAGCCAGACGCTCGACGACGCCGGCAGGAGCGGGTTCGTCGTGGGGCTGTCGGGCGGCGTGGACAGCGCGCTCGCCGCGGCGATCGCGGTCCGCGCGTCGGGGCCAGCCTCCGTGCACGCCTTCCACCTGCCCGCTGCGGAGGCCGCGAAGGAGAGCGCGCGGATCGGCCGCGAGGTCGCCGACTACCTCGGGATCGAGCTGGAGACCGTGCCCCTGGGGGGCTTTCTCGACGCCGCGCCGCTCGCCGCCCCGGAGGCGGGACGCCGCGGCAACTTCGCCGCGCGGATGCGGATGGCGATCCTCTACGACCGCGCCGCCGCCCTCGACGCGCTCGTCCTCGGCACGAGCAACAAGAGCGAGATCGCGCTGGGATACACGACGCTGTGGGGCGACATGGCGGCCGACTGCTGGCCGCTCGGCGACCTGTACAAGACCCAGGTCCTCGACCTGGCTCGCGCGATCGGGCTCCCGACAGCCGTGGTCGAGCGAACGCCGTCCGCCGAGCTCTGGGACGGGCAGACCGACGAAGGCGAGCTGGGGTTCACCTACGGTCAGGCGGATCTCGTCCTCCATGCGTACCTTGAAGGCAGGAAGAGGCCGGAGGAGATCGCCGGCCCGGGAATCGACGGCGACACCGTCGCGCGGGTGATCGATCGCGTGCGCCGGAACGCGTTCAAGCGCCGGCTGCCGTGGATTCCCAAGCTGACCACGCGAACCGTGGGTCACGATTTCCTGCATCCGCGCGCGTGGCGCGGGCCGGCCTGATCGGCCGCGGAACCTGGAAGGGGGAGGGGATCGCATGGAGACCATGACGTGGGCCACGATCGCGCTGTGGATCATCGCATCGTTCTTTCTGGTCCTTACGCTGGTGCTGCTCTTCGTCGGAATCCCGGTCGCACTGGACGTCAAGCGCACGATCCGCCGAGTGCAGGGGACGATCGACGAGGTGCGCGTCAAAGCCGATCCGATTCTGTTCAAGGCCCAGGAGGTCGCGAGCGACATCCAGGAGATGACCGCCACCGCCAAGCGGGAAGCCGAACGCGTCGGGGCCTCGATCGAGAACGTGAGCGGCCGGGTCGACGATTTCGCGGCGCTGATGGAGGTCGTGCAGGAACAGGTCGAGCGGCCCCTGCTTCGCTCCGTGGCGGCATTGACGACCGCCCGCAAGACGATCTCGAGGTTCTTCTAGCATGCATGCCGAATTCGAACCCGAAGCCGCATCGGACGGAGATACCGGAGGAGATACGATGGCTGCACGCGATGCCGGCCTGGCCGATTTCATGATCGCGTTCTCGCTGGGCGCGCTCTTCGGCGCCGGAATGGCGCTTTTCGTCGCCCCTCAGTCCGGCGAGAAAACACGCAAGGAGCTGGGCAAGAAGTCGAAGAAGTGGAAGAAGCAGGCCGGGAAGAAGCTCGAAGAGGCCAGCGAGACCTTGAAGGAGACCGGCGGCGACTGGCTCGAGGATGCCGAGGAGCTGGTGGAAGACTGGTCGTCGGGCATCGCCGACGTCGTCGAGGAAGGCATCCAGTCGATCCGCAGCGCCGTTCAGGACGAGATCGAGAAGGTCGAGAAGCGAATCGGAAAGAAGAAGAAGGGGCTGTTCCGCTAGGCATGGCGCTAATCGCGCTCGCGGTCGCGGCGCTGCTTCTCCTGACGACGCCCGACACGCTCTGGGCCTGGGGCCCCACCACGCATGCCTGGCTCTCCAGCCAGGTGCTCGGCAATCTCCAGATCCTTCCCCTGATCGCGCGCGAGATCCTCATCGCGCACCCCTACTCCTATCTGTACGGCAGCCTGTCGGCGGACATCACGCTCGCCAAGCGCTACGTCCACTACAGTCGTCACTGTCACAACTGGAGCGTCGCCTACGAGATCCTGGACCGCGCGGAGACCCCTCGCCTCCAGGCGTTTGCACTCGGCTATCTGAGCCACCTCGCCGCCGACACGATCGCGCACAACACCTTCGTCCCTCGACTCCTCGTGTCGACGCCGCTGAGCAGCAATCTGGGGCACACGTACTGGGAGTATCGCTTCGATGCGGCGCTGGACGACCGGTTCCTGAAGCTCGCGCGTGAAGTCGTGACGATGGACCACGCCGAGGAGGACGAGCTCCTCGAGGTCGTCCTGACCCAGGCCTTCTTCTCGTTCCAGACGAACAAACGAATCTTCCAGCAGCTCGTCCACCTCTCGAACCAGGAGCGGTGGCACAACCTGTGGATCAAGATGGCCGACAAGTCGCGCTGGGAGCTCTCCGAGTCGGACGTCGTCGACTACGGGGACTTCGCGATCGGATACGTCATGGATTTCCTGAGGCGGGGCGCCTCGAGCCTGTCGCAGAGACTCGACCCGACGGGCAGCGAGCGCCTGGCACTGGCCAAGAAGCTGAGGCGGCAGTCGTTCCGCGAGGCGCGTCGTGAGGCCGGCCGCGAGCTGGCCGCCGCGCCGATCACGGCCACGATCTCCGGCGAAGCCGGTCGCATCCTGGCCGCGCAGCCGATCCCGCGGAGCGAGCTTTCCGTGCTCGCCGCCGTCTACTTCCCCGACCCCGGCCGGCCTCAGCCCCCCGAGGCGGCGAACGGCACGCCCGAGTGGTTCGAGTCCCGCGAGGTACGCGCCTTCTGGAGCGGGTTCACGCACGGCCGCGCGCTGCCGGCCGAAGACTGAGCCGGCGAAGCGGGATCCCCGCTAGTCCTCTTCCGCTTCTTCTTCGTCGGTGAGGAGCTCGCCGTCGTTCGCTTCCGCAAGGTCCCGAAGCACGCCCCCGGACTGGTTCTCTCCGAACACCGCGGCGTGAATCGTGACGTCGCGGCCGGCCGCGAGCTCTTCGACCCGGCCCAGGAGTCCCACGGTGTCCTCGGATGGCGCCGCACCCAGGACGATCACGATCGCTTCGGGCTCGAGCTCGAAGGCGAGCTCGATTCCCCGCAGGAGGTTCTCCGCCGAGACGGTGGGACCGGAGAGCGTTCCCGAAGGGCTCGCCTCGGGCATCGCCCCCTGCAGGGCCCCGGCCTGCAGCGCCCCGGTCTGGGCCGCCATCGCGGCGCTCGCCGGGTCGACTCCCGCGGGCGACATGCCTCCTGCGCCACCGCCATACATCGCCGGGTCGACCGCGAGTCCAGCCGCCGCCAACAGCGCCGATTGCAGGAACCCGTCGCCCTCGACCTTCTGGAGTCCCCCGATAAACTCGCGCGCTTCCTCGCGATTCGTTTCCGTCGCCTCGGGCGCCGGGGAACGCCAGACGCTCGGCCCTCCCTCGAAGGTGACGAGACCAAACCGCTGATCGTCCTCGAGCCCCTCGATGGCCGCCCGGACGTTGTTCCTGGCGCGCTCGGTCCTGTCGCTCCGCCGCCTCATGACTTCCCGGACCGCCATTCCCGCCGGGCCGGCCGCACGGAGCGCCCAGTCCGCCCCCTCCTCGGCCAGCTTCTGGCGCACGTACGCCTCACCCTGCTGGGCCACCATCTGCTTCAGGTTGTCGACGGCGCCCTGGGGGAGCTCGACGACGGGGGTGAGATCGACGACGAAGACGACGGGCGATCCCTCGTCCGTCACGTCCTCGCCGTACATCTCTCCCTTCTCGACGCCCGCTACCATGTTCTTGAGCCGTCCGAGCTGGGCCTCGGCGGGAATCGGTCGGAGGATGAGGGCCAGGAGACCGGCCGTGCAGAGGATCGTGGCTCGGAAGAAGCGGAGGCCAGAGGGAGCGATGGAGACGATGGGATGCTCTCGAAAGCGGGTGGTCG
>DASSBK010000307.1:0-3433 GCA_035698825.1 Gemmatimonadota bacterium
CGTGGCGGACCGCATGTCCGGCCGCGGCCGCAGCCACTGGCTGCGCAGCGCGTCGACGCGCATCAGGGAAGGGTCCAGCCCGCGGCCGTCCCAACGCCTCGCGAACTCCCTGCTATCCGGGCCCCAGAAGGACTCCGTGAAGACCGCCTTCGACGTCCGCCGGGTCAGCTCGGGGGGCAAGAGGTCGCCGAAGAAGTGCTCGAGGGCGGCGTTCCGGCTCGGAAATCCGGCCTCGGGCGTGCCGGCGAGGAGCGCCCGCAGGAAGGGAGGCTCGAAGAACGGATCGACCAGGTCCACGTTCGCGTCCCGGGCGAGAGCGGCCGCGATCGCGAGCTCCAGCTCCAGGTATCGGCTTTCCCCGAGCTGCTCGAGATAGTGCCTCTCTCCGCGCCGGCGCTGCACGGCGTTGTCGACGAAGCGCCGCCGCACCTCCCGCCGCGCACTCCGGCGCAGCCACGGGAAGGCGAGGCCATGGCGGTACTGCGCGAAGATCTTCCAGCGCAGAGGCAGGGAGTTGACCAGACCGACCGTCAGCGCGCGGTGCGGGGGCATGGACCGGAGGATCTGCATGGGCGTCATCGTCTTCATCTTCGTGACCGACCGGAACACCTCGTCCCCGCCGTTGCCGGTCAGAAGCGAGCCGCCCCTCGCCGCCTCGAGCATCGGAATCGTCGTATGCGAGTTCGGCGGCCAGTAGAGGCCATGGCGCCGGAGCGCCTCGCGTGCCATGGGTCCCAGGACGTCGAACTCGGCCTGGAAATCGACGATCTTCCAGTCCTTCAAGCCGAGGTGCCGAACCATCAGCTCCTGCCACTCGGCTTCCCAGGTGCGGGGATGGCTCTGGTAGCGGAACGTGAGGGGGACAGGATCTTCCAGCCGGAAACGCCGGGCCACGTCGGTGGCGACCGCCAGGATGGTGGAGGAGTCGAGCCCTCCCGAGAAGGCCACCATGCAGGGCGGTTTCTCGAGCGCCGGCCGCAGCAGCGCTTCCATGGCCTCCCGGACGCTCAGCGGTGCGTGAGGATCCCCCACGGTTCGGGGACCGGGAACGCGACGCCGGCCGAAGATCATTCCGGAGTGGATCTCGAGCGGCTCGAGCGCCGGAAGGGACCCCGATGGGATCAACCTCCGTCCTCAGCCCTTCTTGGGAGGACGGCCGCGCGACAGGCCCGGAGCGGTGATGGCGAGAATGCCGGTCCCCAGGCCCTGATCGGGGTCGGCGATTAGCCTCTGCGCCTCGGCGCGGGAATGGACACCGAGTTTCTTATAGGCCGTATTGAGGTGGCTCTTCACAGTGTTCTCGGAAATGAAGAGCTTCTGGGCGATCTCCAGGTTGGTGAGACCCATGATCACCATGCTGAGCGCCTGCTTCTCGCGATTGGTGAGCTCCCGCGTCCGAATCCGCTGCAGAATGTCGCGCGGCACGACCACCTGATCGGCGTGAACCGCCCGGAGCGTCAGCTCGAGGCAGTCCTCCACCCGGTCGCTCCAGATGAGGCCGTCGACGCCGAGCTCGATCGCCCAGCGGATCGTCGGCGACTCCACCGGTTCGGAACAGACGACGATGCGCGCCGCGGGAACGCGCGAACGCACCGTGCGGAGAAGCGATCCGTTGCGCGCTTCGGGCGGACCCACGACGATGATCACGCTCGCCCCCCCGAGCGACGCGTCGCCCTCGACGTCCTCGGGCAGCAGGTCGAAGGCGAGCGCCATGTCGCTTCCCTTCAGCACCTTGCGGATGTGCGAGGAGAGCGGGCCCTTGCGGGCGATGAGCCCGATCGGAAGTCGTTTCTTTTGATCGCGTTCCGCCATAAGACCTGCTCCGAATAACGCAAGAACCGTACCCCAGAGGGTACAAGCCGATGGGTCGGCCGTCCACGACTGGGATGATCGTTGACTTGCCCTCGCGGACACCGACAAACTCGCGCTTCCAGGGAGGCGTTGCATGAGCGGGATCTTCGGATGCTGGCGGCTCGACGGGACACCCGTGGAGGCGGCGGCGATGGACGCGATGTCCCGTCGGCTGGAGCACCGCGGCCCGCACGGATCCACCGTGTGGAGCTCGGGCCCCGTCGCGTTGGGGCACCGTATGTTGCGTACCACTCCCGAGGCCGAGCGCGAGACCCAGCCCCTCCCGGCCCCCGGAGGCGAGATCGTGCTCGTGGCCGACCTGCGGCTGGACAACCGGGAGGAGCTGTTTGCGGCGCTCGACCGTTCCCTCCGACCGACACGACCTCCGAACGAGATCCCCGCGGACGCGGACCTCGTCCTCGCCTCGTACCGGGCCTGGGGCGAGCGCTGCGTCGAGCGCTGGATCGGCGACTTCGCGGTCGCCATCTGGGATGGCCCGAACCGGCGGCTGCTCTGCGCGCGAGACCCCTTCGGGGTCAAGCCCTTGTACTACCACTACCGTGACGGCCGCCTGTTCGCCTTCGCCTCCGAAGTGGAGGCGCTGTTCGCACTGCCGGAGGTTCCCGACGAGATCGACGATTTCGAGGTCGCCCGCCATCTCCAGGTCCCGCTCGGCGGTGACGCGTCGACCACCTATTACGCGCACGTCCGCCGGGTGCTGCCCGCCCACGCCCTGACCGTCTCGGAGAAAGGCCTCGGATTCCGCCGCCACTGGTCGGTCGACCCCACCCGCGAGCTCGAGCTCGCGGATGATCGGGAATACGCGGAAGCCCTCCGCGAATCCTTCGTCGAGGCGGTCCGCTGCCGGCTTCGAAGCAGTACACCGGTGGCCTGCATGCTGAGCGGGGGGATGGACTCCGCCTCGATCGCGTGCGTCGCGGCCGACCTGCTCCAGAGCGCGGGGAAGCCGCCCCTGCACACGTTCTCGGCGATCTACCCCGCAGTGCCGGAGTCCGACGAGCGACGCTTCATCGACGACGTACTCGGCGGTCACCGCATGACGCCGCATTTCTTCGCCGCGGATGCCGTGGATCCGATTGCCGACATCGATCGGATGAACCGTTTGATCGGCGGAGCGAACTGGGGAGGGAACCTCTATCTGAACTGGGTCCTCTACGGCATGGCGGCGGAGGCAGGTGCCGGCGTGGTCCTCGATGGATTCGACGGAGACACCACGCTTTCCCATGGGACGGGCTACCTCTCCGAGCTCGCGATGGCCGGCCGCTGGCTGGAGCTGGGGTGGACGTCGGTGGCGTTCTCCCGTCGGCGGGACCGGCCGGTCGTTTCGGATCTCCTGGGCTTGATCCGCCTCGGGATCCGGCATCCCACCCGCGGCACCGTCGTCGGATCCCTGCTGCGACGCTACCGGCCGAAAGGGGCCCGGGCGCAGGCGGGGGATGGCCCACCCGCCCGCCGGTTTCCGCTCCTCAATCCCGATTTCGCGGCGCGGTTCTCGGAGCGGATCGTCGCGGCCACGAACCCTCCGACGACGGAGCGGGAGTTCCACCTCCGGAAGCTGAAC
>DASSBK010000308.1:0-10001 GCA_035698825.1 Gemmatimonadota bacterium
CAGCCGATGACATCCAACCGGTGCAGGTCGCCAAATCCGTGGATGTCCGAGCCCGCATGGATGAGCGCCCGCACGGATTCCAGGTGCCCGCCCCCCGCCGCGAAATGGAGGGGGAGCGCCTTGTCGCCGACATCCCGTGCGTTCGGATCCGCGCCGCGGTCGAGGAGGAGCCGCACTGCGTCGGCGTGGCGCACCGCCGCATGAAGCCCGGTCGCGCCGTCGGGGTCCCGCGCCTGCGCCATGCCGGGATCGCGGTCGAGGAGCTCACGCAGCGCGTCGACGTCTCCGGCGCCGCACGCCGCGAAGAACGCCGTGAGCGTGGTAGAGCTCCGGCGATCCACCTCCGCCTTGAGCGCCCGCCAGCTGGGAAAGCCGTAGTCCCGGGCGACGGACAGCTGGGCGGCGGACAGGCGCGCCTCCGGATCCGTCGTGCGCAGCTCCCGCAAACGCTCCTTGGCGAGCTTCTTCAGATATTCGAGGGACGGGCGATCGGGGGGGAGTTCGGAGATCGACATGACACCCTTCCTTCCGTGGCGCCCGGTGTCCGCGTCTCGGGCAGGAAGTAAGGGTCGTGTCGGCCGTCGCTGGGACCCTGCGGGGTGGGTTCGACCCTTTACGCGGACCGTCGGCCGCCCTGTCGGCCACCCGGACTCTAGCGAGTGCCGGAACCAGACGCTAGACGCGAGGCGAGGGCGTAGCGACCTGGCGATCGCCCACCGTCCGTTCCGGAAGTATCATCGGGTGTGACACCGATGGCAGTTCATCAAGGAGGTTCCATGGCATACGTAGACGGCTTTCTGGTTCCGATCCCGAAGAGCAAGCTCGCGGAGTACCGCCGCATGGCGCAGAAGGCGGGCAAGGTCTGGATGGAGCACGGCGCGCTCGAGTTCCGCGAATGTGCCGGGGACGACCTCGACGTGGACTTTGGCAGGTCGTTCAAGGAAGCGGCCGGCCTCAAGCGCGGGGAGACCGTCATGTTCTCGTGGATCGTGTACAAGTCGAAGGCCCAGCGGGACCGGGTCAACGCCAAGGTCATGAGGGACCCACGGATGAACGAGATGGACGAGAAGACGATGCCCTTCGACGTGAAGCGCATGTGCTATGGGGGATTCAAGGTCCTGGTCGACCTGTAGCCGGTGGTCCCGGGAGGTGGCACGGGCCGGATGGCCCGATTACACTATCAGGCCGGTATGTCTCATCCTTCCTGTACAGAAGCGACGCCGTTCACTCGTGGTATGGTGACGAAGCTCGTGGCTCTGGCGGTCCTGGTCGCTGCGGCGTGTGCCGAGTCGACACCTCCGCCCGCCGCCGTCCCTCCCGCGAGCCCGACCTCCGAGCCCGCCACGTCGGCCGATCCCGTGGCGATGGTCGACAGCCTTCGAAACTCCTTCACGGCCGCCGACGTAGAGTTCATGGAGGGCATGATCCACCACCATGCCCAGGCGCTCGTGATGGCCCGGATGATCCCGACGCACACGTCGAACGGGCCGCTCCAGGTCCTCGCGGGGAGGATCATCATCGGGCAGAACGACGAGATCGCGATCATGCAGAACTGGCTGCGGAACAACGGCCAGTCCGTGCCTGAGCCCGACACGATGGCGGCTGGGGCCCATGCCATGCACGGTGGGGGTCATGAGGCGCACGCGCTCATGCCGGGGATGCTGACGGCGGATCAGATGGCGCAGCTAGACGCGGCGCGCGGGCCCGAGTTCGATCGGCTGTTCCTGACGTTCATGATCCAGCACCATCGGGGCGCGATCACGATGGTGGACCAGCTGTTCGACACGTACGGCGCGGCCCAGAACGACCTGGTGTTCAAGATCGCCTCCGACATCGGAGCCGATCAGACGAGCGAGATCGACCGCATGCAAACGATGCTTCGTGAAACGGTGTTCGGGCCCACGGGCTCGGGATGATCGTTCTTCGTTCCCGCGGTGCCGGCAAGTGTTCATCCGCAAGTAGTTCCTCACCCCACTCAACGGAAGTGCTCATGAACACGATTCCCCCGATGATCCGACCGATCGCCCTCGCGATCGCGTTGGTCGCGCTGGTCCTGGGCGCGACGCCGGCCGCGGCCTTCGAGCCCGTGGACGCGCCATACGTGACGTTCGATCCCGACACCACCGACCCGCGGGTCGGTCTCGCGGCGGGAGAGACCGACGCGGAGGAGGCGATCTGGAACATGCGGCTCCTTTCGAACACCCCCAAGGAGGGGCAGTTCGTAGGGGTCACGAACTCCGATCTCGCTTTCATGGATCACTACGCGATCCAGGGCAACTACAACGGCTTCCAGATCTGGGACATCTCCAACCCCTCGGCGCCCACGCTGGCCCAGGGGTACTTCTGTCCGGCCTCGCAGAGCGACGTGTCGGTGTACGGCAACTTGCTGTTCGTCTCCGGCGAGGGGCTCAGCGGGCGCATCGATTGCGGCGGCGAAGGCGTGCAGGACACGGTCAGCGCCGATCGTCTGCGCGGGCTGCGCATCTTCGACATCAGCGATCTGAACAACCCGGTCAACGTCGGAAACGTGCAGACCTGCCGCGGCTCACACACGCACTCGGTCCTCGTCGATCCCGACGATTCCGAGAACGTCTACGTATACATCTCGGGCTCCTCCAACGTCCGCTCCCCCAGCGAGCTGGCGGGCTGCTCGGCGGCCATGCCCGATGAGGACCCGAACTCGGCTCTGT
This sequence comes from Gemmatimonadota bacterium, assembly GCA_035698825.1. Taxonomy (GTDB): domain Bacteria; phylum Gemmatimonadota; class Gemmatimonadetes; order JACCXV01; family JAHWKZ01; genus JAICNR01. Next base: position 2,691 of record DASSBK010000308.1, read on the forward strand.
TCCGGATCGAAGTCATCAAGGTCCCGCTCGCGCATCCGGAGCAGGCGGCGATCGTGTCCTCACCGCGGATCTTCAACGATCTCGCCCCCGTCGAAAGCCACGGCGAGTCCGTGGAGGATCGTGAAGAGCGCATTGCGGAGGTGGCGGAAGCGAAGGCGTCCGGCGGATACGTCGTGACGATCGAAGGCGAGGAGCAGGCGGTCGGCGGTGGCTTCCTGGCATACCTGCTCACGCAGGTGGTCCAGGAGCGTGGGGGCAGCGGCGATCCGACCGCGGCGGACAGCGCCGCGCTGCGGGCGGATATCCAGGCCCGAGTCGACAAGCTCGTGGGGGACGACGGTCCGCCTACCGGACCCACCCAGTGCCACGACATCACGCTCTACCCGGCCATCGGCCTGGCGGGCGGCGCGTGCGGCGGCTACGGCCTGCTGCTCGACATCAGCGACCCGGTCAACCCGCGTCGGTTGGCGGCGGTGGCCGACACGAACTTCTCGTACTGGCACTCGGCCACGTTCAACAACGACGGCACCAAGCTCCTCTTCTCTGACGAGTGGGGCGGCGGCGGCGGCGCGAAGTGTCGCGCCACGGACCCCAAGGAGTGGGGAGGCGACGCGATCTTCACGATCTCCGGTCACGACCTGACGTTCCAGAGCTACTACAAGCTGCCGGCGGAGCAGACGTCGGTGGAGAACTGCGTCGCGCACAACGGCTCGCTCATCCCGATTCCCGGCCGCGACGTCATGGTGCAGGGCTGGTATCAGGGCGGGATCTCGGTGTTCGACTGGACCGACCCGAAACACCCGCAGGAGATCGCCTTCTTCGACCGCGGGCCGGTGAACGCGGAGGAGATGCAGAGCGGCGGGTCGTGGTCGGTCTACTGGTACAACGGAGTGATCGTCAACTCCGAGATCGCGCGTGGGCTCGACATCCTCGAGCTCACGCCGAGCGAGTACCTGACGCAGAACGAGATCGACGCCGCGCGCACCGTGCATCAGGACTACCGGAACGTCCAGGGGCAGCAGCAGGCGGTCTGGCCGCCGAGCTTCGCGCTGGCGCGGGCGTACCTCGATCAGCTGGAACGCTCGAACGGCCTGGCGGCGGACAGGATCGCGGCCGCGAGGCAGGCGCTCGATTCCGCCGAGCAGGGCTCGGGTGGGGCGCGCGCCGAGGCCCTGAATGCGCTGGCGTCGGAGTTGCACGCCGCCGCGGACGGCGCCGGCGAAGCGGCCAAGGTGCACACGCTGGCGACGGCGGTGGAGGAGCTGGCGGGCGCCGAAAGCTAGGTTTCGATCCGGTCCGCGGACCGGCGATCGAAGCGGCAAAGACGAACGGCCCAGGCCGGAGCACCGGTCTGGGCCGTTTCGTCGATTCCGCTCTATTCGTCGATCGGCGCCATCGCTGATTCCGAGAGAATGGAGAGAGATCGCTACTGATTCATCGATGTGGAATCGGCGCGCCAGCCCGTGATCAGGCCCGCGATCACGGTCCCGCCGAGCGACATCGCCAAGTCGCCAATCGTGTCCTCGTAGGTGAGCTGGAGGCCAGGGGATCCGATCCACATGGCGACGAACTCGATGATCTCCCACAGGATGTGGGCCACGGCTCCGAAGCCGATCGTCAGGCAGGTCGCGATCCATGGCGCGAGATCCAGCCGCAGGATCAGGAACCCCACCGCGAGGACGAGCAGCATGAAGGTCACCGTGTGGGCGACGTCGTCGAACCACACGACGGTGTTGTACAGGTCGAGGGCGTTCCCCGCGACGTCGATGACGAAAGGCAGCGCCAGGAAGGTGTCCGCGAGGTGGGGATACGGCGCGGGTCTTCCCCGCAGGGCCCAAACGATGGGAATCACGACGATCGAAATCGGATAGAAGGCTGCCCGCGCGCCCATGGCCTTCCCCGCGAATCGATCCAGCTCGAGGTGGGTCATTCCGTAGTACAAGAGCCCGACCAGAAGGAGCTTCACCGCGAGGTTGAGGAGCGGGAGGAGGCGTTGGCTGCGCACGCCCGCATCATAGGTCGCCCGGCGGCGTGGCACAACGATTCGGGTAGCTCCCCGGCTGCGCCCCCGCCCCCTACCTTGGCTGGGTGACGATCCGCGCACGCCAGGACGGAGTCCCGGACACGACCCTGATCGAGCGCTGCCTGGCCGGGGACCAGGCGGCGTGGGAGGCGCTGGTGCGGCGCTACGCCAACCTCGTGTACGGCATCTCGGCCCGGGCCGGGCTCGGCACCGACGAGGCCGCCGACGCGTTCCAGGCCGTCTTCGTGATCGTATGGAGGAGCCTGGAGCTTCTGAAGGAGCCCCAGGCGTTTCCGGGGTGGCTCGCGACGATCGCCCGGCGGGAGGCGCTTCGCATGGCGCGCGGTCGGGATCGACGGGCACGGCGCGCCCAGCGGATGTCGGATGATCCCACGGCTCGCGTGCTCCCATCCGGCCCGCCGCGCGCGGACGAGGCGGTCGAGGGGGCGGAGCGCGCCGCGCTGGTGGGCCATGCGCTCGAGCGGATGGACGCCCGGTGCCGGGAGCTCATGCGGCTCCTGTTCTGGGAGACGCCTTCGCCTTCGTACGACGAGACCGCGGCCCGTCTCGGGATGCCGATCGGGAGCCTCGGACCGACCCGCGGCCGCTGCCTCGAGAAACTCCGCGCCGCGCTGGCGGAGCTGGGGTTCCCATGAAGCGCAGGTCGACCTGGACGGGGGGGACGGCCGGACAGCCACGTATTTCCACGGGGCGGGCGGCCTCTTCGGTACGAGGCCTACTTCTTCATCGAACGAGCGACCGAGGAGCGACGTGAGCGAACATCCCGCACTGGAACGGATCGTCGACTGGGCGCTCGGGAGGGGTGGCCTCCCGGGCGAGATCGGCGCTCATCTGGAGCGGTGCGAGACGTGCCGCGGGGCCAGGGTGTGGGCGGAAGCGCTGGCCGCCGCGATCGCCGGCGGGCCGCCCGCGACAGCTCCCGAAGCGCTGGTCGAGCGGGTGCTCGCGATCCCGTCCGAGCATCCGCGCCCGGCGGCTCGAAGGGCGGGCTGGTCGATCGCACGTCTCGTCACAGACGCCTTCCGCCGGCCGCAGCTGGCCGGCGTTCGCGGATCGGCGACAGGGCGGCGATTCCTGTACGAGATGGCCGGTGGGCACGTGGATCTCGAGATCGCCCCCGATCCCGACGACGCCGAGCGATTCCGGATCACCGCGCAGGTGCTCCTCGATGAGACGGGCGCGCCCGACGACCTGATCGCGGTCCTGTCGGGCGCAGGGAGGGCGCTCGCCAGCGCCTCCGGAGACGAGAGCGGCGCGTTCGCGTTCCACGGGGTGATGCCGGGGGAGTACCGGATCGAGCTCATCGCCCCCTCCGCGGAGCTCGGAGTCCGGATCGGAGGGATCGCGGTCGAGACGGGCGAGCCGTGAGCACGGGGGCGCGGCGCGCTACGGCGATCGAGGGGAAGGCCCAGCTCCTGGCGCTCCTCGCGGAGGACCCGTCCGCGGCGACGCCGCGACTGGTGCGCGAGCTCTGGGAGCGGGTTATAGCGCTTCATCGCGCGGACGCGCGCGCAGCACGCGAGGTGGCCGAGTGCGTGTGGCTGGTCGCGGAGCGGGTCGGCGACCTGGGGAGCCGCGCCCTCGCGCATCGCGCCCTCGCCCTGGCGGCGATCGCGGCGGGGGGGCAGCGGGACGCGCTATCGGAGTACGAATCCGCGGAGCGTCTGTACCGGGAGCTGGGGCAGGAGCTCGAGCGGGCGCGCGTCCTGCGATCGATGATCGACCCGCTCATGCATCTCGGCCGGTACGAGGAAGCGCTCGCGGCCGGCGAGGAAGCAGGCGGGGTCTTCCGCGCGCTCGACGAGCCGGTCCTCGCGGCCCAGGTCGACGCGAATCTCGGGAATGTCCGGCACCGCCTCGGGCGGGACGCGGAGAGCCTGGATGCATACGACCGCGCCCTTGCCGCCTTCCGCGCGGCGGGCGATCTCGACGCCGCCGCCGTCGTCGAGTTCAACCGCGCCAATGTGTTCGCCGGGCGGGGAGAGCTCGCCGATGCCGAGCGCTCCTACCGCGCCGCGCTCAGGCACTACCGCACGCGCGGCGAGCGGCTCCGCGAGAGCCAGTGCCTCTACCAGCTCGCATACCTGGCTTTCCTGGCGGCGCGCTACAGCGAGGCGCTGCGCGGCATCGAAGCGGTTCGCCGCGCGGTTACGGAGCTGGGGGACGAGCGGCATGCCGCGCTCGCCACGCTCGACGAGGCCGAGCTCCTCCTCTCCCTGAATGCATGGGAGGAGGCCGGGGACCGGGCGGCCGAGGCCGGGAACGCGCTGGCGGACCTCGGCCTCGTCCAGGACGCGCTGCTGGCCGCGCTCTTCCGCGGATTGAGCGCGCTTCACCGGAAGCGCTGGACCGAGGCCGCCGATCGCCTGACCGAGGCCGAAGCGGGGTTCCGCGCCGAAGGGAACGATGTCCTCGCCGCGCTCGCCTGTCTCTACCGGGCCGAGCTGGCGCTCCGCCGTGGGGACGCGCGTCCGGCGGCTCGATTCGCGTTCGCGGCGGTGCGCACGTTCGCCGGCAGGGGGCTGGCCGCGAAGGAGGCGTACGCGCGCATCGTTGCCGGACGCGCCCTGTGGCTGCTCGGCAGGCGCGCGTTCGCGGAGCGACAGGCGGAGCGCGCGCTCGAGCGCCTGGCGCCGCTGCCGTCCTCGGAGATCCGCTGGCGGGCGCAGGCGCTGCTGGCGGATGTCGCAGCGGAGCCCGAAGAGCGCGACCGGTGCCTGGAAGCGGCGATCGCCGAGTCCGATCGATTGCGAAGCCAGGTCGTCGCCGACGAGCTCCAGGCTGCGTTCCAGCGCGACAAGGCGACCCTCTACGAGCGTCTCGCCAAGTCGCTCCTCGAGCGCGGCGCCTTCGATGCGGCATTCGAGATCGTCGATTCGGCGCGCTCTCGCGTGCTCACGGAGCGGCTGGCAGTCGGCGGGCAAGGAGATCCTCCAGACGCCGATTCCGTGCACATCCGCGCGACGCTGGACGCGTTGAATCTCCTGTATCGGCGGCAGAACGAGGCGGAACGGGAGAACGCCCCCCGCGCGGCGGTGGATTCCGTGCGGGCGGAGATCGCGCGACGCGAGGCCGAGCTCGCGGGTCGCCATCGAAGCCTCCAGCTCGAGCGCGGGAAGTCGCATCGGGCACCGGGGCGCGAAGCGCTGGCGGATCTGCGCGGGTTGCTCGGGCCGCGCGAGGCGGCGGTTTCGTACGCCTTCCTGGAGGACCGCTTGCACGCCTGTGCCGTCGATGCGCGCGGCCTTCGCTGGACCGGCCCGATCGCCTCGCGGGCCGAGATCGATGCGGCTCTGGGGGCATGGCTCTTCCAGGCCGGGAAGACCGCGCTCGGCGAGGCGTACCTGTCCGCGCACAGGGAGGCGCTGGCGGCAGGGGCGAATCGGGCCCTCGACCGCCTGCACGACCTCGTCTGGAGTCCGATCGCTCCCCTGCTCGACGATCCCGCCGAGCTATTGCTGCTCCCCTCCGGCCCGCTCTTCTACGTGCCCTTCCACGCCCTCCGGCACAGTGGCGGGTACCTGATCGAGCGGTACCGGATCGCGACCGCCCCCAGCGCCGGCGTGGCGGTGGCGATGGAGCGCCGCGGCCCGCGTGGGCGCGGCGGAAACCGCGATGTCGTGCTCGGGTATGAGGTCCCCGGGTTGCCCGCAATTGCCCGGGAGGTTGCAGCGGTTGCGGCCGCGCTTCCCGAGGCGACCGTGCTCGTCGGTGCGGATGCCACGCGCGAGGCCCTCCACCACGCCCGTGGCGCGCGCGTCCTGCACCTGGCTGCGCACGCCGGGTTCCGCGCGGACAATCCGCTGCTCTCGTCGATCGAGCTGGCGGACGGCCGACTGTCGTTCTACGACCTCTTCGATCTGCGACTCGACGCGGACCTGGTAGTGCTGAGCGGATGCCAGACGGGCACCAGCCAGGTTTTCGAGGGCGACGAGCTCATGGGTCTCGCGCGTGGCTTCCAGTACGCCGGCACGCGCGCGCTGATCGCGAGCCTTTGGCCGGTCGAGGATGCGACTGCGGCCGGATTCATGGCGCGCCTCTATGGACACCTCGCCGCCGACTTCGACGCGCGGACCGCGCTCGCTGCGTCGATGCGCGACGACATCGCGGAAGGACGCCTCCCGCAGGAATGGGCTCCGTTCTATTTGACCGGACGGCACGCCGGAAGGGAGAGGTTCGGATGATGCGGCACAGGATCCTCGCAGGAGCCGTCGCGGGCCTGCTCGCGCTCGTGGCGGGATGCTCCAGCGGCGGTCCGGCCGGGCCCGAGCCCGGGCCGGGTCCGGACCCGGACGAGATCGTTCCCGGCCAGGTGCTGGCGCGTCTCGCTCCCGGCGCCGACGTCGCGGACGTCAACGCGCGCCACGGGACGCGGACGATCTCCGCGCTCGCCTCGCAACGCGTGTACCTGCTCGAGGTTCCCGCCGACGCGGACGTCGACGAGGTCCTGCCGGCGCTCCGGCTCGACCCGGCGATCTCCAGCGCTTCCGTCAACGGCCGCGTCTCGGCGCCCGAGGCCCAGGGTCGCAGCACGATGGCGTTCGCCGATCCGTCCCTGCAGCCGGCGGACCGGGAGGACCAGGACGCGATCGCCCGGATCCAGGCGCCCGAGGCCTGGGCGCGAAGCCGGGGCGCGGGGATCGTCGTGGCGATCCTCGACACCGGCGTGGACGTGGGGCACCCGCAGCTCGCGGGCCGGATCGCGCCCGGCGCCGCCGATCTCGTCGACGACGATGCGGATCCCTCCGACCGGCCCGACGGAATCGACAGCGACGGCGACGGCCTCGTCGACGAAGCGGTCGGCCATGGCACATTCATCGCCGGGCTGGTGACGACCGCGGCGCCCGAAGCGCGGGTGCTGCCGATCCGCATCCTCGACAGCGATGGCGTGGGAACCGCCGTCGACATCGCGCGCGGCGTCGAGCTGGCGATCGAGCGCGGGGCGCGGGTCATCAACATGAGCCTGGGGATGGAGATCGAGTCGGAAGTGCTCGAGGAAGTGATCGACGAGCACGCCCGTGACCGAGGCATCGTGTTCGTCTCGTCGGCGGGGAATGCCGGAGTCGACCGCCGGCAGTTCCCGGCCGGGCAGGGGGAAGTCATCGGAGTGGCCGCCACGACTCCGGCCGACGCGAAGGCCGATTTCTCGAACTGGGGGTCCTGGGTCTCGGTGTCGGCGCCGGGAGACGGGCTCGTGAGCCTGCTCCCGGCGGCCGCCATGGGGCGCTGGAGCGGCACCTCGTTCGCGTCGGCGCTGGCCAGCGCCG
>DASSBK010000309.1:0-2988 GCA_035698825.1 Gemmatimonadota bacterium
CGATCCCGCCCAACCTCACCACCATGGAAACCCAGGGAAACCTCGAACGTGGTCGCCGTGCCTACGCGCTCGGCGCATGGGGGGACGCGCATGCGCTCCTCGCGGCGGCAGATCGGGAAGCGCCCCTGGGAGGCGAAGACCTCGAGCGCCTGGCGACCTCCGCGTTCCTGATCGGGCGCGAGGAGGAGTTCGATCGCTCGCTGGAGCGCGCCCACCGCTCGTACCAGGACGCGGGCGATCGTCCGCGCGCCGCTCGCTGCGCGTTCTGGATCGGCTTTCGCCTCTTGCTGCGGGGCGAAGCCGGCCCCGCCTCGGGCTGGCTCGCCCGTGGCCGCCGGCTCCTCGAGGACGAGGAGCGCGAGACCGTCGAGGCCGGCTACCTCCTCCTGCCGGTCATCGAGGGGCACATGGGCGCGGGCGACTGGGAGCAGGCCCTGGAGATGGCCCGCGACGTCGCCGGGATCGGGACCCGTTTCGGCGATCCGGACCTGGCCGCGGCGGCGCGGCACGTGGAGGGGCGCGCTCTCCTGGGGATGGGCTCGGTCGAGGAAGGCCTCGCGCTCCTCGACGAGGCGATGGTCGCGGTGACGGCCGGCGAGCTCTCCCCGATCATGACCGGACTCGTCTACTGCAGCGTGATCGGCTGCTGCCAGCGGGTCCATGCGCTGGGACGGGCGCGCGAGTGGACCGCCGCGCTCGAGCGATGGTGCGACGATCAGAGGCAGCTGGTCGCCTTCACGTCGACTTGTCTGGTCCATCGCGCCGAGATCCTCCAGCTCCACGGATCGTGGGGGGAGGCCCTGGCGGAGGCGCGACGCGCCCGCGAGCGGCATGCCGACGGCCTCGACGCGCGGCCGCCGGCCGCCGCGTTCACGCAGGAGGCCGAGGTGCTGCGACTCCGTGGCGAGCTCGACGCGGCCGAGGAGGCATACGGCAACGCGAGCCGCGCCGGCGCGGAGCCACAGCCCGGGCTGGCTCTCCTGTGGCTCGCTCGGGGCCGGGCGGACGCGGCGGCCGCCGCCATCGGGGCCGCCCTGGACGCGACGACCGATCCGCTCGATCGGGCCCGTCTCCTCCCGGCTCAGGTCGAGATCCTTCTCGCCGCGCGCGATCCGGCAGGAGCCCGCTTGTCCTGCGAGGAGCTGGAATCGCTCGCGGAGAGATTCGACATCGCGGTCTTCCAGGCGACGGCGGCGCAGGCCCGAGGAGCGCTGGCCCTTGCGGAAGGGAGACCCCGCGACGCGTTGATCGACCTGCGCAACGCGTGGCGGCAGTGGCAGGGGCTCGAGGTCCCGTACGAAGCCGCGCGAGCCCGGGAGCTGATCGGTCTCGCCTGCCGCGCGCTCGGCGACGGCGACGGCGGCCGCCTGGAGCTGGAGGCGGCGCGGGCCGCCTACGCCGATCTGGGCGCGGAGCCGGACCGCGAGCGCGTCGAGGCGCTCCTCCGCCCGCGCGCCGCCACCCCGACCCACGGCCTCACCCGCCGGGAGCTGGAAGTGCTCCGGCTGGTGGCCGCCGGCGGCTCCAACAAGGGCATCGCCGACGAGCTCTCCCTCAGCGTCAAGACGATCGAGCGCCACGTCAGCAACATCTTCGCCAAGCTCGACGTCCCTTCGCGCGCGGCGGCCACCGCGTGGGCCTACGAGCACGAGGTCGTCCAGTCCTCCGAATGAGGGGAATCCCTCACCAGGCGATCGTCGAGATTGGGTGGTCTCCCCGAAGACAGCGCGGGCGCTTCCCGGATACGCTCCAAGGGAAGCGCATGTCGACGACCATCCGGGAGGGACGCATGGAGACGCAGGAGCTGCTGACGGGTCGCGAAGCTCGCGACAGCCTGATCGGGATGATGCCGGTGACCGCGCGCCGGATCGAGCTGGCGGGAATCTCGACCGCCGTCCTCGAAGCGGGAGACGGGCCGCCCGTCGTGCTCCTCCACGGCCCCGGGGGGTTCGCGGCCAGGTGGTTCGCGGTGATCCCCGACCTCGCCGCGACCCATCGCGTGATCGCCCCCGATCTCCCCGGACACGGGACATCGAGGATCGACGGGCTCATGGACGGCGAGCGGGTTCTGACGTGGCTCGACGAGCTGATCGCGCGGACGTGCAGCCGGCCGCCGGCGCTCGTGGGCCAGATGGTGGGGGGTGCGATCGCGGCCCGCTACGCGGCCCGGCCCGGCGCGCGGATCGAGCGGCTCGTCCTCGCCGACGCGCTCGGCCTCATCCCGTTCCAGCCCGCGCCCGAGTTCTGGGCGGCGCTCAGCGAGTTCCTGCAGAGCCCGACCGGCGAGACCCACGACCGTCTCTGGAGCCGGTGCACATTCGACCTCGACAGCCTGAGCGACCGGCTCGGGGATCGGTGGCGGGTCCTCAAGGCCTACAATCTCGATCGCGCGAGCGCGCCGGAGGTTCAGGCCGCCATGCATGCACTGATGGCGGAGTTCGCCATGCCCGGGGTCCCGCCGTCGGAGCTCGCGCGCATCCGGGTGCCGACAGCGCTCATCTGGGGGCGAGGCGATCTCGCGACCCCGCTCGAAGTGGCCGAGGCCGCGCATGCACGGTACGGTTGGCCGCTGCACGTGATCGAGGGCGCGGCGGGCGACACGCCCATCGAGCAGCCGGCGGCGTTTCTGGATGCGCTGCGGCTCGCACTGGAGGATGGCGACGCCGCTCGAGGGGGAGTTGAGGGATGAGCGGACAGTACGATGCCATCGTGATCGGAGCGCGCTGCGCGGGATCGCCGACGGCGATGCTCCTCGCGCGCAAGGGGTACTCGGTCCTGGTCGTCGACCGCGCGACGTTTCCGAGCGACACGATTTCCACGCACCTCGTCCACCCGCCGGGCCTCGCCGCGCTCCGGCGCTGGGGGCTCCTCGACCAGGTCGTCGCGACCGGATGCCCGCCGATCCACACCTACGCGTTCGACTTCGGCGCCTTCCAGCTGGCCGGCGCCCCCGGCACACCGGAAGAGCCGGTCGGCTACGCTCCGCGC
>DASSBK010000310.1:0-3314 GCA_035698825.1 Gemmatimonadota bacterium
CGCCCATCGTCAGGGCGGCGTCTTCCTGGTCGTGCCCGTGCTGCTCGAGCACCGGCATCACCTCGCGGATCGTGAACGGAAGGGAGACGAACGCGGTCGCGAGGAACATCCCCGGAAGCGAGAACACGAACTTGATCCCGACGGCGTCCGCGAGCGGCGTCAGCCATCCCTCCCTGCCGAACAGCAGGATGATCATGAACCCGGCGATGACCGGGCTGACGGCGAACGGCAGATCGACCAGCCCGTCGAGGAAGCGCCGGCCGCGGAACGAGTCGCGGACCAGGACGTGCGCGACCAGCACGCCGAGAACGGCGTTGAACACGGTCGCCCCGGCAGCCAGCATCAGCGTCAGCTTCAGCGCGTGGACCGCGTCCGCGGCCGACAGGCGGCGAATCAGCGCGCCGACGCCTTCCGCGAACGCGCCCGCGACCACGGCGAAGAGCGGGCCGAGCAGGAGCAGCCCCGCATACAGGAGGACCGGTCCCACCACCAGCCACCGGGGGGATCGGTCAGACGCGCGCACGGGGACCCTCCCCTCGACGCTGGAGCCGCTCGATCGCCCACATCGTCGTGAACGAGAGCACGAGGAGAACGATCGAGATCGCGCTCGCCGCGCCCGTGTTGTCCCCCTCGACCTGCTGGTACAGATAGACGGGAGCGGTGAGCGTGCTCCCCGGAATGTTGCCGGCCACGACGATGATCGAGCCGAACTCCCCGAGAGCGCGCGCGAAGCTGAGCATCGAACCGGTGAGGATCGCGGGCCCGATCGTGGGCAGCACCACGCGCCGGAACGTGGTCCATCCCGAGGCGCCCAGCGTCCAGGCCGCTTCCTCCTGGCTCTTTTCGGCCCCGTGGAGCACCGGCTGGACGGTGCGGATCACGAACGGGTAGCAGACGAACAGCAGCGCGAGCACGATGCCGGGCTTGGCATAGATGACCGGCAGGCCGTGAGCGGTCAGCCACGACCCGACGCCGGTCTGCGGGCCATAGAGGGCGACCAGCATGACGCCGGTCACGAGGGTGGGAATCGCGAACGGCAGGTCGACGATCGCGTCCAGCACCGCGCGCCCCGGAAAGCGGTAGCGGACGAGGGCGTATGCGGTGAGGGTTCCCATCACGGCGTTGACCGCCGTCATGATCACCGCCGCGCCGATGGTCAACGCGAGCGCTTCGACGGCCAGCGGCTGGGTCACGTCGTCGAGGAACGCGGACAGCCCGTCGGCCAGGCCGTGCTGCGCGATCGCGGCCAGCGGCAGGACGATCATGAGACCCAGGTAGAGGCACGCGGTCGCGCGCAGACCCCATCGGCCCCACGGCTGGGGCGCCCGCGCGGTCGACTGACGCGGCAACGGCAGCGTCGCTCCGCCTGCGGAAGAATCGAGCCGCGCGCTCATCGAGCCTCGCGGACCGCCTCGAACGCGCGCGTGAAGCGACCGTCGCTGCCGTAGATCTCGGTCGCCACCCGGTCCCAGCCTCCCAGCGCGTCGATCGTCCAGAGGTCCTCCACCGGCGGGTACTGGACGGCCGTCTCGGCGGCCACGGACTCATCGACCGAGCGCAGGCCGTACTCCGCGAACGCACGCTGCGCCTCCGGGCCGTGGAGGAACGCGACGAACGCCTCGGCGACGTCGCGTACGCCGTGTGCGTCCACGTTCTTGTCGATCAGCGCCACGGGATTCTGGATCAGGATCGTCGACGATGGGATCACGTAGTCGTACTCCTCCCCATCCATTCGCGCGACCAGGACCTCGTTCTCGTAGGTGATGGCCGCGTCGCCGACCCCGCGCTCGAAGTTCGTGATCGACTCGCGCGCTCCCTTGTCCATGATGCGGACGTTCCGGAACACGCGGCTCAGGAACTCCTCGGCCGCGGCCGGGTCGTTCGCCGGAACGCCCGCCACGTGACCCCGAAGGGCCGCGCCGTAGAGGGCATTGATGTTCCACTGGGCCCCGCCCGAGGTCTTCGGGTCGGGGGTCAGTACGTCGAGGCCGGGGCGCACCAAATCTTCCCAGTCACGGATCCCCTGGGGGTTCCCGGGTCGCACGGCGATCACGGCGATCGAGTTCGAGACCATCCCACCGTGGGGTCCGCCCCTCCAGTCGTGGGTGATGAGACCCGCCTCGGCGATCTTGTCGACGTCGGCCTCGAGCGACAGCGCGGCGACGTCGGCCTCGAACCCGCCGACGATCGCCCGCGACTGGGCGCCGCTTCCCTGATACGACTCCTGGAACTCCACGTCCTGGCCGGTCGTCCGCTTCCAGTGTTCGCGGAAGGCCGGCAGGATCGCCTTGCCGTATGCCTCCCGGGGCGTCGTGTACGCGCCCAGGACCAGAGTGACGCTGCCCCTTTCTGGCGCCCCGGATTCCGTGCCGCTCCCCGTTCCGCACGCGGCCGCGGTCACCGCCGCCGCGATCGCGAGTGCGAGTGTCTTCCGGCTGAATGCACGCATCACCATTCCTCCTGCGATGGAATATCGACTCCTAATGTCTAGTGTCGGACTAGGAATTAGGGAGAAAAAAAGCGCTCACGAGGCAGCCTGCGCCCGCGCCGAAGAGGGGATCGAGAAGGCGAGGTCGGCGATCGTCGTGGTGTCCACGACGCCCTTGATGGCGGACTCGATCCGCTCCCATAGGAGCCCCAGGCCGTCGACCGCCGGGCTTCCCGCAGCGCGGGAGCCCAGCCCCAGCCGCTCGTCGAGGAGGCGGATCGCCTCCCCCGCGGTGATGAGGGATCCGGGCCGGCTGAGGCGGTATCCCCCCGCGATTCCCACCTGCGCCTCGACCAGCCCGCCGTCCTTGAGAACGCGGAGAATCTGCTCCAGGTACTTGAGCGGGACCCCGCACGCCCCGGCGATCTCCCGGGCCGGCGTCAGGCCGGAGAGCCCGGCCCGGTGGAGGTGGACGAGGGCGCGGAGCCCATACTCGCTCTTGGCCGAGACGTTCATCGGCCCTCCGCCTGTCCGGGGTTAACTCCTACTGTCATGCAGGGAGTTTACCGGATCGGCTCCAAGTCCGTCAAGTCCCATCTCGTCGAAAACGCAGCGGGCATTCAAAACGGTCCAGATTCGGCGGCGCGCGAGGCGTGGATTCCGAGGCGTAGTGGTTCCTACGCCGCAGGAAGACACGACGAAGCGGAACGCCGAAGATGGGCCGTTTTCAATGCCCGATCACACTGTTTCGGCGCCGGATTGGGTTCCCAGCGGAAAATGCGGCAGCAGCCGGTAGCTCCGCAGGCCGAGCACGACAGGATCGCCGACGTCCAGCGGGGCCTCTTCCGCTTCCCACTTCGTCCGCGTGACGACCAGCGGCAGCCCG
>DASSBK010000311.1:0-3945 GCA_035698825.1 Gemmatimonadota bacterium
CTGTCCAGCGCTCGATCCTCGTCGGGACCGACCTCGGCGTGGGGACGGGTCTCGTCGTCGACGGCGATCGGCCGGGCGCGCGCGCGCGCCGCTCTCCCCGCGAGGTAGAGGTCCCCGAGATGCGCCACGGCGCAGAGGTGCCCCCGCCGGCCTGCTTCGCCGATCAGGAGCAGCGAGGTCTCCGTCTCGACGATCAGGACCTCGATCGGGTCCATCACGAACAGGATCTCCAACCGCATTCCCCCCGCGCGGGTGTGGTCAGACGACGTCAGGTCCATGCATCTTGTCGCCCGCCGTCCGTCGGGCGCCAGACCGGCCGTGCCGCGCCGGCGGAAACGATCTTACCCAAGGAGGTCCCCCATGCGCACCTCAGCCAGCCGACTTTCGATCGTGGTCCCGTTCGCCGCCGCGCTGACGATGCTCGGCGCCGCCTGCGCGGGTGAGGAAGGCGACGACGCTGCTCCCGCCGACACCGTCGCCACGGCTGCCGAGCAGGGCGCTTCCGACGCTCCGGTCTCCACCGGTCTCCAGCCGGGCCAGTCCTCGACGACCGAGGCGGTGATCACCAATCCGATGCCCCACGCGATGGTCGTGACGATCCAGTACGAAGGCGGCGGAGAGACCGAGCTGGGAATCGTTCCGGCGGGTGGCGAGCAGACCTTCACGCTGGCGGCGTCTCCCGGCGAGAACGTGACGCTGGTGGCCGCCGACGAAGCGGACACCCATTCCCGCGAGACCACAGTCACGCTCACCGATCAGCCGCAGGCCTGGACGATCGAGTAGCGAGGCTCAGCGCGCCGGCGAAGGACCGCCGACAAGCCCGGCGATCTCGGCCTCCGCGAACGGCCTCTTCAGATACCGTGCGGCGGCCTCTCGAGAGCCGGCGGCGTCGGCCAGCGTGAGGACCTTCCGGTAGTACCTCTGGGCGATGTCCCGGCGGCCGGCGAGATCGGCCAGCCGGCCGAGGAAGAGGTAGGCGTGCGGGTACGCGTCGGACTCGGCGGCGCGGAGCTGGACGACCCGCACGAACTGCTCCTCGGCGGCGTCGTACGCCCCGAGGGCCATCAGCGTCTGTCCGTAGAACAGTCGCGTGATGCTCTCCCCCTCCCGGCCGTAGACCCGGGATCCGCTGAGCTTCGTGAGGACCGACTCGTAGATCGGCCGCGCGGCATCGAATCTCCGCTGCCGCTGGCGAGCGTACGCGGACATGGTCGCGAAATAGAGGTTCTCCGGATAGCGATCCCGGAGCCCGTCGAGGATCGGCTGCGCGGCGGAAGGCCGGCTCTCGTACTGCAGATAGAAGAGGCCCTGGAAGAATCCCGCCTCCGTCCGGGTGTAGGTTCCGCGACGCCGGGCGGTGTCCAGCGCGCGCAACCCCGCCTGGCGATCCCCGCGCAGTCCGAAGAGCAGGCGCGAGGCCGTGCGGGTGACCGAACCGAACGTGCCGACGTAGTACTGGTAGAGGCCCTCGGCGGCGACCGCGTCGACGTTGTCGGGGGCCAGCTCCTGTACGCGATCGAGCTTTCCCTTCGCGCGCTGCGCGTCGCGCGCCGCTCTCCAGGCGTCCCTGGCGGTGCCCGCCAGCATCCCCCGACGGCCGTACGCGCTTCCCAGGATGAACAGCGTCTCCACATCGTCGGGGTGCGACTCGAGGCGTTTCTCTGCGCGCGTGATGGCCTGTCCCAGCCAGCGCTCCAGCTCCCGGCGGGCGTCGTCGTTCTGCCGGTCGTTGAGGAACAGCCACCAGTTCGCCTCGGCCTTGAGGAAGTACCCGACCGGGTGCTCGGGCACCGCCGCGATCACCCGGTCGAAGCGGGCCAGCGCTCCGGCGTAGTCGAAGGCGTAGTAGTCCTCGATGCCGGCGCGGATCTCCGCCACCAGCGGGCCCGGATCCGGCGCCCAGAGGCCGAGGGTCTCCTGCGCGACGAGCGGCACCGCCGACAGCGCGGCGCACACGCCGATGAATGCGATCGTCCTCAGCGGGCGGATCGTCATGGGACCTCGAGTGGGGTTCAACGCGTTCGCGGCGGGGGGCTCAGACCAAGCTCGCCCTGTTCGGGCGGATAGACAAGACCATCCCCTTCGCGGCGCGCCAGATCCCACAGCGAGTGCGGCTCCAGCTTCCCGTCGCTGTAGATGTGGACGACGTTCCCGCCGCGGTCGACCCACAGGTCGGCGATCAGCCGCCGATGGCAGCGCCACCACAGGGCCTCGGCGCAGAGGACCGCGGTCGGCCGCTCCGCGGCCCACGCGGCGAGGTCCGCGAGCGCCGCGCGAAAAGTCTCGGTCGCCGTGTAGTCGGCGTAGGCGCGGAATCCCGCGTTCTCGAGGCCCAGGTTGCGCGAAGTCGCGTGCGCGGCGCTGCTTCGGCGGCCGCCCAGCTCCTCGAACCAGCGGTACGCGATCCCCCTCGCGTCGAGGAACACCGCCAGCGTCTCGCGGTTGAACTGGGGATTTCTGCGGGACGCCGGATACCGGCGCACGTCCGCGATCCCCGCGACGCCGGCATCCTGCAGCAGCCCGACGAACGCGTCGAGCGTCAGGGTCGAATGCCCGATCGTCCACAGGTCGGGCGGGGCTTGACGGTCCGGACGGGCGTGGGTACGCTCGCCGTCCATGCGCAAGCCATTTCCGCTCTTCATCATGGCCATGACCTTGGCTCTGGCGGCCGGATGCGGCAACCCCGAAGAGGAACGGCCTGCGGAGGTCCCCGACACGCTGGCCACCACGGATACGGTCACCCCGGCGCCCGACACGGCCGCCACCGAAGTCGTGCCCGTCGAGCTTCCCGCCGACTTTCCCCCCGATTTTCCGATCCCTCCGGCCAGCACCGTCACCTCCGCATCGACCGCCCCCGACGCGGGCGGCGCGTACAGCGAGGTGTCACTCGTCTCCGAGGCGGATTCGGCCGAGAGCTACGGCTGGTACCGGCAGGCGCTGACCGATGCGGGCTGGCAGGTCTCGAGCGAAGGCCAGACCGACGACACGCGGACCCTCCACGCCACGCAGGGCGAATCGTACGTGGACCTGACCGTGATGCCGCATCCCGGCCGGGGCGCCGGATGGGTCAAGGTCGACGCGTCGATCTGGAAGTCGGGAACATGACACCGCCGGCATCCCGCGAGGTCCGCTGATGCTCGACGCTTCCCAGGACTCCGCGCTCAAGGAGCGGATCGCCAACGGCTTCGTCGTCGAGTCGATGGACGACATGACGCCGGGGTATCACAAGGCGCTGAAGATCCAGATGCTGGTCCAGGGCGACACCGAGCTCATGAGCGCGCCCGCCTACTATCTCGCCGCCAAGGACGCGCCCACGATCTCCAGCCGGATCGCTGTCAGCGCCGTGATTCAGGACGAGCTCGGGCACGCGAACATCGCCTACCGGCTCCTGGAAGATCTCGGCGAGGACAAGGAGTGGCTCGTCTTCGGCCGCCAGCCGCACGAGTTCAAGAAGCCCTACGGGTTCGACCAGCCGCTCGAGAACTGGGCCGAGATGGCGGTGGCCAACGGCCTGTTCGACCGCGCCGGCATCGTGCTCCTCTCCGACGTCCACCAGAACACCTCCTACGGGCCGCTCAAGCGCGCGCTCGTAAAGGTCGACAAGGAGGAGTACTTCCACCTCCGGCACGGGGAGTCGTGGATGCGCCGGCTCGCCAAGGCCGGCGGCGAGGTCAAGGAGCTGCTCCAACGGGCCGTCGACTGGATGTTCCCGACCGGCATCGATTGGTTCGGACTCCCCGACGATCTCAAGCACCACTCCGGCCAGCTCGAGTACCGACTCAAGGGCAAGACGAACGACCAGCTCCGCCAGACCTGGATGGCGTCCATCGTGCCGCTGTGCGCGGAGGTGGGCGTAACGATCCCCGCCCACCTGGACGAGAAGGCGGGCGAGTACGTCCTCGAGTACGACCTGCCCTGCGAGTTCGACCCGGAAGCCAAGCGCTG
>DASSBK010000312.1:0-10229 GCA_035698825.1 Gemmatimonadota bacterium
GGGCGATCCGGCGCAGGCGCTCGTCGCGATTCTCGGAGAGGAGCGCCAGGCGGGCCTCGATCCGCGCCCCGGCCTCGCGACTGAACTGGCGGGCGATGTCGATCTCGGCCTCCGACGCTTCCTCGCCGGCGCGCTCGATCGTGGCCTGGACGCGCCCCACCACGGCGGTCAGCGCGTAGAGGTCGATCGCGATGTCGGCGAGCCGCGCGAGCGCGAGCTGCTCGTCGACGACTCGCTCGCGGTGCCCCCGGATCGCGCGCTCGGCGGCCTCGTGCAGCGCTCCCGCGTACCGCTCGAGCGCCCGCAGCGGTCCGGCCAGAGGCTCGGCCACCTCCACGGCCGCGCTCGGCCTCCCGACGGCGTCCTTGATCCGGTGGAATGCGAACTCCGTCAGAACGCCGATGTCCTTGATCGGCTCGCGCAGCGCCGAGCCGACATGCTCCAGGTACTCGCCCAGGCGCTCGATGCCCGCCAGCGCGATGAACGTCCGCAGCACCTCGTTGGTGCCCTCGAAGATCCGGTTGATGCGCGCATCCCTGAGGTACCGCTCGAACGGCCGATCCCGCATGTAGCCGCGTCCGCCGGCGATCTGGAGCGCGTCGTCCGCCGCGCGCCAGGCGGCCTCCGACGCGTACACCTTGCAGATCGCCGACTCCAGGCTGTAGTCGACCCCCCCGCGGTCGATCAGCGCGCCGGTCAGCTCCACCATCGACTCCGTCACGTATCCGTCGATCCGCATGCGCGCGAGCTTCGCCGCGATCAGGTCGAACTCCGCGATCTGCCGCCCGAACTGCCGGCGCGACCAGGCGAAGTTCTCGGCCGACCGCAGCATCGTCTCGAGGCCGCCCACCGCGCACGCGGCGAGGCCGACCCGGCCGCCGTTCAAGACGTTCATCGCCACCTTGAAGCCGTGGCCCGGACGGTCGAGCACCTGGTCATCGGGGACGCGCACTCCACGCAGGAAGATTTCGGCCTGGGTCGAGGAGCGGATCCCCAACTTCTCGTCGGTCCAGATCCGCCCGATCTCGATTCCCTCCTGATGCCCTTCGAGGACGAAGGCGGTCACGCGGTCCACCGTGCGCCCGTCCTTCTCGACCGGCGTCTGGGCGAACACGGTCAGGACGCCCGCGCGGTGTGCGTTGCCGATCCAGATCTTGTGCCCGTCGAGGATCCATCCGGACCCGTCGGGCGCGCGCAGAGCCCGGGACTCGATGTTCGCCGCGTCCGATCCGTGCTCGGGCTCGGTCAACGCGAAAGACGCCAGCGTCTGGCCGCGGGCGCAGGCCGGGAGCCAGCGCCGCTTCTGTTCTTCGGTCCCGTACATCCAGATCCCCTTGATCCCGATCGACAGGTGGGACCCGAGCAGGACCGCCAGGCCCGCGTCGCGCGCGGCGATGCGCGCGGCCACGCGGTTCGACTGCCGCTGGCCGAACCCCATCCCGCCGTGCTCCGCGGAGACATAGAGACCGAAGACCCCGCGCTCGGCGAGGCCGTCGAGGACGCCCTCGGGGAGTGCCGCGTCGCGATCGAAGGCGGCTCCGTCGACCTTGGCATCCAGGAATCGCTCGAGGTCGTCCAGATATCCGGCGAGGTCTTGCGATTGGTCCGCGGGAAGCTCGGGGAACGGAAAGACGAGGTCGGAGGCGATCACCCCACCGAACAGAGACTTGCAATACGAAGGGAGCTCGGGGGAAGGCGCTTCCGGCTGCGGCGATACGCTTCGCGCGGGTTTCATCGCGCGTCGTTCAACTCCCCGACTCTACCGGGTATCCCTTCTCGGACCAGGCGCCGAGGCCCCCCTCGAGGACGATCGCCCTGTCGTATCCGTTTTCTTCCGCGATTTGCGCCGCCCGGACGCTCAGACCGTCGTCGGGTCACGTACAGTAGAACACCGCCCACTTGTTGAGCGGGAGGCTCCCGAGCGACGCCTCGACGTCGTCGGTGGGGATGAGGCGCGCGCCGGCGACCCGCCTCTGCTCGAACGTGAACAGGTTCCGGTTGTCGATGAACACGACCTCGTTGGCGTGCCCCGCCTCCATCCATCCGTGCAGGTCTTCGGGGGTGACGAAGGTCACGTCGCGCTCTTCATCGCGATGCGTGGCGAGCGGCGCGTCGGGATCGACCTGCGCGCCGCACGCGAGGACGAGGGCCGTCGCGACGAGAGTCAGCCGTTGCATGGCGCGCAATATAGTGGAAGGTCGAGCCGGCGCCGCACTCCTTTGCGGCCGGGTGGCGGACTCCCTATCGTACCGCATGTCCCCGTACCGCAGATTCGAACATCCGCGACCGATTCCGAGGCGCCGGTTCCTCCAGGCGGGCGGCGCGATCGCCTTGCAGACAGCCCTCGGCGACTTGTCCGGCCTCGGGATCTTCGCGCGGCCGCCGCTCGACCTCCTGCTCGTCGGCGGCCGGGTCGTCGATGGGACCGGCGCGGCGCCGTTCGCGGCCGACGTCGGGATCCGCGACGGCCGGATCGTGGCGGTCGAAGCGCTCGTGGGCGCGGCGGCACGCGACACCCTGGACGTCACCGGCCTGATCGTGGCGCCGGGCTTCATCGACATCCACGCCCACACCGACCTCGGCATCTTCGCCGACAACCTTGCCGACTCGAAGATCCGACAGGGCGTGACGACCGAGGTCGTCGGGCAGGACGGGGACTCGGTCATGCCCGTCACCGACGAGATGCGCGCCCGCCGGCGCGAGAGCTATCGCGAGCGGTACGGGGTCGAGGTGGACGCCGGCGACTGGGAGGAGCTCTTTGCCGCGCTCGAAGCGCGCGGGCATTTGACGAATTTCGTCACGATGGTCGGGAGCGGGACCGTGCGGGAGGTCGTGGTCGGCGAGGGCGACCGACCGCCGACGAGCGAGGAGCTCGCAGCCATGGTCGCGCTCGTGGAGGAGGCACTCGCGGCCGGCGCGGCGGGTGTTTCGAGCGGACTCGAATACGTGCCGAACGCGTTCGCTACGACCCCGGAGCTCGTCGCGCTCGCCCGGCCCGCCGCCTCGCCGGGCCTGCCGTACGCGACTCACATGCGGAACGAGGCCGATACGGTCGAGGAGGCGCTCGCCGAGGCGCTCGCGGTCGCCGAAGGCGCGGGCACGCCGCTCCAGGTCTCGCACCTGAAGGCTCAGGGCCAGCGCAACTGGCCCAAGGCCGAGCGGCTCCTGGCGACGATCGAGCGTGCAGCGGCCGAGCGGCCCGTTCGCTTCGACCGCTATCCGTACACCGCGTACTCCACCGGGCTCTCGTCCCTCTTCCCCGCCTGGGCACGGGACGGCGGGACGGAGGCGTTCCTCGCGCGGCTCGCGGATCCCGCCGAAGAGGCGCGGCTCCGCGCCGCGGTCGACGAGAAGATCGCGATGATGGGCGAGTGGGATGCGATCCAGATCGTCGACGTAGGCGCCGACGGGCCGAAGGACGCGATCGGACGACGACTCGGCTCCTACGCCGAGGAGAAGAGCGCGGACCCGTACGACGTCACGGTCGAGATCCTGACCGAGTCGAGGAATCGATCCGGCATCGTCGGGCACGGAATGAGCGAGGAGAACACGCGCCGTACGCTGGCGCATCCCCTGTGCGCGATCTGCTCGGACTCGGGCGCGCGACGCTCGACCGGCCCGCTATCCGAGGGATCGCCGCATCCGCGAGCCTACGGCACGTATCCGCGCGTCCTGGGCAAGTACGTGCGTGAGGAGAAGGCGATGCCGCTGGAAGAGGCGGTGCGGAAGATGAGCGGGTTGCCGGCCGAGATCCTGCACCTCGCCGACCGCGGAACGATCGCGGAGGGCAAGGCCGCGGACCTCGTGGTGTTCGATCCGGCGACCGTGGCCGACACCGCCACATTCGAGGTTCCGCACTCCTACCCCGTGGGCGTCCCCCACGTGATCGTCGGCGGCCGTCTCGCGGTGCGGGACGGCGCCGTCACCGGCGAGCTTCCCGGAAAGATCCTTTCGCCGAGCTGACTCGCGCCCGACCATCGCGCCGTCCAGCCGTGTCGTGCAACCCGGCCCCTACCCCCACCGCGGCGGCTCGGCGGGATCGAGGCCGAGGACGATCTTGGCGACGACTTCGCGCGTCAGGTAGGCGTTCGCGGGATGGAGACGGCCGATCCGGGCATCGCGAAGGAGCCGCTCGATCCCTGAAGCGGGGAAGATGCCGAACCCCCCGGCCACGTCGAGCGCCTTGTCGGCCACGCGCCAGGCCCCCTCGACCGCGCTGTACTTGGCAGCGAAGATCTTCGGAACCCACGCGTGCGCGTGGTCGACTCCCCGCGACCAGTCGTCGGCGACCGCGTCCAGGTGGGGTCCGATCCGCTCGAGCTCGATCCACATCTCGGCGACGTCGCTCTGGATCCCGGGGTGCCGCGCCATGGAGCGGCTCGCGATCGCGATCGAGCGTTTCCTGCCGAGCGAACCGACGGTCACGTCGAAGATCCGCCGCGCCAGGCCGTAGTACACGTTTCCGAACCCCATCAGGGCCCACGCGAAGATCCCCAGCACGAAGGCGTCTGCCCCCGCGAACCCGGGCGGCAGGACCCGCGCCACGTAGCGCTCCGGGATGAACGCTCCATCGAGGATCGTGTCGTCGCTGCGCGTGGCCCGCATTCCCAGGACGTCATCCCACGTGGAACGGATCTCAACCCCCTTGGCATCGCGAGGGAGGAACGCGTGCACGATCCTGGGAGCGGCGGGATCGCCGTCGTCCAGCGCGTGGAGTCCCATGTAATTCCAAACGGGTGTCAGGCTGCCGAAGCTCTTGTGGGATGTGAACTCGTAACCGCCGTCCACCCGACGGGCGCGGGACGTCGACAGGAGCACCGGCATGTCGTTGCCGCTCTCGGCATGCCCGGCCGCGAACACGGCCCCGTCCGCCGCCTCGGTGAGGATCCACTCCAGCGAGCGATCCCCCGCCCGCCACAAGTCCGCGGCGACTCCGGTCCAGTAGAGGTGCATGTTCACGGCGAGCGCGGTGGGCGCCGCGTGGTACCCGAGGCGCCGCTGCTCCTGGCACACCGCATCCAGCTTCATCCCCTTTCCGCCGAGCTCCTCCGGAACGGCCATCGTCAGATAGCCGGCCGCCTTGAGCTCGTCGAAGTCCTCCTGGAAGAAGCGGTTCTCCCGATCGTATCCCGCGGCGCGCTCCGCGCAGCGGGCGAGCAGGTCGTCGGTCAGCACCACGGCCCCCTCCTCGAATGGAATCCTCGAGGCACGATCAGGCCGCGAGGCCGTGATCGCGCGTGTACGGCAAGACTCCACCTGCCTTCAGGATCGTGCGCTCGCGCTCGGTCAGGTCGATCTCGACCTCGAACGACGTGCCCTTCGTCTCGTTTCGCATCGTGAAGCGGCCGCGGTCGATGCCGGCGTGGACGTCCTCGGCGGCCAGCACGTCCCCCTCGGCGATCGTGTCGTACACGGCGGGGTCGGCGAACGTCAGCGGGAGGAGGCCGAAGTTCACGAGGTTCGCCTTGTGGATCCGCGCAAAGGACTTCGCCACCACGCCCTTGACCCCCATGTACATGGGCCCCATCGCGGCGTGCTCGCGCGAGGACCCCTGGCCGTAGTTCGCGCCGCCGACGATCCAGCCGCCGCCCTTCTGCATGGCACGCGTCGGGAACTCGGGGTCCAGGCGCTTGAAGATGAAGCTCGCAACCGCGTCGATGTTGGCCCAGTTCGACAGCATCTCGGCCGTGGCAGGCACGATGTCGTCGGTCGTGATGTCGTCGCCTGTCACGATGAGGGCCTCGCCCGACATCGAGTCCGCGGGCGGCGCCGCGAGTGGGATGTCGGTGATATGGTCGGCGCGCGCGATCGCCGCGCCGCCCGGGTCGTCCGCCGGAGGGATCAGGCCCGCGCGTGTGCCGACGAACTTCTCGGGCAGCGTCTTCGAAGGCGCCCGCCCGTTCCAGTCGCGTGGGTCGACGAGCTCTCCGGCGATCGCCGATACCGCGCAGACCTCGGGGCTCGCCAGGTATACTTGGTCGCCCTTGATCCCGCTGCGCGCGGGAAAATTGCGGTTGAACGAGCGCAGGCTCTTCTGTCCCGGTGCCGGCACGTGACCGACGCCGATGCATGCGCCGCACGTCGACTCGCTCAGGTTCGCGCCGCTGGCGAGGAGCCCCGGCAGGAGCCCCTCGCGCGCGATCATCTCGAGCGCCTGCTTGGACGATGGCGCGATGACGAAGTTCGTGTTTGGATCGACGGTATGGCCCTCCAGGATCTTCGCGACGGCCCGCAGATCCTCGTACCCCCCGTTCGTGCACGACCCGACGATGACCTGGTCGATCTTCGTCCCCGCCACCTCGCGCACCGGCACGACCTTGTCGGGCATGGATGGCAGCGCCACTAGCGGCTCGAGCGTCGACAGATCGATCGTCATCTCGTCGTCGTACTCGGCGTCGTCATCCGGCGCGATCGCGCGGAAGTCCTCGGGGCGGCCGAGCCGCGCCAGGTAGTCCTTCGTCTTCTCGTCGCTCGCGAAGACGGACGTCGTGGCGCCGATCTCGGTCCCCATGTTCGTGATCGTGCAGCGCTCGTAGGGCGAGAGCGACTCCGCGCCGGGACCCGTGTACTCGAAGATCTTCCCGATTCCGCCCTTGACCGTCACCCGCCGCGCCATCTCGAGGATGATGTCCTTGGCGGTCACCCACTCGGGGAGCCGGCCCTCCAGCCGCACGTTCACGACCTCGGGCATCGGCAGCCAGTACGGTCCGCCACCCAGCGCGACCGTGACGTCGAGCCCGCCGGCGCCAATCGCCAGCATGCCGAGGCCGCCGCCCGTCGGCGTGTGGGAATCCGAGCCCAGCAGCGTGTCCCCCGGAACCGCGAACCGCTCCTGATGGACCTGATGGCAGATCCCGTTCCCGGGCAGGCTGAACCACGAGCCGTACTTGTGGGCCGCGGTCTGGAGGTACCGGTGATCGGCCGCGTTCTTGGCGTCGAAGTGGTAGACGACGTGGTCCGCGTAGGCGACCGCGCGCTTGACCCGCACGCGCTCCAGCCCCATCGACTCGAACTGGAGGTAGCACAGGACTCCGGTCGCGTCGGGGGTGATCACCTGGTCGATCCGGATCCCGATCTCGGCCCCCGGAGTGGACGGGTCGCCGCCCGCCAGGTGCTCGCGGATGATCTTCTGCGTGAGCGAGAGACCCATCGTCGTATCCTCTTCTCTCGTATGCGGATGGATGCATGCCGCCCATCTCGGCGGCCACGGTGGAATGTACGCGCGCGGTATGGGGCACGCTATCGAGACCGCGCGATTGCGGGGCAGCGTGGAAAACGCCGGGAAGGAGGGGGAAAGCGGAAGAAATCGCCGGGCGGACCGGAGTCCGCCCGGACCTCCCTCGCCGAAGCACCGGTCGGCGCCAGCCACATCCGATTGCGGCGCCCGGCTCGGGATTTCGTGCATTGCGCGCGCCGCACGACACGTCCGTGTTGCGCGCCGGATCTCACAGGGGGAAACTGCGGGGGCTCCGCGGCCGTTTAGTCGCCGCCCGTCCAACTCCGGCCTGGAGGAACGAGCCCATGGACGCTCTCTTCGCCGCCCACTCCGGAACGCGCTACCTGGTCCTGCTCGCGGGACTCGTCGCGCTCCTGTGGTTCGTCTGGGGGCTGGGCACGAACCGGCCCTTCGCCCGTCCCGCGCCGGCGATGTTCGCCGTCTTCGTGGGCCTGCTGAATCTGCAGGGGCTCATGGGAATCGTGCTCCTGATCGGCGGGCACAGGCCCCCGGGGATCTGGGGGCACGTGGCGTGCATGGTCCTGGCCCTGGCGCTGGCGAACTCGATGAAGAAGGCGAGCCGCAGGTCGACGGGCTACGGCCGCCCGCTCCTCGGCGTGGCCGGCGCCCTCGCCCTCATCGTGGTGGGGATCCTCGCGATCGCGAGACCGATCGTCTAGCTACGGCGGCGTCGAGCGCTCAGCGGCGGGCTCCTCGGGGGATCGTGGCAGCGCGAAAGCCGTGAAGGCGATCGCCAGCGAGTCGTGGACGACGGCCCGCGCCACGTGCTCGCCGGTCTCGGGCCCAAGCGTGAAGTTGCCCGCTGCGAGGCCCGCCGCGTCGGTCTCGTGGCGTTTGCCGCTCACCTTGCCGCCGCCGGACACGACCTCCCATTGCACGCGCAGCCCGGTCACCGGAGCACCAGCGCCGTCGGTGACCCGGAAGACCAGAAACCGTCGGAGGAGCCGGCCGGCCTCGCCGATCTGGCTGTCACCGCTGACGGTGGCGAGCGCGATCGATGCGGAGGGGTCGGCGGCCGTATCCGTCGGTGGCCCGCCTTCGCAGGCGGCGACGCCGACCAGCGAAGCCGCCAGGGTCACGGTCGCCCATCTCATCCCCGGAACCGCGATCGCCCGTCTCATCCCCGGAACCGGACGTAGAGCAGTCGGTCGAGGATCTTGCCGTCCTTGATCACGTAGCGCTTCTGGCGCGACTCCAGCGCGAACCCCGCCTTCTCGAGGACCCGCGCCGACGCGGGGTTCGTCTCGAAGACCCCGGCCTCGATCCGCTCCAGCTCGAAGCGGTCGAACGCCCACGGCACGAACGCCGCGAGCACGCGAGGCATGATCCCGCGCCCCCAGAACACGCGCCCCAGCCAGTAGCCGACCTCTGAGGTGACGCGGTAGATCGGGTCGCGCGGGAACTTGAGGCCGAGACCGCCGGCAAGCTGCCCGCCCACCTCGATCGCGAGCGAGAGCTCGCTCCTGCTCTCGGAACCACCGCCGAGCCACGCCTTCGCGTCTCGCGGCGTGTAGGGATGTGGAAAGAGGTCCCCCAGATTCTTCCACACCTCGTAATCGTCGGCGTGGCGGACGAGCGCGTCGGCGTCGCTCCGGCGCCACGCGCGGACGGCGCCGTCCTCGAACGGGATCCGGAGGTCCGGCTCCGCTACCCAGCGCGCGCGCTCGCCGCCGGTTCCGCTCACACCGCCCCCGGCCGCACGACCGCCTTGACCACTCGCCCCGCCTCGACGTCGTCGAGCGCACGGTCCATCTCGTCGAGCCCGTACGCGCGCGTGATCGCGCGCTCCCAGCGAACGTCATCGCCGTGCCGCGCGACGATCTCCATCGCGCGATGGATGTGCGAGTAGTCGAACCCCCACGTGCCCCGCACGTCGAGGTGGCGGCGGTTGATGTCGGCGTGCGGGTTGTACATTGCGTCGCCGGCGTCCGTGTACTGACCGACGACGACGAGGCGCCCGCCGTCCCGCGTCATCCGCATCCCCTCGCGGACCGCGCCCGGTACGCCGGTGGCCTCGATCGTCACGTCGGCGCCGCGGCCGCCCGTGAGCTCGCGCACGCGCTCGATCCGCTCGTCGGCGGTCGTCTCGCCCACCTGGATCGTGGCGTCCGCGCCGAACCCGCGGGCCGCCTCCAGACGGGCCGCGGGATCGCCGAGGACGATCACCGACGCCGCGCCCGAGAGCCGCGCCAGGATCGCCGCCGAGAGACCCACCGGGCCGCTCCCCTGAATCGCCACCCGGTCGCCGAGACGGATCCCGGCCCGATCGACCGCGTGGAGCGCGGTCGGGAGCCCGCAGCCGGCCCCCATCCAGCGCTCCGGCGAGACTCCCTCGGCGAGCGGAACCACGTGCACGCCGGGCTTGAGCCAGATCCGCTCGGCCCAGCCGCCCAGCGGGCCCTCCTCCGCCGAATACGTGATCCCGTACACGCGACGCTTCGGGCAGCGGGTCGACTGCTTCGCGACGAGGCAGTACCAGCACGCGTGACAGGTCTCGTGAACGTCGAGAAAGGTGACCGCGTCGCCCGGGCGAACGGCGCGCTCCTCGACGTCGGTCACCACGCCCCCCGTCTCGACGACCCGCCCGACCGACACGTGGCCGGGGATGATCGGATAGGGAACGCCGGCGAGGCGTCCGTGGCGCAAGTGGACGTCGGTGCCGCAGACCTCGGAGAAGATCGTCTCGAGAAGCACGGCGCCTGGCTCGATCCGCGGCGCGGGAATCTCCCGGACCTCGATCGGCACGCCGGGCGCGACCATGACCGCCGCGCGGATCACTTCCCCCTCCGCGCGTCGGCCTTCCCTGCCCGCGCGGTCTCCCCACTGCCCGCGATCTCCGCGTGCCGATAGCAGCTCACCAGGTGGTCGTTGACCATGCCCACGGCCTGCATGAACGCGTAGCAGATGGTCGGGCCCACGAAGCGGAAGCCTGCGGCTTTCAGCGCCTTCGACAGCGCGCGGGACTCCGGCGTCTCGGCGGGCACCTTCGACG
>DASSBK010000313.1:0-5751 GCA_035698825.1 Gemmatimonadota bacterium
GTACGCCCCGCTCGGCCTCGTCGCTCGCCTCGAATCTGAGCCGTTTGGACCGACCTCTAGCGCTGTACCTCGAAAGCTCTCCGAGAACACATGAATTTACCCGCGGCGGCGTGGTCCGACAAGCCAGAGGAGGGCGAGCGAAACCAGGGACAGGAGCGGCACCCAGGGACCCCAGCGCGTGTAGGGCGTAACGATCCCCGGGATGGGGAGATCCGCCACGACCACGCCCGGCACGTAGATCTCCGTGCGCTCGCGGTACCGGCCGAGAGGGTCGACCCATCCGGAGACGCCGGTGTTCGCCGCGCGCAGGAACGAGACGCGGTGCTCGACCGCGCGCAGCGTCAGGTGGCTCGCGTGCTGGTAGGGAGCCGCCGTCCGGCCGAACCACGCGTCGTTGGTGATGTTCAGGAGGAACGCGGCACCGTTCCGGACGAGCGCGCGGGACGAGCCCGGAAACACCGACTCGTAGCAGATGAGGACACCGAAGCGCACGCCGTCGACGGTCCAGGTGGTCCAATCCTCCCCGGGCGCGAACTGACCCGTCCAGTCGCTCAGCTTCTCGAAGAGCCCGCTCAGTTGCCCGGGCAGGAAGGGAACCCGCTCGGCGATCGGCACGAGCCGCCGCTTCGCGTAGCGGCCGGGAAAAATGGAGTCGCCGGACACCAGGTAAGCGGCGTTGAAGACGCGGTAGTCGGCGGGCCCTTCCCCGCTCGCGCCGGCCAGCGTGTCGGCGTCGTTGGTCCCGGTGAAGATCGGGGTCTCGATCGTCCGCGAGAGGCCGGTGACGAAACCGCGCGCCCTATCGTCGTACCGCAGGTAGCCCGGAACGGCGGACTCGGGCCACACGACCAGGTCCGGCTCGCGCTCGTCGGCCTCGAGCGTCAGCGTGGCGAGGCGCCGGTACGTCTCGTCGACGAAGGCCGGGTCCCACTTGACGTCCTGCGGGACGTTCGGCTGGATCGCCGCGGCCCGCAGGGTCGGCCAGCGTTCGAGCGCCTCCTCGAGACGCGCGAGCCGCAGCACACCGTAGACCGGCACGGCCGCGGCCAGGACCACGGCCAGGACCGCGACGCGCGCCCGGCGCGTCGAAGGCAGCGGCCGGGCCAGGCGATAGAGGGTCGCGGAGAGCGCGGTCACCCAGAGCGTCAGGAGCCAGACGCCGCCCAGCTCGGCGGTCTGGATCAGGAGCGGATAGGACGCGAGCGTGTCGCCGGCCACGGCCCACGTGAACCCCAGGTCGCCGAACGAGCGCAGCCACTCGACCGCCGTCCACGCCAGCGGAAACGAGATCGCGGCCGAGACGCCGCGCCGCCGGCAGAGCGCGACTGCGAGCCCGGTCAGCCCGCCGTTCAGCGCGAGGACGAGCACCGAGGCCACGTATGCCGGGACCGCCATCACGCTGAAACCAGTGAGGCCCGCGATCCAGTACAGGAGCGCGCCGAAGTGCGCCAGGCCGAACAGGTATCCCCCGACGAACGCCGCGCGCGGCTTCGAGCCCTCCTCGCGGTCGAGGAACGCGAGGAACGGCCACAGTCCGACGACCGCGAGCGGGAGCAGGTCCAGGGGCGGATAGGCGAGCGCGAACAGGACCCCGGCCGCGGGAGGCCACCACCACCACGCCGCGATCGGCCCACGTGCCGAGCCGCGGCTGCCGACCGGCGCAGCGCGCATCGCCCGCGCGCGCGGAGTCACGCGCCGGGCGCCGGTGCGTCGGCCTCGCCGACCGGGACCTCGCGGCCCTCGCGCGCCGACAGCCGAACGGCGTCCAGGGTCCGCGCCAGCGTTCGCTGCTCGGTCAGCGGCGGCGGCTTCTCCTTCCCCGATACGACCGCGGCGAAGAACGCCAGCTCGCGCTCGTACGACTCCATGTAGATGTTCCCGATTCTGCGCTGAACCTGCGGAGTCACGTTGACGAGCGTGCCGTAGCTCCGCTGGAAGATCCGCAGCGGGTTGAGGAGTCCCGAGCCGGCGGTGCCGAAGAGGTCGACGAAGTGGTCGTACTCCGTCTCTTCGACGAGGAAGTGCCACGAGACGTCGACCGTGATGGCCAGCCCTCCCGCGCACGTCAGCACGATCATCGCGCTGTCCTCGACTTCGATCTCGGGGGTGTGGTAGTAGAACGACGCGCTGACCCGCTCCGGCGAGGGGTAGGCGCAGAGCCAGAGAACGAGATCGAGGAGCTGGATGCCGAGGTCCATGACCACGCCGCCCCCGGACTTCGCGGGCGCGTACTGCCAGGCGCCCGGCTTGACCTTCGTGCGCCGCTTGAGCCATCCCGCGCGCGCCCGGAACACTTCCCCCAACTGTCCGTCCTGGATGAAGCGCCGCAGCAGGATCGAGTCGTCCCGGTAGCGGTTGTTCATCCCCACGAGGACGTGCTTGCCGCTCCGGTCGCGGGCCGCGAGGACGTCCTCCACTTCTTTCGCCGTGAGGCCGAGCGGCTTCTCGCAGAGCACGTGCTTCCCCGCCTCGAGGCATCGGACCGCCGCGGCGGCGTGCTGGTGGCTGGGCAGGCAGATGTCGATGGCATCGAGCTCGTCGATCGAGAGGAGCTCGTCGATCGAGGTCGTGGCGTGCGCGACGCCCGTCCGCTCCCGCAGCGCGCGGAGCTTGCCCTGCTCGACGTCGCAGATGGCGAACAGCTCGGCCTTGCGGAGGCGCCGGAAGGCGGGCAGGTGGGCGGTCTGCGCGACCGCGCCGGCGCCCAGCAGTCCGATGCGAACGGGTCGGTCGGCCACTAGGTCAGTTCGTACGAGAAAGCGGCCGGGCGTGGATGTCCAACGCCCCTACAGATCACTCTCGATGCGGGCGATCAGATGGTCGACGAGCTCCTCTTCGCGGATCGTGTGCTCCTTCTGACCCTTGAGGTAGAGCAGTCCCTTGTGGACGCCGCCGGCGATCCCGATGTCGGCCTCGCGCGATTCGCCCGGGCCGTTCACCGCGCAGCCCATGACCGCGATCGTGATGTTCTTGTCCATGTGCGCGGTGCGCTTCTCGACCTCGGCGGCCAGCTTGTGGACGTCGACCTCGGCGCGCCCGCACGACGGGCAGGCGATCACGTTGATGCCGCTGGGACGCAGGTCGAGGATCTGCAGCAGCTTCTTCGCCACACGCGTCTCGATCACCGGGTCGTCGGCCAGCGAAATGCGGATCGTGTCGCCGATCCCGGCCGAGAGCAGGGCGCCGATC
This sequence comes from Gemmatimonadota bacterium, assembly GCA_035698825.1. Classification (GTDB taxonomy): domain Bacteria; phylum Gemmatimonadota; class Gemmatimonadetes; order JACCXV01; family JAHWKZ01; genus JAICNR01. The sequence continues at coordinate 3,190 of DASSBK010000313.1, forward strand.
CCGGCGCAGGACTTGATCGTCCCCGCCTCCACCGGCCCCGCCTCGGTGACGCCGAGATGGAGCGGGTAGTCGCGCAGGTCGGCGAACCGGGTGTAGGCCTCGATCATCCGCGGGACGTTGCTCGACTTCAGCGACACGATGATCTCCTGGAAGTCCATCCGCTCCAGGATCTCGCAGTGCCGGATCGCGGACTCCACCATGCCGCGCGCGGTCGGCTCGCCGTCCTTCTCGAGGATGTCCATCTCGAGCGAGCCGCTGTTGACGCCGATCCGGATCGGGACGCCCTTCTCCGTCGCCTTCTCGACGACGGCCCGGACCCGTTTCTCGCCCCCGATGTTGCCGGGATTGATGCGCAACTTGTCGACACCGGCGTCGAGCGCCAGGAGCGCGATGCGGTAGTTGAAGTGGATGTCGGCCACCAGCGGGATCGAGATCCCCGCCTTGATGTCCGGCAAGGCCTCCGCGCTGGCCTCGTCCGGCACCGTGACCCGCACGATGTCGCAGCCCGCGACCTCGAGGTTCCGGATCTGCTGGAGGGTCGGGTAGACGTCGGCCGTCTTCGTGGTCGTCATCGACTGCACGGAGACGGGCGCGTCCCCGCCGACGGTGACCTTTCCCACGCGCACAGGACGCGTCTTTCGGCGCTCGAACATGCCTCTAAGCTAAGCTCGCTAGAGGACTTCGACCACGAACGCGGCGGCCGGCCAGCCCTTGCCGGTGTCGGCCCGGCGGTCGGACAGGGCGCGGACGACGGCCTCTTCCGGGGCCGCGTAGAGGACCCCGTACCAGCGCGCTTCGTCGATCCCGCGGCCGATCCGGAGGCGCAGCCCGAACGAGCGGTCGTCGGGGTTCCACCGGATCGCCCACGGCGGGATGACGAGGGCGTCCGGGCCGCCGTCGGGGTAGGAGCCTCCCGGGGGACGATCGCCGTCGGCGACCCAGTCGCGGACCAGAGGCTCGCGCGTCAGGACCAGCATCAGGGGCCGCGCGTCGGGTGTCCGCATGCGCCCCGAGAGGGCTGCCTCCTGTCCGGGAAGGACGCGGCCCGGCGGCTCGATCGTCGCCGCGGCCGTGACGAACTCCTGGACCACGTACACCGATCCGCGGCGTGGATCGAGTGCGATCCCGACGCCGATCCGCGGGTGATGGGGATCGAGGATCGTCTTGCGGTGTCCTTCCGACGACATGAGCCACCGCTCCGCCTCGCGGATGTCGAACCGCTCCCAGAGGACCTCGGCGGGCCATTCCGTCCGCGACCGCTCCTGCGAGCGGAACACGTTCTCGAGGACGTGCCCGGTGCCGCCCGCCGCGGCGAAGCGCTCGTAGGGCGCGAGGCCGGCCGCGTTGAAGTGGCTGAGCCATCCGCCGGCCGCCATCTCCTCGGCGTGGCCCTGGGCGACGACGGTCGCCAGCGAATCGAGGGCTACCGGAGGCATGCCCTGCCGTCCCCGATCCTCGTTGACGGCGGCCACCATCTCGATCCGGGCCCGCGCATAGGAGTCGCGGATGGGGACCGCGGTGACGCCCGCGTCGGCCGGCGTCTCGTACGGCCGGGGCAGCGCGCAAGCGAATGCAAAGAGCGGGAGCGCGCAGGCGAGCGCGAGGATCGGGATCGCCCGTACCGACCGGATGAGCACGCGCGTCGACGGAATCACGCGACTCAGTACAGTCCCCGGACTTCGGTGCCGGGATAGTAGGCGGCGAGGATCCTCCGGTAGTCCCACCCGGCCCGCGCCCTGGCCATGGCTCCCACCTGGCACATTCCGACTCCGTGCCCCCAGCCACCCCCCACGAGCGTCAGCCCGTCGAGTCGGGCTCCCATTCGCTCGGCCCGGAACAAGAACTGCGTGCTGTACAGGATCCTGCCGGTGGAGTCCGCGAAGAGCCTCCGGATGGCGTCCCCGCCGACGACGTAGCGACCGGTCGTGGTCGTCACACGCATCGTGAGCGCACGGCCTTCCGGAGTGGTGGCTTCCTCGTCCATGTCGACGAGGGACCCGGCGCCTTCCGGCGGCAGCGGCACGAGCGACGGCAGATTGCGACGGACCGTGGCGTCGAGCTCTTCGGCGGTCCAGCTCGCCGTCCAGCGGAAGTAGCGGGATTCCTGGCACCAGTATCCTCCGTCCGGCCGCGCGTCACTCACCGCCACCAGGTACGGAGCGGGTGGGGAATCGAACGTCTCCTCGACCCGCGCCGTGTGGCCCCCGCACGTCGAGTGGTAAAACGCGTCGACGAGGTATCCGTTGTAGAGGAGGACCTCGCCGCGGGTCGAGCGGACGGCGCGGACGGCCAGCGAATCGGCGGGATCCGGAAGTCCCATGTACGCCTGGTCGAGGACGCTGCCGTAGAGGTCGAACCCCAGGTCGGAGCGGCTGCCGAGTCGTTTGAGCGCGTAGGTCCGGGCGGCCACCGCCTGGGCGAGCTGCGCCTGGCGGGCGTCGGCGCCCGGCCGCCCGAGCTCCTTCGGCACGACGCCCTCGAGGTAGGTCTCGAGGGGAACCACGTTGACCGCCGTCAGCGTTCCGTCCGGCCGGAGAGACACCTCGATCGTGCCGGGATAGG
>DASSBK010000314.1:0-16853 GCA_035698825.1 Gemmatimonadota bacterium
GCTTCCTCGAGGGAACCGGGAGCCTCGTGATCGACGAGCGATCAGGGATCGTCTATGCGAGCGAGTCGCCTCGGACGGACAGGCGCCTGGTGCACGAATGGGCGGAGCGGATGGGGCTCGAGCCCATCGTCTTCCGCGCGACGGACGCCCGCGGTCGCCCGATCTATCACACGAACGTCGTCCTGAGCGTGGGGAGCGAGTGGGCGGTCGTGTGCGCGGACGCGATCGATCCGCTCGATCGGTCGGAAGTGCTCGCCAGCCTCGCCGAGACGGGACACGAGACGATCTTCCTCTCGCTCGATCAGATGGCGGCGTTCTGCGGCAATGTGCTCGAGCTCGAGAACGACAGAGGCGAAACGCTGGTCGTGATGTCCGACCGGGCCTTTCACGCCTTCACGGACGACCAACGCTCGGCGCTCGAGAAACACGCCGAGCTCGTCCACGCGGACCTCGCCACGATCGAGACCTACGGTGGTGGCAGCGCGCGCTGCATGCTCGCCGAACTCTACTAGGCGGGCCATCAGGCCCGCGGGCGATCTCCCATCCATGCGGCGCGCAGCGCGGCCTGCTCGGGCGTGGGGTTCTCGCGCACCGTGAAGCTGGGGCCGTTCGGGTCGTAGTCGATGCCGAGCTTGCCGTAGTACTCGGCGAGCGGGAGCGGCTCGGCCGCCACGACATAGCGCTGGAAGAAGTCGGCGATCTCGGGGAACGTCATGTCGACGATCGTCTGGTGGAACGTGGCGTCGTCGAAGGGCGCTGCCTTGCCGTAGCGCTCCATGAGCTGGAGCAGCACGTCCTGGAGATCCATCCGTCCGCCCGATAGCTCGAGCAGGCGGATGTCCAGCAGCCCCGCCACGACCGCCCCGCGGCTGTAGATGTTCCCGTACTGCGCCTGCCCTTCGTCGCCGTAAGACGTGAGCGCCAGCTTCTCGAGCGGGTAGGTCGGATCGTACTGGGTCTGGTCGGCGGCGATCTTCTGCACGAGCTCGGTCAAGTACGCATCCAGCGGCTTGAGCCCGGCGCGGAGCTGCACCATGTGCGACTCCCATTCGGTGACGCCCTCGTACAGCCACAGATGCCGCGACGGGACCGGCGTCTCGAAGTCGAAGTGCTCGATGATCTCGCTGTGGATGTTGAGCGGCGTCACGATGTGCAGGAACTCGTGGGCGGCGATGTCGGTGATCGACTGGCCGTATCCCTCCGACCACGGCGCCTCCGGAAGCACGTACTCGCTGGAATAGCTGTGTTCCCACGCGCCGTACGGCACGCCCTGCCGCGGCGGATCCTCGAAGTGGTAGAGGAACACGTAGCGGTCGACGGGAAGACCGCCCAGGAAGTCCGCCGACGCGTTCAGCATGTCCTCCATCGACTCGAGCAGCATGTCCGAGCGGATCTCGCCCGCCTTGGCGTACGTGTAGATCTCGACCGGCGCGCCGCCCACCTCGGTGGTGGCCACCGTCAGGGTGCTGCCGGCCAGGATCGGGGAATCGACGAGGAAGTCGTAGTCCTCGGCCGCGTACATCCCCGAGGCGTCCTTCTGCAGCGCCGTGCCCACCGTCCAGCCTTCGGGTACCGAGAACTCCAGCCGGATGGGGGCGTCCTGCATCCCGGTCGGGAATCCCAACACCGCGTGGGCGTTGAACAGGACGTGATCGACCTCCATCGACGTTCCCGCCATCGGATAGATGGGGTGCTCGTCGACCGGAGTGTCCCACGTCTCCGCGATCCGATAGGTGATCTCCCGCACATCCGACGGCGACGAGATGCGCCACTGATTGGTCGAGATCTGCTCGACCGGGATCTCGTTCCCGGCGGCGTCGGTTGCCCGGAGTCCCTCTACGAATCGGCCGACGTCCATGACCTGGTAGGTTCCCGGCGCCGTCGCGGCGAACTGGAGCACGTCGCTGCCGGCCGGCAGCCCGTCGACGGTCAGCTGCACGTGGAACCGGTCGTCGCCCCGCTCCCGCACGTCCACGCGGTAGGTCAGCTCCGCGGACTCCGCGGGAGTGCTCTGGGCTCCGGCGGCCGTCGCGAACGACAGCAGCGGCAAGAAGGCGAGGATCGAACGGCCGAAGGCCGGGAAGAACGAATGCGGCATCGAGGAGCTCCCTTGGAGGACGGTGCGCCGACCGGGCGGCAGGATCGAAGTATCGCCGCCGGGTATCATCGGGGGAAGGACGGCCCGCGGGCGACGTCCGTTCATTCGGATTGGCCGTACCCGTGCCCGGGGTGCATCCTTGGGGCAGCTCGAACAGAGGAGGGGATCGATGCGGTGGACATCCACATCCATGATCGCTGCCGCGGTGCTGCTCGCCTGCGCGGAGCGGACGACGCCGCCCGAGCCCGGGGCGGAGCCGGCGCCGGTCCCCGACCCCGTTCCCGCGCCGGCGGACATCTCCGGGCTCGTCCTCGAGGCCGACGTGGCGGTCATGGAATCGTTCCCCGTCCAGCTACGTGGGACACTGACCGTCCGGAACCCCACGGATCGGGCGATCCAGTTCGATGTCGGCGGCTGCCCCGTATTCCTGCGGGCGTACCGGACCGCGGGCGAGATCGCCTGGGACCAGGGCGACGGCGCGATCTGCACGATGATCCTGCGGACCGTGACCCTCGATCCTGGCGCGACCGAGACGTTCGAGACGGCGACGGCGAGCGCGGCCGACATTCTCGGGGAGGATCTGCCGGACGGCACGTACGGCGTGGGCGTCTACCTCGCGCTCGTCGAGGGTGGACAGCCCGAGGCTTCGGCCGGGGAGGTGGAGCTCGCGATCCCCAGATAGGTCCTCGAGGTCCTGCGCGCGTGGCGCGATGAAGCGCTGCCTCGCGCTGGTCGCGCTCCTCTGCCTCGCTTCGACAGGCTACGCGCAGGTCGAAACAGACTCGACGGCGGCCGCGGAGGGAATCGCGCTGTCGGCGCAGGCCTTCAGCCGCGCCCTGGAGCGCGGCGACGCGGAGGGCATGGCCGCCCAGTACGTGGACGACGCCGTCGTAGTCCCCCCGGGCGGTCGGATGATCGCCGGGCGCGACTCGATCCGCGTGTTCTGGACGCCGCGGAACCCCGATTTCCGCACGCTCGCCCATTCGCTGACCACCGATCGCCTGGAGGTCGTGGGTGACGTGGCGATCGAGGTCGGCACGTGGCGGCAGGAAGGACAGCTGCGCAACGAAGCACCGCGGGTGTCGGCCGGGCGGTACCAGGTGGTCTGGCGCCGCCAGCCGGACGGCGTCTGGAAGATGCAGTTCGACACCTGGACCGCGCCCTTCCCGGAAGACTGACCGCGCCTCGACCCCGCGGAGCAGCGATCCGTGTCGGGTTCGATTATCTTATCGGGCGTTCATTCGCCAGCCCCTGTGCCAACCCAGTCCAAGGAGTCCCTCGACGATGCTTCGGGTCAGGTACGTCTGGGTCTGTGCGTTCGTCCTCGTGGCTCTCGCGTGCGCCTTTCGCCAGGGCGAGCGAGCCGGCCGCGTCGAGTCCGGCCCCAGCGAAGAGGTCTTCCTGCGGGAGGGAGAATCCGCCTCCGTCCTGGACGGCCAGGTGGTCGTGACGCTCGCCGACGTGGAGCCGGGAAACCGCATCGCCGAGGTGACGCTGCGGCTCGCCACGCCCGACGGGCAATCGAGCGCCGCCACCGTGGAGGTGGTGCGGAATCAGAACTACTCGGAAGCGATGCGCCTCGAGCCGTTCGCGGTGCGCGTCGTCGAGTATCCGGGAGTGGATTCCGCGCGTGTCGTCGTCACCCGCGAGCCGGCGGGAGTGGCGCCCGACTGATCCGGTCCGGTCGCGGGATCGCGGTCGCCGGGCGCGCCCGGCGGGCGTAGTTTGACGCCCGAATTCCGATCCGAACCGCAGCCGGAGGACAGCACCCCACGCATGAGCGATTCCTCGATCAGCGTCGAAGCGCCCGAGATCGTCGTCCCCGAAGGCGTCCGTCTCGAGCCCGAGCGACTGCTCGACCTCTACTGGTACATGCTCCTCAACCGGCGCCTGGAGGAGCGGCTCGTCAACCTCTACCGGCAGGGCAAGGTCGTGGGCGGCGTCTACCGCTCGCTCGGCCAGGAGGCGGAGTCGGTCGGCACCGCCTATGCGCTGGACGCGCGAGACTACGTCAGCCCCCTGATCCGGAACCTGGGCTCGATCCTCGTCAAGGGCGCCGAGCCCGTCGACATCCTCAAGCAGTACATGGCCAAGGGCACGGGTCCTTCCAAGGGCAAGGATCTCAACATCCACTTCGGCGATCTCTCGAAGGGTTTCATCGGCCCGGTCTCGATGCTCGGTGACATGATCCCCGTCATGGCCGGCGTGGCGCTCGGCAATCGCATGCAGGGCAGAGATTCGGTGTGCCTCGTCTACATCGGCGACGGCGGCTTCTCGACCGGGGCCGCGCACGAGGGATGGAACTTCATCTGCGCCAATCGACTGCCGGTGATCCTGGTGGCGGAGGACAACTCCTACGCCTACTCCACTCCGACCGACAGGCAGATGGGGAACCGGAACATGGTCGAGCGGGCGGCGGGTTACGGGTGCGCCGGCGTCCAGGTCGACGGCAACGACGTGCTCCAGTGCTGGCACGCCGGCAGCAAAGCCGTGTTTAGAGCCAGGAGCGGCGGGGGCCCGACATTGATCGAGGTCAAGACGTACCGGCGGAAGGGGCACGCCGAGCACGACGATCAACGCTACGTGCCCGCCGGCGAGCTGGAGTCGTGGGAGGCGAAGGACCCGGTCGCGCGGTATGAGCGATGGCTCCTGTCCGAGGAGATCGTGGACCGGGAGCAGCTGGACCAGATCGATGGGCGGGTGCGGAGCAAGCTCGACGCCGCGGTCGACGAGGCCGAGAGGGCGCCCATGCCGGAGCCTCGCACGGCGCTCGACGGGGTCTGGTCGACCCCGCGCTGGACGGCCGAGCATCCGAACTTCCACGATTTCACCGCCGAGATCGGCTCGTGAGCCCGGCGTGGGTCGCCTCGGCGGCGCTCGTTCTTTCGGCGTGCAACGCGACGGTGAGCGGGGAGGGCATCTCGAATGTCCCGGGCGAGGAGGTCTGGAAGACGGAGATCGAGCTTCAGCTCGGAGAGCGCGCGATGGTCGATGACGGCCGGTTGGAGCTGACGCTCCTGAGGGTCGGAGTCGACGAGGCCTCGCTGATGGTCGAGGGGGAGAGCGGCGCGCGCGAGGAATCGGTCCGAACGGGAAGCGGCGGCAGCCTCCAGATCCCGCCATACGAGATCCGCCTCCTCGAAGTCGGAATCGACGATTCGGCACGCCTGCAGATCAGGAGGCAATGGGGGGAATACCGATGAGAAGGCCTATCGCTTTCGCGATGACCCTGGCAGCGGGCGTAGTTTTTGCCGCCGGCGCGTGCGTGCTCTCGGTCAACGAGGGAAACGACGAGCCGCGGGGGATCCCCGGCGACACCGTCTGGAGCCAGGAGATCGAGATGCTGGAGGGCCAGGTTGCGCACATCGACAGCCGCGCGCTCTCCATCTACCTGGAGGACACGGACGTCGACTCGGCCGTGGTGACGCTCACCAGTGCGGGGGTCGAGCGCAGGGTCACGCTGCGCACCGGCCTCGCGAGCGAAGAGACGATGCTTCCGTACACGGTCAAGCTCGTCTACACGGGTATCAACGGGAGCGCGACCATCCGCGTCACGAAGTTCCGCGAATGACCGCGCCCGAGCGAGGCGGCAGCACCACCTACCTGGAGGCGATCCGCCAGGGCCTCTGGGAGGAGATGGAGTCCGACGAGCGCGTGTTCCTGCTCGGCGAGGACGTCGGCGTGTACGGCGGCGCGTTCAAGGTCACCGACGGGTTCCTCGATCGCTTCGGCGAGGGCCGCGTGATCGATACGCCGATCTCGGAGGCGGCCATCGTGGGCGCGTCGGTCGGCGCGGCGATGATGGGGCTGAGGCCCGTGGCGGAGATGCAGTTCATCGACTTCATCAGCTGCGGCTTCGACCAGCTGACGAACGTGGCTGCAAAGAACCGCTACCGCTGGGGCCAGGCGACTCCGATCGTCGTCCGGGGGCCGGCCGGCGGCGGCGTTCACGGCGGGCCCTTTCATTCGCTCCAGGCGGAGTCGTACTTCACGCACACAGCCGGCCTCAAGGTCGTGTGCCCGGCCACAGCGTACGATGCCAAGGGCCTGATCAAGGCGGCCATCCGGGACGACGATCCGGTGGTGTTCCAGGAGCACAAGTTCCTCTACCGGCGGATCAAGGAGGATCTACCGGCCGAGGAGTTCGTCGTCCCACTGGGGAAGGCGCGCACGCACCGCGAGGGGCAGGACCTGACGATCGTGACGTGGGCCGCGATGGTGCACACGGCCGCCGAGGCGGCCGAGGCGCTCGCGGCCGACGGCGTCGAGGTCGAGGTCGTGGACTTGAGGACGCTGGTGCCGCTCGACGAGGAGGCAGTCCTGGAGTCGGTCGCAAAGACGGGGCGCGCGATCGTGCTTCACGAGGCCCCGCGGACGGGCGGCTTCGGCGGCGAGATCGCGGCCACGATCGCCGAGAAGGCGTTCGAGTACCTGGATGCGCCGATCGTCCGGGTGACCGCGCCGGACACCCCCGTGCCGTACAGTCCGCCGCTCGAGGAATACTATCTGCCGGGGAAAGACGACGTGCTGGAGGCCGCCCGCAAGCTGCTCGACTACTGAGATGATCTTCCGATATCCGCCTCGATCCTGCCGGAGGTGCACATGCCGATAGACGTCATCATGCCCCAGATGGGCGAGTCGATCGCCGAAGGGACGCTGGTCAAGTGGCTGAAGAAGCCGGGCGATCACGTGGAGCGGGACGAGAACCTGTTCGAGATCTCGACGGACAAGGTCGACGCCGAGATCCCGTCGCCTTCGGCGGGGACCCTGGGCGAGATCCTGGTCCAGGAGGGTCAGACGGTGGAGGTCGGGACCGTGGTGGCGACGATCCTGGCCGCGGGTGAGGCGCAACCCGCCGCCGCGCCCGCGAAGGCGGCGTCCTCGCAGGCCGACGGGTCGGCCCAGCGGTCGGTCTCGTCACCGGGTCCGGCGGCGGAGCCCAGCGCGGAGCGACCCGCCGCGGAGTCCGGGAGCGGCCAGGTCGCGGTGACGTCGGGGGACGGTGCGGGAAACGGCGCCGCGGGGCCGGCCACCAAGGAGGAGCTCCGGCGGACGCGCTCCTCGCCGCTCGTCCGCAACATCGCGCGCGAGCACGGGATCGACATCTCCCAGATCCGGGGAAGCGGGCTTTCCGGACGCGTGACCAAGGGCGACATCCTGGCCTACGTCGAGCGGCAGGGTGCCGGGGGAGCCCCGGCAGCCGCCGAGCCGCAGCGAGCGCCGGAACCTGCGCGCGCCGAGCCGGCGCGCACGGAACCACGCGAGCCGGCGCGCACGGTCCCGATCGAGCGGCTCGAGCCGGCCGCGGTGGCCGCCCCCGGTCCGGCGCCCCGCCCCTTCGGGGACAGCGACCGGGTCGAGCTCGAGCCGATGTCGATCATGCGCCAGCGGATCGCCGAGCACATGATCGCCTCACGCCGGACCTCGGCGCACGTTACGTCGTTCTTCGAGATCGACATGACGCGGGTGGACGAGCAGCGGCGCCGCAACAAGGAGAGCTTCCTCGCGGATTCGGGCGTCAAGCTCACGTTCATGCCGTTCATCATCAAGGCGTTGATCGCGGGCGTGAAGGAATGGCCGATCCTCAACGCGTCGGTGTGGAACGATCAGATCGTCTTCAAGAGAGACATCAACGTCGGCATCGCGGTCGCGCTCCAGCAGGAGCGGGGGTTCGGCCTGCTGGTGCCGGTGATCCGGCACGCCGACGAGCTCTCGCTGGTCGGGCTGGCTCGCGCGGCGAACGATCTCGCCGAGCGCGCGCGCACCAAGAAGCTGAGCCCGGACGAGGTGCAGGGGGGGACGATCACGATCACGAACCCGGGCGTGTTCGGCTCGCTGGCCGGCACCCCGATCATCAATCAGCCGCAGGTCGCGATCCTGGGCGTCGGCGCGATCGAGAAGCGCGTCAAGGTCGTGGGCCCGAACGACTCGATCGGCGTCCGTACCTGCGCGTACTTCTCGATCAGCTACGACCATCGGGTGGTCGACGGCGCGACCGCCGACCACTTCATGCTCGTCGTGAAGGACAGGCTGGAGAACTTCAGCGACCCGTCGCTGAAGTAGCCCCGGGACCCAGGTCCCCGCAAGCGACGATCGCGGTCGGATCACCGGCGCCCCGGACCCGCACCGCCCTTTGCGGCCGCTCGGGCCCCAAGAGGGCGCGGTCGACGACGCGCCGGAAGTCGCCGTCGCCCTCCTCGCCCGCCGTAATCTCGCCGAGCTGGGTGATCACGGCGCCGGGGCTCGCGCACGTCCCTTCGACGATCTCCGCCACGTAGGGTAGTCCGCTGTTCGCGCCGTGTATCTCGACCGCCACGGTCGTGCCGGCCGCGCCCTGAGTCAAGCTGACGGTTCCGATCACGTCGGTTCCGCCACTCGCTTCGAGCTCGGCGCGCATGGCGGGAGATTCGGACGCCGAGGCCGAATCGGCGGCCGTCCTTTCCGCGAGAGACTCGGGGACGCCCGGCGCATCGGCGGTGAAGCCGTCGGCTGCTTCCGGTCCGTCCGCCTCGTCGGAACCGGCCTCGCACGCCAGGGCCGTGGCCAGGCATAGTGCGGCGCAGGCGAACATTCGTCGGAGCCCAGCGATCTCGGAAATCCTCAGCCAGTGGAAGCGCACCTGTATGCCTCCCTCCAGTCGATGGTGGAATCGTCGCCCCTATCCTAGTTCCGGGGCGCGCCGCGCGTTGTCAGGGGCGTTACGCCTGCTTGTGCGGCCTCGATCCCCCATTTTACTATGCCGCCGATGAGGGGCGAGTCCTTCCATCGGCTGCGGCAGACCCGGGCGTTCCGCATCGTCGGAGTGTACACGGCGACCGCCTGGGGCATATTCGAGATCCTCGACAAGACCGTGCGTACCTTCGGATGGTCCGAGGTCATCCCCCGCACCTCGCTGGTACTGCTGATCGTCGGCCTGGTGGTCGTGACCTTCACCGCGTGGGCCTATGCGGGGCAGGAGGTGGGGGAGAGCACCGGCTGGCGGTGGCCGGGCCGCATCCAGGCGCTCCTCGCCAACCGCTGGTTCGGCCGGGTGGCGATCGCGGGGCTCGGAGTCGCCCTGCTCCTCTGGGGCTGGCGGATGGTGCGTCCCGACGTCCGATACGCGCCGTTCAGCATCCCGGAGCTGAGGGCTACGAGCCAGGCCCCGCGGGTCGCGGTCCTTCCCGTATCCAGCTCCGACCCGCGGCTCGAGCAGCATCGCAGGACCCTCCTACGACTCCTGTCGACGGATCTCAACGACGTCGCCGACATGCGGACGATCAGGAGCGATCTGGTCGCGAGCCGCTGGGAGGAAGGCACGCGCATCGAGCCGAAGACGATCGCCGGATTCGGTCGCGAGAGCGGAGTCCACTTCGTGGTCGTCCCTGAGGTCGAGCGGGGCGGCGAGGGACTCCGCGTCTCCGCCGAGGTGCTGGAGACTGGCCGAGGGGAGTCGATCGGCCATGCGGTGGTCGAAGGGCGCGAAGGAGACCTGGACAGGCTGTCGGACCGTCTCTCCATGCAGCTCTATCGGACGCTGGTCGCCGACGAAGGGGACGAGCTGCTCACGAGTCCCGTGCGCGCGCGAACATCCTCGATGCACGCGTACAAGGCCTTCCTGCGCGGGGAACGCGCGTTCCGTCGCGCGGACTTCGACGGCGCGCTCTCCGAATACGGACGCGCCACCGCGGCCGACAGCTCGTTCGCACTGGCCTGGTTCCGGCAGGGCCTGGTCCGCCGCTGGGAGGACCCCGCAGTCGGCCCGCCGATCGAGAGCTTCGACAACGTCACGCCATCCAGCGACAACCTCTCCGCGGACGATCGCGAGATGTGGCGGGCGAGCGGAGCGCTGGAGTGGGGGATGCTGGAGAGCGTCCCGAGCCTGGCGGCGGTCGTCACACGGCGTCCGGCGGACGCGCAGGCGTGGTACCTCCTCGCCGACGCGGAATCGTGGGCCGGAGAGCAGTTGCTACTTACGCCCGACAGCGTGGCATCGACGATCGACCACGCGATTCGCTCGGACCCCGGCTTCGTCCCCTCGCGGCTGATGCGCATCCCGATCGCGCTCCTTCGCGGGGCGGATCGTCCGGCGCTGGAATCGATGATCGATTCGATGGCCGCGGCCGATGCGGACACAGAGGTGGTGGCCGCACAGCGGGTGCTGGTCGAGGTCGCGTTCGGTTCGCCGGAGGAAGCCGCTCTCGAGGGTCTCCCGGTGCACGTGCTGTGGTGGCTGGCGGACGCGCTGGCGGCGCCGCACCTGCTCGATCGGCAGGCTGTCGTGCTCCAGGAGATCCGGCGCCGCGCCGATCGCGCCGATCCGCGACCCGCCAAGCGCATGCTCTACTACAACCTGCTCGCGCGCGGGCTCCAGGCCGACGCACTCGAGGTCCTCGACGATCCGGGGATGAACGCGTTCCTGCCCGAGGCGGCGTACCGCACGATCCAGCGCGGGATGGGCCTTCCTCCGCAGCTCGTCATCGCCGCCACCGACGTCTACGATCCCGACGGGACGGCAACGACCTGGTTCTACGGAGGCGCGATGGCGGTGGATCAGGGACGCTGGCAGGACGTGACCTACGCGGTCGATCGCCTGTTCGAGGAGTCGCAGATCATCGGCCAGAACGGGGACGCGTTCCTGGCGCGCGAGCACTCGATGGTCGGGGGAGTCCTCGACCAGTACGCGAGGATCCGGTCCGGCGCCCATGCCAGCCGCGAGCGGGTGGCGGAGCTGGAGGCCAGGCGGAGCCCCGGCCTGGGCGCGACCGAGTTCGCGCGGATCGCCGACGCCACGGCGCGCTGGTGGCTGGCCGAGCTGTGGCTCGAGCTCGGGGACAGGGAGCGCGCCGTGGAGTACTTCCGCTCTCTGTGGGGGGATCCGGCCGCCGTGGAGCGCCTTCGCGCCCTGGAGGCGGGTTAGGGCCGGAGGGCGGACCGTCGCATGAAGTACCGGATCAGACGCCGGTGCCCATGTCGTTTGCGGACAACCGGTTCAGCCATTGGCGCGCTGCCGTCGCGTCGGCGCTCGGGAAGTGCCGGACCTCGGTCCGCCCGGTCGGAGCGGACCGAAGCGCGGCCTTGAGCCACCCCTGATCGCCGACGACCGCCACCCGCTCCACCCGGCCCGCGAGCCCGGCGGCGAGCGGGAGCTGGGAGCGCAGCGAGGCGGCTTCCAGGAACCCGAGACCTTCCACCAGGACCAGGAGCCGCAGCGCGCCGTGGCGCGCGGCGATCGCCTCCGCCCGGCCGGCGATCTCCGCCGGAGACAACCCGCCATGCCTGCCGCTGGAGACGCGGAGCGCTAGCACGGGCCCCGCACTCTCTTCGAGGACGTGGATGATCGGCAACGATCGGACGGCTACTTGGCCGCTTTGCCCAGGCCGAGCTTGGCTTCCACGGGCCGCAGGAAGGAGATCACGTTCTCGATGTGCTTGTCGAGCGGGACGCCCAGATCGTCGGCGGCCCGCTTCAGCGCATCGCGGTCGATCGCCTCGCAGAAGGTCTTGTCCTTCAGCTTCTTCTTGACCGACTTGAGCTCCAGGTCCTTGAAGGAGCGGCTCGGGCGCACGAGCGCGCAGGCCACGAGGAACCCGGCCAGCTCGTCCACGGCGTAGAGCGCCTTCTCCATCCTGGTCTCGCGGGGGACCCCCGTGTAGTCGGCGTGGCTCAGGACGGCGCGGCGCACCTCCCGTGGCCAGCCCTGCTTGTCCAGGATCTGCACGCCGACGAAGGGATGCCCGTTCTCTCCCTGATGCTTCTCGTAGTCGAAGTCGTGGACCAGCCCGACGATCCCCCACATCTCGACGTCCTCCCCGAACTTCTGCGCGTAGCCGCGCATGGCCGCTTCCACGGCCAGCATGTGAGCGCGCAGGCTTTCGCTATCCGTGTACTCCGTCACCAGGCGCCACGCGTCGTCGCGGCTCTTTCCATCGATGGGCATCGGGTCCTTTTCTCTCGTCGGTATGTGATGTGGTGCGCGGTATGCGGGTCGGACGGCGGAAATATAACCGTCCCGCGGCGATGCTCCCAACCCGGAGCTCCGCCGGTTGCCCCGCTCGGACGGCCCGCCGTACCTTGCCGGGCGTGAATCCCGAAGCCCAGGCGGAGCGCACGATTCGGGGGCTCGAAGCCCCCGTCCTGCTCGAGATGTACCGGCACATCTACGCCGCGCGCCGGATCGACGACAAGGAGATCCAGCTCAAGCGGCAGAACCGGATCTTCTTCCAGATCTCGGGTGCGGGGCACGAGGCCGTCCTGGCGGCGGCCGCGGCCCTCATGAAGCCCGGCCAGGACTGGTTCTACCTCTACTACCGCGACCGGGCGCTCTGCCTGGGTCTGGGGATGAGCTACGACGCCATGCTGCTCCAGGCGGTCGGCGCGGCGGACGACCCGCAGTCCGGCGGGCGTCAGATGCCGTCGCACTGGGGATCGAAGGAGCTGAACATCGTCTCCACCTCGAGCCCCACGGGCACGCAGTTCCTCAATGCGGTCGGGTGCGCGGAAGCCGGCTGGCGGATGGCGCGGATCCCGGGGCTCGAGGATCGCGGGGAGCGCGACGAGATCGTGCTCGTGAGCTCCGGCGATGGGACGACCAGCGAGGGGGAGTTCTGGGAGTCCCTCAACACCGCCTGCAATCTCAAGCTTCCGGTGCTCTATCTGATCGAAGACAACGGATACGCGATCAGCGTTCCCGTCGAGGTGCAGACGGCGGGGGGGTCGATCTCGAAGCTCGTCCGCAACTTTCCGAGCCTCCACGTGGAGGAGGTCGACGGCTGCGATCCGGTCGCGTCCTACGAAGCGCTCGACCGGGCCGTCGAATGGTGCCGCGGCCGCAGCGGCCCGGCGCTCGTCCACGCGCGGGTCATTCGCCCCTACTCTCACTCGCTCTCCGACGACGAGCGCATGTACCGGCCGGATCGGGAGCGCGACGCGGAGGCCGCGCGCGACCCCTTCACGACGTATCCGCTGCGGCTCGTCGAGGAGGGGATCGCGACGGAAGACGAGCTCCAGGCGCTCCGCGAGGAGATCGATCGCGAGATCGAGGCCGCCACCGCGCGCGCGATTGATGCGCCGCAGCCCGCTGCCGAGACCACGCTCCGATTCGTGTACTCGCCCGACGTCGATCCGACGTCGGATGCGTTCTCCAGCGCTCCGAGCTTCCAAGGGGAGGCGACTACGATGGTCGACCTCCTGAACGCCGCCATGAAGGACGAGATGGATCGCGATCCGCGCATCGTCGTCTTCGGCGAGGATGTCGCCGACGCCTCGCGCGAAGGCGTGCTGGACGAGGTCAAGGGAAAGGGCGGGGTGTTCAAGGTCACGGCCAACCTCCAGCGCCGGTTCGGGGGGATCCGGGTCTTCAACTCGCCGCTGGCGGAAGCGAACATCGTCGGGCGCGCGGTGGGCATGGCCACGCGAGGCCTCAAGCCCGTCGTCGAGATCCAGTTCTTCGACTACATCTGGCCCGCCTACCATCAGATCCGGAACGAGCTCGCCGTCCTGCGCTGGCGATCGAACAACGACTTCTCGGCTCCTGTCGTCATCCGCGTGCCGTGCGGCGGGTACCTCAAGGGCGGGGCCATCTACCATTCGCAATCCGGGATGACCCTGTTCACGGCGAATCCGGGGTTGCGCGTGGTGATGCCGGCGACCGCCGAGGACGCGAACGGGCTGCTCCGGACGGCGATTCGCTGCGACGACCCCGTCATGTTCCTGGAGCACAAGCATCTCTATCGCCAGGCCTACAACAAGGGCCGCTATCCGGGGCCCGGCTACATGATTCCCTTCGGGCGCGCGGCGACGCTCCGGGAGGGGAGCGATCTCACGCTGATCACCTACGGCGCCACGGTCCAGCGCTCGCTCGTCGCGGCCAAGGAGCTGGCCGACAAGGAGGGGATCGAGACCGAAATCCTCGATCTCCGCACGCTGTCCCCCTTCGACTGGGACGCGATCGCCGCATCGGTGCGACGAACGAGCAAGGCGCTGGTGGTGTACGAAGACCCGATCTCGTGGGGCTTTGGCGCCGAGATCGCGGCCCGCATCGCGGACGACCTGTTCGAGTGGCTGGACGCTCCGGTTCGGCGGGTCGCGGCGCTGGACAGCCAGGTCGGCTACGCTCCGGCGCTCGAGGACGCCATCCTGCCGCAGGTCGAGGACATCCGCGCGGGGATCCGCGAGCTCGCCAGATACTGACGAGGTGACGTGCGGGCGAGGCTGGGCGTCGGGATCCTGTTCGGGTTGCTGTTCGGCGCGCTGCCGGCGTGGAGCCAGGAGGGCGCTCCGGTCATGCTGCGCGTGTCGGTCTCGGAGAGGCAGCTCTTGGTGCGGCGCGGGGAGGAGATCCTCCACAGCTTCCCGGTGGGCGTCGGGACGGGCCAGCGGCTGAGTCGCGGCCGGGGCGACGGGTGGGAGTTCAACACCCCGACCGGCGTCTTCGAGATCGGACGCATGAAGAAGGACCCCGTCTGGTACGCGCCCGACTGGTACTACGTCGAGCGCGGCTTGCCGGTCCCGCCGGCCTACAGCGAAGGACGATACCGGCGCGGGATCCTGGGCGACTACGCGCTCTATCTCAGCGACGAGATCGCGATCCACGGCACCCCGGACGAGAGCTCTGTCGGTCGGGCCTCGAGTCACGGCTGCCTGCGGATGCGGAACGCGGACATCGCGGTCGTGTTTCCCCTCGTGCAGGTAGGGACGAGAGTCGAGATCGTTCCCTAGCGAGCCACAGGTCGGGACATGAAGACCCTCCGTTCGACCTACAACTCCAGGCGAAGAATCCCATGAGCGTCGATCGCGAGCAGCTCGAGCGGGCGATCCAGGCGCAGGAGTCGCTGCGCGGAACGCTCGGCGACGAGATGGTCGAAGCGGCCATCACCGCGCTCCGCGACAAGCTGGCGGCCCTCGGACCGCCAGAAGAGGAGGCGCGCCGCCAGGTGACGATCCTCTTCGCCGACGTATCGGGTTTCACCGCACTTGCCGAAACGCGCGACGCCGAAGAAGTCGGCGAGGCGATGAACGAGCTGTGGCGGCGCGTGGACGCCGTGATCCTCGAGCACGGCGGAACCATCGACAAGCACATGGGGGACGCTGTCATGGCGCTCTGGGGCGCCAGCGGAGCTCGTGAGGACGATCCGATGCGCGCCATCTCCGCCGCGCTCGAGATCCAGCACCAGATCGACGGACTCGAGCTCGCGGGACGGCCGCTGCGCGTGCGCGTCGGAATCAACACGGGCATGGTGCTGGTGGGGCGCGTTGGTTCGCGCGGGGAGACGACGGTGGTGGGCGACGCGGTCAACGTCGCCAGCCGGCTGGAGGAGCTGGCGGCGCCCGGCGCGATCCTGGTCTCGCACGACACGTACCGTCACGTCCGCGGAGTGTTCGACGTGCGCGAGGAGGCTCCCGCCATGGTGCGCGGGCGTGGCGAGCCCGTGCGCGTCTACACCGTGCTGGCCGCCAAGCGCAAGGCCTTCCGCCTGTCCACGCGCGGCGTGGAGGGGATCGAGACCCGGATGATCGGCCGCGAGGCGGAGCTGAGGGCCCTCCTCGAGATGCTCCACGAGACGATCGAGGAACGGGAACCGCGTGTGGTCACGGTCTACGGCGAAGCCGGTCTCGGAAAGTCGCGCCTGATGTTCGAGTTCACGAGCGCGGTCGAGCTCCTCCCCGAGCGCGTGTGGATGTTCGCGGGCCGGGCCCACCAGGAGATGCCGGCGCTCCAGTACGCGCTCGTGCGCGACCTGTTCGCCTCGCGGTTCGGGATCCAGGAGAGCGACTCCACCGAGGTCAAACGCTCCAAGTTCGAGGGCGGCATGGAGCTCTTCATGGGGGCCGGCGAGGAGAGCCGCAGGATGGCGCACGTCGTCGGCCAGCTCATCGGGTTCGACTTCTCCGCGAGCCCACACGTCAAGCCGATGCTCGGCAACCCGCGCCAGATCCGCGATCGCGCGCTCGAGTACGCCGCGGAGTTCATGCGGCGCGTGACGCAGAAGCTCCCCGCGGTCGTCCTCCTCGAGGACATCCATTGGGCCGACAACGGATCGCTCGACTTCGTCGATCAGGTCACGCGCGCGTGCGAGGGTGCGCGACTGTTCGTCCTCTGCCTGGCTCGCCCGAGCCTGCTCGAGCGGCGGCCGTCGTGGGGCGAGGGGATGGCGCACCACCAGAAGCTCGAGCTGCGCCCGCTGACCAAGCGCCAGAGCCGGCAGCTGGTCGAGGACATCCTGAGACATTCGGAGAGCGTGCCCGAGGTGCTGCGCGAGGTCGTCGTGGGAAGCGCGGAGGGGAACCCCTTCTACCTCGAAGAGCTGATCAAGATGCTGATCGACCAGGGAGTGATCCAGCCGTCGCCGGACCAGTGGACGATCGACACCCGACGACTCGTCGAGGTGCGGGTGCCTCCCACGCTCACCGGCATCATCCAGGCGCGCCTCGATCGGCTGACCCGATGGGAGCGGGTCGTCCTCCAGAGGGCTTCGATCGTAGGCCGCGAGTTCTGGAGCGAAGCGATCGAGCGCATGGGCGAGGAGCCCGCGGAATCGGTCAACGACGCGCTCGAGTCGGTCCGCAAGAAGGAGCTCATCTACCGCCACGAGTCGTCGCAGTTCGAGGGCGATGCCGAGTTCGCCTTCAAGCACGCGCTCCTGCGGGACGTGACGTACGAGAGCGTGCTCAAGCGCGATCGCGTGGCGTGGCACCGGGCCGTCGCCGAATGGCTGGTGTGGCGGGGCGGCGACGAGGGCGACCGGTTCGCGGCCGTGATCGCGGACCATTTCGA
>DASSBK010000315.1:0-16225 GCA_035698825.1 Gemmatimonadota bacterium
GTGGGACGTGCCGAGGACGATCGCGCGCGCGTAGGCGCGCGCGACTTCCGGATCGAATTCCCCGGAATCCGCCTGGATGCCCGACTTGAACACGCCGCTCCCGACGAACACGCCGTCGGCCCCGAGCTGCATCATGAGCGCGGCGTCGGCCGGGGTCGCGATCCCGCCGGCCGCGAAGTTGACGACGGGAAGCCGGCCGCTCTCGGCCACCTCGAGGACGAGATCGAGCGGCGCGGCGTGCTCCTTGGCCGCGACGAACCGCTCGCCCTCGTCCATCGACGCGAGCGCCCGGATCTGCCCCTGGATGCGCCGCATGTGGCGCACCGCCTCAACGATGTTCCCGGTGCCCGGTTCCCCCTTCGTGCGGATCATCGACGCGCCCTCGGCGATCCGCCGGAGCGCCTCGCCGATGTTCCGCGCCCCGCACACGAACGGCACCGTGAACGCGTTCTTGTCGATGTGGTGGGTCTCGTCGGCGGGAGTCAGGACCTCCGACTCGTCGACGTAGTCGACCCCGAGGGCCTCCTCGATCCGCGCCTCGACGAAGTGACCGATCCGGCACTTCGCCATGACCGGGATCGTCACCGCGTCCATGATCTCCTTGATGCGCGTGACCGGCGCCATGCGGGCGACGCCTCCTGCCGCGCGGATGTCCGCGGGGACGCGCTCGAGGGCCATGACGGCGACCGCGCCCGCCTCCTCGGCGATCCGCGCCTGCTCCGCCGAAACGACGTCCATGATCACTCCGCCCTTGAGCATGCGCGCCAAACCGCGCTTGACCTCGGGGGTGCCGGTCTCCCGGCGTGGCTGTTCGGGGGTCATCGCTCCGTCTCCTGAGGAGGCTTTCCGTCGATCAAGATACATGGGCGGTCGAACGCCGCCAAAGGAGGACGTCGAGCGCGCGGAGGAGCCGCGACAGCTAGATTCGCGGCGTCCATGATCCGCCCCATGCCCTCCGAGCCGCGCCGCATCCTGATCGTGCGTCTGGGCGCGATCGGCGACGTGGCCCGGGTCCTCCCCATGCTGGCCGGCCTGCGGCGGCGCTTTCCCCACGCCGAGATCGACTGGGTCGTCCAGTCCAAGGCCGCGGGTCTCCTCGACGGCCATCCCGAGATCGCGCGACTGTGGGTGGTGCCGTTCCGGAGCTGGCGTGAGGCGTTCACGCGCGCGGCGTGGCGCCTGCGCCGTGCGATGCGCGCCCGCGGATACGACCTCGTGCTCGACTTCCAGGGCATGATCAAGGGCGCGGTCTGGGCGGTCGCGGCCGGCGGGCCGGGCGTCCGGGTCGGCTGGGGGCCGGGGCACTCCCAGAACCTGGCCTGGCTCTGGTACCACGGCGTCCGCACCCCGGCGGGGCGGCGCGTCAACCGGCACCTCCGCCACCGAGCCCTGGTCGACTGGCTGGGCGCCCCCGACGTCCCGGCCACTCCGCCACCGCTGGGAGGCGCGATTGGGGGGGTCGTCGAAGCGTTCCTCGACAGGATCTCGGCCGCGCCTCGACCGTGGATCGTGGTCTGGCCCGGTTCGAGCCGGACCGGGAGCCACAAGCGGTGGGATCCCGCCCGCCTGCGCGAGGCCGCCATGGCGATCCGCGCACGGACGGGCGGGACGCTCCTCGTCGGATGGGGACCGGCGGAGAAGGAAGAGGCCCTCGCGCTCGCGTCCGAGATCCCGGGGGCGGAGCCGATCCCGCCGACGACGATCCCCGAGCTCGCGCTCCTCCTCGAGCGGGCGGACCTCTACGTCGGAATGGACACCGGCCCCATGCACGTGGCTGCCCTCTTCGGCACGCCCGCGGTCGGGGTGTTCGGCCGCTCCGATCCGGAGATCCACGGCCCGGCCGCCCACCTCCCGGGGCGCGCCGTGGCCGGACCGGAAGCGCGGGAGTGGAAGACCCGGACGCGGAGGGGGCTTCCGCCGTTCGAGGAGCCCGAGCCCGCGGCGGTCGTCGAGGCCGCGCTCGACCTCCTCGCCGAGAGGGGCCACCCCGCCGGAGCCATCGTCGGGAAGAGGGCGGACCCTTCGAGAGGTCGGTGAGGATCCTGTTCGTCAACGCGGTCGGCTTCGTCGGCGGTGCCGAGACCTGGATCGTCCACCTCGCCCGGCGCCTGGTGGCGCGCGGTCACGCCATCGAGGTGGTCCACGACCCCCACTCGCCGCTCGGCGACCTCGCGCGCGCGGTGGGAGCACGCGCCTGGACGCCACCGGGCGCGCTCCGGGGAGTGGTGAGGAGCGCGGCTGCGCTGGCTCGCGAGATCCGGCGCGGCCGCTACGACGTCGTCGTCTCGACCAGCCGGAGCGATCTCAAGCTGGCCGGCTTCGCCGCCCGCGTCGCCGGCCACGCCGGCGTCGTCGCGCGGCTCAACAGCGGCTGGTCACCCTCGGAGCCCGTCGTCACGCGAGGGTCGCGCTGGCGCCGCCACCGCTGGTACCACCGCCACCTCGTCCATCTGGCCGCCACGAACTCGCTGGCGGGCAAGGCGGACATCGTCGCCCGCGGCTACCTGCCGGAAGACCGGGTGACCGTCATCTACAACGGCGTCGACGCCGAGCGGTTCGATCCCGACCGGACCGGGAAAGGGCGCTTCCGCGCCGAGCTCGGGATCGGAGGAGACGCCGAGCTGGTCGTATCGCTGGCCCGGTTCGCGCCCGGCCGAGGATTGGAAGCCGTGGTCGACGCCCTGGCCGCGCTCGCCTCGCAGCGCCCCGACCTGCACGCCGTCATGATCGGCTCGTGCCGGTCCCGGCACGAGCCCTTCCGGGCGGAGCTCGTGGCCCGCGCGGCGAAGCTGCCGGGGGGCGAGCGGGTGCGGTTCCTGGGTTCGCGCGACGATGTTCCCCGGGTCCTGGCCGATGCGGACGTGCTGGTGCGCGTCCTCTCCACCGAGGGACTCGCCAACGTGGCCCTGGAGGCCATGGCGATGCGGGTCCCGGTGGTCGCCGCGGACGTCAGCGGCATGCCGGAAGTGATCGAGGACGGCCACACCGGTCGGCTCGTCCCGCCGAACGACGTGCCGGCCATCGTGGCCGCCGTGGAGGATCTCCTCGACCTGCCCGAGGCGGCACGCCGGACGCTGGTCGAGCGCGCCAGGGACCTGGCGCTGGAGCGGTTCGGCATGGAGCGGATGGTCGACGACTACGAGGCCCTGTTCGAGCGTGCGCGGAAGGAGCGCCGGCCCTCGTGAGGATCCTGTTCGTCAACGCGCTCGGCTTCGTGGGGGGAGCGGAGAAATGGATCGTCAACCTGACCGGCCGACTGGTCCCGCGCGGCCACGCGGTCGAGGTCGCCTACGACTCCCGCTCTCCTCTGGGGGATCTGGTCCGCGCGGCGGGCGGAGAGGCGTGGGTTCCGCGGGGCGGGTTCCACGGCTCGCTGCGGACCGGGCCCGCGCTGGCCCGGGAGATCCGGGCGCGAGGGATCGACGTCGTGATCACGACCACTCGGACCGACCTCAAGATCGGAGGGTTCGCGGCCCGGCTGGCCGGGCACCCCGGCGCGGTCGCGCGACTCAACAGCGGCTGGGACCCCTCCGAGCCGATCGTCACCTCGGGACTGAAGTGGCGCCGGCGCCGGCGCTATCACCGGCACTTCGTCCAGCTCGCGGCCACGAACAGCCGGGCCGGCAAGGCCGAGGTGGTCGCCCGCGGCTACCTGCCGCCGGAGCGCGTGGTCCCGATCTACAACGGGGTCGACTTCTCCCGCTTCGATCCCGACCGCGTGACTGCGGGCGCCTTCCGCGCGGAGCTGGGAATCGACGCGAACGCCCCGCTCATCGTATCGATCTCACGCTACGTCGAGCGGAAGGGCCAGGAGTTCGAGCTCGAGGCGGCCGGACACCTGACGGCCCGTCGACCCGACCTCCACTTCGCGTTCGTCGGACCCTGTCGTGAGCGGGAGCGTCCGTACAAGGAGCGGCTGATCGCGCGCGCGAGCCTGTTCCCCGGGAGGGAGCGGATCCACTTCCTCGACGCGCGCGACGACGTGCCCGCGATCCTGGCGGACGCCGACCTCCTGGTGCGCGCCGCGCTGACCGAGGGTCTGCCCAACGTGGCGCTCGAGGCGATGGCGATGCGGGTGCCCGTGGTGGCGACGGGGATCTGCGGCACGCCCGAGGCAGTGCTCGAGGGGGAGACGGGGCGGCTCGTCCTCCCCGCCGACGACCGCGCGATCTCGGCGGCAGTCGCCGAGCTCCTCGACCTGCCGCGGGAGTGTCGGACGGCGATGGGGCGCAGGGGACGCGAGCACGTGCTCGCCACGTTCGGGCTGGACCGGATGGCGGACGAGTACGAGGCGCTGTTCGAGCGGGCGCTGGCGGAGCGAGGAGAGAAGACGGTGGCTCGCTAGCCCGGAAGGGAGGGGTAGGCCGGAAGCACGACGGCCGCCCCTTTCAGGGCGGCCGCAGCTTTGGTTCGCGGGGATGGAAGAAACCGGCCTACATCGCCGTGGTGTCGCCCTCCATCATCATCGTCGTGTCGTCGCCCATGATCACCGTGTCGACGGTGTCCATCTCGGGCGCCGGGGGCGGAGTCGTCATGGCCGTGTCGGCCGGCGTCAGCTCGGTGCCCTCTTCGACGGCGCCCTCCTTCTCGCAGGCGGCCACCGCGAAGGCCGCGGCGATAGCGATGACAGGGACCATCTTGAAAAAGCGCATCCTTCAGGCCTCCCTCTCAAGGTCCTGGTGAAAAACCGGCTCTACGCCGGCCGACCGGTCGTCGTCCGACGAACCGGTAATGTGGGCCTCCCGGTCTCGAGACGTCAAGGCACTTCTTCCCAGCGGCCTGGGCGACTTTCCGATCGTCCTGCTATATACCTGGATACGATGGGCGGTGCCGGACTCGCCCTGCGTAGAGGAGGGTGCGGCGGAACCCCTGAAGAGGAGGGAAGATGCGTCGAACGAACCCAATGATCGCCGCTGCGCTGTCGCTCGGGCTCACGCTCGGGGCGGCGGCCTGCGAGGAAAACTCCGGCGACGGGGCGCTCGAAGAAGCGGGCGAGGCGATCGAGGAAGCCGGCGAGGAGGCTGGGGAAGCGGTGGGTGAGGGGATGGAGGCGGCCGGCGAAGCGATCGAGGATGCGGGTCAGGAAGTCCAGGAAGAAGTAGACGAAGCGGTAACCGAAGACACCACCGAGATGTAGGTCCGACTCCCCGGCGGGGCCTTCAGCGAAGGCCCCGCTCGGCCATCCATTCCAGCGTGATCGACATCAGTCCGTCGACGACCTCCTCGTCGCCGGTCGCGATGTGCGCGCTCTCCAGCCACACCATCCGCTTCGGTTGCCGCAGCGAGCCGTACAGCTCGAGCACGCTCGAGCGCGGGATGAACTCGTCGTCGGCCGCGTTCACCATGAGCACCGGACGCGGGGCCACGTCGGGGGCGTAGCGCGTCGGCTCGAGCGGCGCCGCCACCCATGACAGCCCCAAGGCCAGCGAGCGCATGACCCATGCGGGCCCCCGATCCGCGAACGCGTAGTACGCCATCGTCGCGATGTCCCCGCCGCCATGGAGCAGCGCCGCGCCCGCGATGCGCTTGTCGGTGGCCGCCGCGGCAACCGAGAACGGGACACCCAGGCTAACTCCGATGACGGACACCCGTTCCGGATCCACGTCGCGCCGAGTGTACAGGTACTGCGCGGCCAGCAGCACGGCGGGCGGAGTGTCGAGGATGGCCCGGCGCATCGTTCCGAAGTAGCGAACCCAGTCCAGGCCCCGGGGGCGCTCGGGGCCGGTGTAGGGGTACTCGATGGAGAGGAGGACGAGATTCCCGGTACGGACGGGGATGTCCACCGCCTTGCGCCCCGTCTTGTACCCGCCGAGGAGGATCGCGGCCGGGTAACGCTCCCCGGAGGGGGCACCCTCCGCCCGCACACGCGCCCGGACTTCCAGTCCCGTGTCGCTGACCAGGGTGACCTCGGTCAGCTGCTTGCCGTCCTTCGCGGCGCCGTAGCCTGTGGAATCGCGGACCGTAACGAGCTCGCCCGCCGCGCGCGCGAAGCGCGGCCGGTAGTCGTAGTTGCGGTAAGCGGCGAGCGCCGCCACGACAGCGGCCGCGGCAATCAGTACGGCGACGGCGATCCGCCGTTTCATGGTTGGCGCGGCCTTCCGGGCTCCGCTATCGTGGGCCGCCCGTCATGCCCGGCCCCTTCCTCCCCTTCGGTGTGCGGGTTCACGCGCGCGAACTTGCGCGGCTCGCAGCGGTGAGACAACCCGCGATGCTCGCCGCATGGAGCGCGCTGTCGCTCACCGGATGCGCGCTCTTCGAGCCCGACGCGCGGCCTGCGGCGCCCCCCGACACGATCGCTACCGTGGAGGTCATCCGGGAGCCGGAGCCTCCGCGCCGGCTCCTCGATCTCGACAGCTTGAGCGCGTCGCTCATGGCGCGGGCGGACACGGCCGATCTTTCGGGCCGCTCGGCACTCGAGACGGAGATTCGCGACTGGCTCGCGCGGCTGGAGTTCGGGGATCCCGAGCTCCTCCCCGAAGGCTCCGATCCCCGCACGTATCTCCGTCCCTGGCGCGGCCGGCTCCTGGATGCGCTCGGCTGGCTGGCGTATCGCGCGCGCGACTGGCGCCAGGCCGAGGCCGCGCTCGTCTCCGCCGAGGAGCAGATCCACAACCGCGGCTCGACCGAGGGATACGCGCTCCACTTCTGGCATCTGGGGAAGCTCCACGCCGCGCGCGGGCGCTGGCGCCAGGCGGCCGACGCCTTCCTGGACGCGGAGGTCCGCGGCATGGGGGTGGAAGCCACTCCCGACCTCACGGCGGCGTGGACCCGGAGCCGCGGCTCGCTGCGCGGCCTCGACGATGCGCGTGCCGCCGAGCTGGCACGCGTCGAGGACGAGCGCCGCCAGGGGCTCGTGGCGGGATCGCTGTGGCAAGCGCTGCCGGCCTTCACGTGGCCGCGCCGCACCGGACCGCCGATGTCGGTGGCGGACCTGGCCGGCCGGCGGGCGGTGATCGCGGTCTGGGGACCGGGCTGCGAGGAGTGCGGAACCTTCGCCGCCGCGCTCGAACCACTCGCGGCGCGGCTCGCGGAACGCCGGGCGACGCTGGTCGCCGTCTGGCTGGGCGGCGACCCGTCGCTCGCCGGACCGCCGCGGCGCTACACGATCCTGACCCCCGACTCGGCCGAGGCGACCAGGCGCCTCGCCGTGGATTCGCTGCCCCTCCTCGCGGTCGTGGACGCGAAGGGGCTGATTCGATACCGTCATTCCGGCCGACGGGCGGTTCCACCGCCGATCGAAGACATACTCGTTCAGATCGACTTTCTGGGTTCCGGACGTTGAACGTCCTCCGTTATCGCCGAAGAAAGCGCGTTCACGACCCCATCTCGAGGAGTGTCCATGAAGGTCTATGAAAGCGAGAACATCCGGAACCTGGCGGTGATCGGACACGGAGGCTCCGGGAAGACGACGCTGGTCAACGCAATGGCCTGGCTGGCGGGATCCTGCACGCGCATGGGCTCGGTCGAGGACGGCAACGCGCTGACCGACTTCACGCCCGATGAGATCGAGCACCAGATCTCGATCAACCTGGCGCTCGCCTTCGCGGAGTACATGGACACCCGCATCAACTTGATCGATACCCCCGGCTACCTCGATTTCGTCGGTGAGGTGAAGGCCGGCCTCCGCGTCGCGGACGCTGCGTGCCTGGTCGTCAACGCCGTGGCCGGCGTCGAGGTGGGAACCGAGCGCGTCTGGGAATCCGCGGCGGCGGAGAACCTGCCTCGGCTGATCTTCGTCAGCATGATGGACAAGGAGCACGCGAACTTCCAGAGCGTCTACCGGCAGATCCGCGAGACGCTTTCCGACCGGGCGATTCCCGTCGAGATCCCGATCGGACAGGGGGCCGACTTCCATGGGCTGTGCAATCTCTTCAGTGAGAAGGCCCACCTCTACAAGCCCGGGATGAAGGGGGAGCGAGAGGAGGGCGAGATCCCCGACGAGGTCCGCGGCGATTACGACCGCTACCGGCAGGAGCTGATCGAGACGGTCGCCGAGACCGACGACACCCTGATCGAGCGCTATCTCGAAGGCGAGCAGCTGTCGCGGGAGGAGGTGCTCGCCGCCATGAAGGCGGGGATGATGCAGCGCGAGCTGTTCCCCGTGTTCTGCGGCTCGGCGTTCGAGCTTCACGGCGTGCGCTCGCTGCTCCAGAAAGTGGTCGAGCTGGTGCCCAACCCGAGCGAGCGGCCGGAGATCCGCGCCACCCGCCCGGGCTCGGACGAGAAGGTGTTCATCGGCCCCAACGCCGATTCGCCGACGAGCGCGCTGATCTTCAAGACGACGACCGAGCCGCACGTCGGGGAGCTCTCCTACTTCCGCGTCTTCAGCGGCAAGGTCACGAGCGGTGCGGATCTCGCCAACGCGACTCGCAATCACGACGAGCGGCTGGCGCACATCGGGATCATGCAGGGGAAGGACCGCACCGAAGTCCCGTATCTCATGAGCGGCGACATCGGCGTCGTGCCGAAGCTCAAGGGGACGCACACCGGCGATACGCTCTGCGCGCGGGAGCACAGGGTGGTCCTGCGCGGAGTGGATTTCCCCACGCCGGTCATCTCGGTCGCGATCGAGCCCGACAAGGAGGGCGAGGAGGAGAAGATCGGCAACGCCCTCTCGAAGCTGCACGAGGAGGATCCGACCTTCGTGCATTCGTACAACCCGGAGCTCGGGCAGACGATCATCCGCGGAATGGGCGAGCTCCATCTCCAGGTCGTGCTCGAGCGCATGGAGAGGAAGTTCAACGTCAAGGCGCACATGAAGCAGCCGAAGATCGCCTATCGGGAGACGATCCGGCGGCGCGCGGAAGCGCAGGGCCGGTACAAGAAGCAGACCGGCGGGCGCGGCCAGTTCGGCGATTGCTGGATCCGGCTCATTCCGCAGAGCCGCGGAGAGGGCTATGCGTTCGTCAATCAGATCACGGGCGGCGCGATCCCGCAGAAGTTCATCCCCGCCGTCGACAAGGGGATCCAGGAAGCGCTCGATAAGGGAGTCCTCGCGGGATATCCGGTGGTCGACTGCAGGGTAGAGCTGTACGACGGCTCGTACCATACCGTCGACTCGAGCGAGATGGCGTTCAAGATCGCCGGTTCGATGGCGTTCCAGAACGCCAGCGAGCGCGCCGATCCGGTGATCCTCGAGCCGATCATGGACGTGACGGTGATCACGCCCGACGAGTACCTCGGGGACGTCATCGGGGACCTCAACCAGCGCCGGGGGAGGATCCTGGGAATGGAGCCCGCCGGGGGCGGCAAGCAGAAGATCCAGGCGCAGGTCCCGCAGGCGGAGCTGTACCGCTATTCCACGAACCTCCGCTCGCTGACTCAGGGCCGCGGCGACCACGCGCGCGCGTTCCGCGGATACGAGGAAGTCCCGCACCACATCGCCGAGAAGATCATCGCCGAGGCGGAGGAGGAGCGCGCCGGCGCGGGAATCCGGCACTAGCCGAATTTCGAACCTGAGCCGGCACCCGGCGGCCCCAAGCTTGCACACCGTGCCGGGAATGGAAGAGCCGACCGAACAAGAGGCCCCGCCGACCCCTCCCGCAGCGGACTGGAATCCGTCCCTCGAGGAAGAATGGGGCGCCGCGCCGGTCACCAAGTTCCGCTGTCCGGTCCATCTGGTTCCCGAAGAGTGGCAGATCGTTTCCCAGGACGGGCAGCGGATGATCCGCTACTCCTGCCCCGTCGAAGGGTGCGGTCACGAGTGGACGGTCAAGCGGCTCCGCGCCTGACGCCCTAGCGAAACGCCACGCGCCGACGACGTCGCGTTCTCAGGTCGTCGATCCCCACGCCAGCAGCAGTACCACGAGCCAGGCTCCCAGCAGCGAACCAACCGCCGATGCGGTCCGATCCCCATCGAACTCCTCCACCTCGACGGCTTCGATCTCCGCCAGCGAGTAGGTCACCCTGTCATCGAGAACCCGCATCCCCTTCGCTGTAGTCGTCGACCCGACCAAGCTGTCACCTAGAATTCGCGGGAATTGGAGGATGACCGCTTCCCCCCGCGCGTGAATACGGATGCGGGGCACCTCGCGGGACCGGACGACGTCCTCGACAGAGACCGCCCTGTGGTTCCAACTCGTGCACGAAACCGCGAACGCGGCCACGGCCAGGATCACCATCCGAGACACGCAACGCAGGGAGTTCACTGGACACCGATCGTCAACGCGACGACCCATGGTACGATGAGGAAGCCGACTATCGCGGTCGCATTCGCCAAGGCCTTCGCTTCTCCGACCCGATCTCTTTCCAACGTTCCTACCCAAACGATCTCGTCGATCGGGATCCCGATCAGATCCGGAGGATCGGCGTAGTCGCCGACGCGCTCGACGACCGAGCCGACGACGAGACTGTCGCCCTGAACGCGAGGCGTCCGCAGGACTATCTCCTCGCCCTCCGTCGTGCCGATCACGGCCCAACCCGGGAGCTCCTCGCGCAGGACACGTTCCGGTGGGACGCTCCTTTGAACGAGGGCGGTACAGGACGTGAGGATCAGGCAGACCGTGAGGGTGGGGAACAGGTTATATTTCCCCAAGACCCGCACGAACTTTGGGACCGATCGATCCAGAGGGAATTCCATGTCAGGTCACAGTAAATGGTCCACGATCAAGCGCAAGAAGGGTGCGGCGGACGCCAAGCGCGGACAGATCTTCACGCGGCTGATCAAGGAGATCACGGTCGCGGCCCGTGAGGGCGGCGGAGATCCGGAGTCGAACCCGCGGCTGCGGACGGCCGTCGACAACGCCAAGGCGCAGAACATGCCGTCCGACAACATCGACAAGGCGATCAAGCGGGGCACCGGCGAGCTCGAGGGCGTGAGCTACGTGCGCGTCACGTACGAGGGATACGGCCCCGGCGGAGTGGCGCTGTTCATCGAATGCCTGACCGACAACGAGAACCGGACGGTGGCGGTCGTCCGACACATCCTGTCCAAGCACGGCGGCAACCTCGGCAAGGACGGCTCGGTGGCCTGGATG
This sequence comes from Gemmatimonadota bacterium, assembly GCA_035698825.1. Lineage (GTDB taxonomy): Bacteria > Gemmatimonadota > Gemmatimonadetes > JACCXV01 > JAHWKZ01 > JAICNR01. The sequence goes on from DASSBK010000315.1 coordinate 10,977, forward strand.
TTCGACCAGAAGGGGCAGATCCTCGTCGACGCCTCGCGTCACGATCCCGAGAGCGTCATGCTGGCCGCCATCGACGCCGGAGCCGAGGACGTGATCGAGGAAGAGGGGTACGTTCGCGTGATGACCCCGTTCACCGCGTTCCAGGCGGTTCAGGACGCGCTTCGCGCGGCCGAGATCGAACCCGAGGAGGCGGAGCTCGCGATGATCCCCAGGAGCACGGTGTCGGTCGAGGGCTCGACGGCAGGGCAGGTGCTCAAGCTCGTCGAGGCGCTCGAAGAGGACGACGACGTGCAGAAGGTCGCCGCCAACTTCGACATCGACGAGAAGATCCTCGCCGAGGTGGGATAGCGCCGGTGCGCGTGCTCGGCGTCGATCCGGGCAGCGCGATCACCGGCTATGGAGTGATCGATTCCGCGGGCGGCGTCGTCGAATGCGTGGACTGCGGCACGATCCCCGGGGGCGGGGGGAGCGTCGCGGACCGACTCGTGTCGGTGTTCGACGGGCTGACGGACGTCATCGAAGCCTACCATCCCGCTGAAGTCGTCATCGAAAACGCGTTCCTCGGAAGGAACGTTCGCACGCTGGCGGTCATGAGCCAGACGCGAGGAGTGCTGCTCCTGGCTGCACGAAAGGCGGGATTGCCGGTGCACGAGTACTCGCCGCGCGAGGTCAAGCAGTCGGTCGTCGGCACCGGCCGGGCCTCCAAGACCCAGATCGCCTGGATGGTCTCGACGCTCCTCCATATGCCCGCCGGCCGCGTGCCGAGAGACGCGACCGACAGCCTGGCGGTCGCGCTCTGCCACCTGAATCGCGGCGCGAGGGCCTCCGCGGGCGATCGGTCTCGGCCGACGTTGGGTGCCCGAAACGGTGCGCGGCCGTGATCGGCTCGCTCCGCGGGCGACTGGCGCGAAAGTCCATCGACGAGGTGACGGTCGAGGTCGGCGGGATCGGCTGGCGGGTCTCGATCCCGCTCTCGACCTACGAGGCGTTGCCGGCGGAGGGCGAAGAGGCCGCGCTCGTCACCCACCTCCACGTCCGCGAAGACGAGCTGACCCTCTACGGCTTCGCGTCGGCGCGCGAGCGCCGGCTCTTCGAGACCCTGATCGGCGTGAGCGGCGTCGGTCCGCGCCTCGCGCTCCACGTGCTGTCGCGCCTGACCCCCGAGCGGTTCGTCGCCGCGATCCGCCGCCAGGACCTGGCCACGCTCACGGGGATCAGCGGCGTGGGGAGGAAGACCGCCGAGCGGCTCGTGCTCGAGCTCCGGGACAAAATCGGCGAGTACGCCGAGATGGACGTGGAGGAGGGCGAGCCGGTGCGCCTTACAACCAACGGAGAAGACGCGGTAAAGGCGCTGATCGCGCTCGGCATCGGCCGGACCGCCGCCGAGCGCGCCGTCCAGGCGTCGCTCGCCGACGCACCGGACGCGGCCGCCGCCGATCTGACCCGCCGCGCACTGTCGACGATCCGGGAATGAGCGCGAGGAGCACGTGAGCGAACCCCGGAGCCCGCGCTTCAAGTCGTCGCTGAGCGGCCGGCAAGTCACGCGGCCCGAGGCCGTCGCGCCCGAGGAGGAGGCGTTCGAGGAGACGCTCCGGCCGCGGACGCTCGAGGAGTTCGCCGGGCAGGAGAAGCTCAAGCAGAACCTGAGGATCTCGATCGAGGCCGCGCGCCAGCGTGGCGAGTCGCTCGGGCACTGCCTGTTCTCGGGCCCGCCGGGCCTGGGGAAGACCACCCTCGCGCACATCCTCGCGCGCGAGATGGGCGGAAAGATCCGCGTCACGAGCGGTCCGGTGCTCGAGAAGCCGGGCGATCTGGCGGGACTACTAACCGGCCTCGAGGCGGGGGACGTCCTCTTCATCGACGAGATCCACCGCTTGCGCACGGTCGTCGAGGAGTACCTCTACCCGGCCATGGAGGAGTTCCAGCTCGACATCCTGATCGACTCGGGCCCCGCGGCCCGCTCGGTCACGCTGCCGCTCGAGCGCTTCACGCTGGTCGGCGCGACGACGAAGCGCGGACTCCTCACCGGACCGCTGCGCTCACGGTTCGAGCACGCCGCGCGACTCGATTTCTATTCCTCCGACGAGCTCGCGGAGATCGTCCGGCGTTCTGCGCGCATCCTTTCGGTGGAGATCGAGGGCGACGCCGTGGAGGAGATCGCTCGGCGTTCGCGCGGGACCGCGCGCGTCGCGAATCGGTTGCTCAAGTGGGCGCGGGACTACGCGCAGGTGAAGGACAAGGGAAGGATCACGGGCGCGCTCGCCCGTGACGCGCTCCGCGCCCTCGAGGTCGACGAGCTCGGCCTCGACGAGATGGACACCCGCATCCTGACCGCGCTCATCGAGAAGTTCGGTGGCGGTCCGGTCGGAGTGGGCTCGCTGGCCGTGGCGGTGGGCGAGGACGCGGATACGCTGGAGGAGGTCCATGAGCCGTTCCTCATCCAGAGCGGCTTCCTCCACCGGACGCAGCGCGGGCGGGTCGCGACCGCCCGGGCGTATACCCACCTGGGGCTTCCGGGGCGGCCCCCCGAGGTCCCCGGGGGAGACCAGCCGGAGCTCTTCCAGGGCTAAGCCCCCGAAGGATGAATTCCGTACGAGTTCATAGACAGCGCCACGAGAATCGTGGTTAAATGGGCAGACCCTATCTCGGAGGAGGCCATGGAAGACGAGCTTCGCGACGAATCCGCCCCTGCCCCGAAGCGGCCCGCGTACGAGCCGCCGCAGGTCGAAGACGTGCTGTCGGCCGACGAGCTGGCGCGCGAGGTCCATTACGCGGGCGTCACGACGATTAGCGAGCCCATCGGATGACACACGGAACCCTCGGACCCCATCCACGAGGAGGTGGCATGGAGAACCAGACTCGCAAAGATCCTGCCGCGGCTCTGGAGCGACCCGAATACGACCCGCCGAAGGTCGAGGACGTGCTGACAGCCGACGAGCTGGCACGCGAGGTCCATTACGCTGGCGTTCCGACGGGGAGCGAGCCGATCACCGGATGACACACGGAACCCTCGGACCCCATCCACGGGGAGGAAGCTTGGAGAACGCAAAACTGAACGAGCCCGCACCGGCTCCGAAGACGCCGGAGTACGACCCGCCCCAGGTGGAAGAGGTAATCGGCGCGGACGAGATCGCGCGCGAGGTCCACTATGCGGGGACGCTCAACCCGATCTCGGACACACCGGGCTAGCATGGAGCCGGACCGGCCGGGGAGGCTCGAGGGTTCCCTGCGCCGGACAGGAGGGGTGTGGTCGAGCGCGGTCCACGACCGCGCGGTCCTGTATCACGGGGACCACGGCAAGGCCATCGTCCTGAATCCGACGGGGGCGCTCCTGTGGGAGGCGCTCGAGTCTCCGCGGAGACCGTCCGAGCTGGTCGCCCTCCTGGTCGAGCTGTTCCCGGACCTGTCCGCCGATCGCGCGCGCGCCGACGTGGCTGCGTTCGTGGACCGCCTTCTCGGCGAGAGCGTGCTCCAGCCGGTCGCGTGAGCTCGGTCCGCGTCGAGGCCAGGCCCCGGGACACCCCCTTCGCCGACCTGGGGTGGAACGCGGGTCCGCTCTCCTTCGAGCTGGTGTCTTCCAATCCGGCTGTCCTCGATCGGGCGCGCGTCGTCTTCGGTCCCTGGCTGAACGGCTCGACCGGCGGCGGTTCGCGGCGCGTCCGGTTCCGGGTCGAAGCGGACGGCGGGTCCGGACGGCAGCTCTGGCGCGTGGAGCGGAACGGGAACGGCGAAGCGACGGTCGCGGAGTCTATGGACTTCGCGCTCGCCGCGGTCGAGTACGCCGCGATCGCCGAGCTCGTCGCGCCCGATACCGGTGTGGTCTCGCTCCACGCCGCGCTCCTGTCACGCGCTGGGCGCGGGATCCTCCTCGTGGGCCCCAAGGAATCCGGGAAGTCGACGCTCGCGTGCGCCCTCCTCGGCGCCGGGTGGCGGATCCATTCCGACGACACGGCGCAGATCGAGGACGGCCCCCGCGCGCGCGGAATCCCACGGCGGGTCGCGCTCCGCGCGACGAGCCGCGAGCTTCTCGGAGCCGGGACGTGGGACCGGATCCGGGACCTTCCCGGCACCACATCCACGCGAAACGGAGTCCTGTTCCACCCCTCCGAGTTCTGGCTCGGTAAGGCGCCGGCGAGCGTCGAGCCCGTCGCCGTGTTCTTCCTCGCGCGGCGCGCCTCGACCGTCGCTCCCGCGCGGCTCCACCGGCTCGATCCCGGACGCGCGCTCCTCGCTCTCGCCCCGTACTCCAATCGCTGCCTGGCGGGCATCGCCTCGGCGCTCGAGGCGCTCCAGCCCCTCGCCGACCGGGTTCCGGTGTTCGATCTGGGGCGCGGTGATATCGCGACGATGATCGAGCGCGTCGAGGAGGCCGCAGCGAAGTGAGCGCCCTCGCGATCATGATCACCCGACGCTGCAACATGGCATGCGCGCACTGCAGCGTGGAGAGCGGTCCGAAGGCAGGGGAGAAGGAGCCCTCGCTGGAGGACCTGTTGGAGGCCGTGCGGGATGCCGCGGCCGCCGGCGTGCGATCGATCAACGTCACTGGAGGCGAGCCCATGCTGCGCGAGCGCGTGGCGCTGGCGGTGATCCGCGAATGTCGCCGGCTCGGGATCGCCACCCGGTTGACGACGAACGGTTTCTGGAGCCGCAATCCGGAGCGCGCTCATCGCACGCTGGCCGCTCTGCTCGACGCCGGTCTCGGAGCCCTCACGGTCAGCTACGACCGCTTTCACGCCGCTTTCCAGGGACCGGAGCCGGTGGCCCACATCGCCAGGGCCGCGGAGATGCTGGGATTCTTCATCAATGTCAACGTCACCCGGTTGGCGGAGGACGATGAGATAGAGAGCCTGATCGGTCCGTTCGCGGATCTGCCCGCCGTACGGCTCCGGTTCTACGACGTGCAGCCGGTCGGCGCAGCCCGCCATCTGCCCGGAATCGCACTGCGCTCGGAGGTCGAGGGATTCTGCAGCGCGTGCGGAATCCCGGCGCTGACCGACGATGGACGGGTAACCGCCTGCAACGGACCGTCGTACTTCCTCCCAGTCGGCAATCCGCTCGCGATCGGCTCTCTCGCGGAAGCGCCGCTCGGCGAGCTGCTGGCTCGGCACCGCGACGATCCGATTCTCGAAACGATCCGCACGGAGGGTCCGGGGGGTCTGCGGGACGCGCTCCGGCAGCTGCCCGAGTTCGAATCGGTCCCGTTCCGGGATCGATACTCCGGGATGTGCGAGCTCTGTCATCACATCACG
>DASSBK010000316.1:0-18082 GCA_035698825.1 Gemmatimonadota bacterium
TGCTCACCGCCTGCGGCACGTCGAGGGCACCTACGGCCTCGTCGTCCTCTCGCAGGACAGCCCCAACGAGATCGTCGCCGCCCGCATGGGCAGTCCGCTTCTGGTGGGGATCAACGACGGCGAGCTGTTCGTCGCGAGCGACGCGGCGGCGATCGTGGGACATACCCGCCGGGTGATCTATCTCGACGACGGCGAGATGGTGACGCTGTCCCGCAGCGGCTACCTGATGCGCGACCTCGAGAACACGCACGTCGACAAGACGATCGACGAGATCTCGTGGGATCTCAAGGAGATCGAGAAGGGCGGCTATCCGCACTTCATGCTCAAGGAGATCTACGAGCAGCCGGAGGCGATCCGCAACGCCATGCGCGGGCGACTCCAGCTCTCGGAGGGCACCGCGGTCCTGGGCGGGCTCAGCCACATCGACGAAGACGGCTGGCGCGCGCTCGACCGGATCGTGCTCACCGCCTGCGGCACGTCCTGGCACGCGGCGCTGGTCGGCGAGTACCTGCTGGAGGACGCGACCCGCATCCCGACCGAGGTCGAATACGCGAGCGAGTTCCGCTATCGCAATCCGGTGATCGACGAGCGCACGGCGATGTTCGCGATCAGTCAGTCCGGCGAGACGGCGGACACGCTGGCCGCGGTGCGCGAGGGGCAGCGGCGCGGCGGACGCGTGCTGGGGATCGTCAACGTGGTGGGGTCGTCGATCGCGCGCGCCACCGACGGCGGCATCTACATCCACGCGGGACCCGAGATCGGCGTCGCGTCGACGAAGGCGTTCACCTGCCAGATCACGGTGCTGGCCCTGCTGACGATGTTCCTCGGACGCCGCCGGCATCTGTCGGCGGAGCGCGGACGCGAGCTCGCCGAGGCGATGTGGCAGCTTCCCGAACAGCTCCAGCAGGTTCTCGAGCGGGACGATCTGATCCGCGAGATCGCGGAGCAATACTGTGAGGCCACGAACTTCCTGTACCTCGGCCGCGGCCTCAACTTCCCCGTGGCGCTCGAAGGCGCGCTCAAGCTCAAGGAAATCTCCTACATCCACGCGGAGGGGTATCCCGCCGCGGAGATGAAGCACGGGCCGATCGCGCTGATCGACCAGAACATGCCGGTCGTGGTCGTCGCGACGCGCGATTCGGTCTATTCGAAGGTCCTGTCGAACGTCGAGGAAGTGAAGGCGCGCAGAGGACGCGTGCTGGCGATCGTGAACGACGGCGACAGCGACGTCGCGCGGCTCGCCGATCACGTGATCGAAGTGCCGGAGACCGATGACATGCTGACCCCGATCCTGAGCGTCGTGCCGCTCCAGCTCCTGGCCTACCACATCGCGGTCCTGCGCGGCTGCGACGTCGACAAGCCGCGGAACCTCGCGAAATCGGTGACGGTCGAATAGCGCAGAGCGGGACGACGGAGGTCGAGCCGCACTGGAAGGTCTGGGCTCGGCGTACGCGGATACCGTTTGCGGCGAAGCTCGCCTGGAACGTCGCTCTCTCACCGCTGCAGCCCGCCGGCACGGTCATTCTCAACTGCGGTCGCTGCGGATCCACGGTCCTGATGCGGATGCTGAACGCGCATCCGCGTGTGCTCTCCGGAGGCGAGGCGTTCCTGCGCTACGGACGAGTCTACGAGGGGAGTCCGCGTCGGCCCGACCCGTTCCGGTATCTCCGGCGGGACATGCTGCGGGCGGGCCGCCGGCACTACGTGTTCTCCGTCCATTTCCTGCGCGCGCAGCACCTGCGGCCGGATCTCGTGGACATGGATCTGGAGGCCTTCGTGGATGTAATGTCCGGCCTCGGCGCGCGGTTGGTGCTCCTGGAGCGGCGCAACTACCTCCGCGTCCTGCTTTCGAGCCGTGCGGGCGAGTTGCGCGAGGATTGGCACGTGCCGCACGGTGTCCCTCCCACGCTCCAGACCTTCACGTTCGATCCGGAGATCGTGGAGTTCGGCGCCACCCGGATGCGGCTCGTCGAGTGGCTGGAGGAATTCGAGCGCGGATTCACCGAGGCGCGCCGGCTGGTGGCGGCTCGCGGAGGCCTGTATCTCACCTATGAGGAAGACGTGCTTCCCGACCCACGCATCGGATACCGGAAGCTCTGCGCGCTCCTGGGGGAGAGACCGGCCGAGGTCGAGGTTCCGCTCGCACGCGCGAATCCGTTCGCGATCCCCGAGATGCTGCGGAACTTCGACGTAGTGGAGCGCAATCTTCGCGGCACACGATTCGCCTGGATGCTGGACGCGAGCTGAGACGGAAGGGAGCGATGCGGGTCTGTCTCCAGCGGGTCAGCGAGGCGTGGGTCAGCGTCATCGACGAGTCGGGAGACCGGCGCGAGACGGGGAGGATCGGCCGGGGTCTCTTGGCCCTGGCGGGCTTCGCCCCGGGCGACGGACCGGAGGATCTCCGGTGGATGGCCGCCAAGATCGCCGACCTTCGCGTGTTCGCGGGCGAGGGGCCCGGCGGGTTCGACCGCTCGCTCCGCGAGACGGCGGGCGGGATCCTCGTCGTCAGCCAGTTCACGCTCTACGGCGATGCCCGCAAGGGTCGACGGCCGGACTTCACCGCCGCCGCCCCTTTCCCGGAGGCGGAGTCGTTGTACCTCGAATTCTGCGCGCTGTGCGCCGCGGAGCTGCCCGGCCGGGTGGAGACCGGCGAGTTCGGGGCGCGCATGGAGGTAGGGCTCGTGAACGACGGGCCGGTGACGCTCTGGCTCGAGCGATGAGCCGGGCCGAAGCGCCCCCACTCGTCCTGGCTTCCAGCAGCCCGCGCCGGCGCGAGCTGTTGGATCGCCTGGGGCTCGCGTTCGAAGTCGCGCCGCCGCCGGACGACCTGGAGCCGGCCTGGGACGGAACGGTTCCGCCGCTCGAGTTCGCCGCCGAGCTCGCGCACCGGAAGCTCGCCGCTGTCTCCTCCGGTTGGTCCGAGGCGATCGTCCTGGCCGCCGACACGATCGTCGTCCTGGACGGCGCGGTCCTCGGCAAGCCGCGCGACGAGCACGACGCGCGGACCATGCTCTTCCGACTCGCAGGCCGCGATCACCTCGTCCACACGGCGGTCGCCATCGAAGGGCCGGGAAGCGAGGGACGCGCCGAGTCGTCGGGAATCGAAACCACCGCCGTTCGCTTCCGCCCGATCGAGCCGGCCGAGATCGCGGCCTACGTGGCGACCGGCGAGCCACTCGACAAGGCCGGCGCGTACGGCATCCAGGGATACGGCTCGGCGCTCGTCGAATCGGTGCGCGGCTGCTTCTTCAACGTCATGGGCCTTCCCGTGACCCGCGTCCTCGCCCTGCTCGAGGAGATCGGCTGGCGCTACGAATTCCCGGGGCGGCTGGCACCCGTGAATGGCCAGGCGTCGACGCCGAGACGGTCGACCGCGTAATAAAGTTAGGGAAAAAGAGGGCGATCGGATCCCGCGAAGCGCGGCACGTCATGCTGTCACTGTCGATGTTGCCGAGGAGCCGGATATGGGCCAGGTGAGGACCTGGGACGTGCCGCTGGAGGTTGTTGTTCGAGCTTGGAACACTACCGCGCCTCACAAATTCTTTGTTGCGACCGCCTTGACAGCGAAACATGGCACGTGCATCATCCTTGATCGAACGCTCCCTGCCCTACGTCGCAACGTGTATGTACATCATCCAGCCATGGATCACTCGGACCAGCTTTAGGGCATGGTCACCGGGATCGGCGGCGAAGTCCTTGCCGAGGCAAGTCATGGTGATCGGGACCAACTTCGAATCGGCACGGAAGGGAACCCGAACGACCCCTTCCTGGCGGGCGGGGACGAGAGCTTTCCGATCTCGCAGAGCGATCTCGACACGAACCCGAAGCTGTAAGGAGCGGAAAGTCGGCCCGGCAGTCCAAGCCGGATCTTAGTTGCCATGGTCGTAAGACCACGAAAGAGTTTCTTCCCTAGGGCGAGCGAGTAATGGAGCCACGACGCTCACTCGCCACGATCCTCTTCACCGACATCGTCGGCTCGACCGAGCGCGCTGCCGAACTCCGTGACGTCGCGTGGCGGAATCTGAGGCAGCAGCATGACCGTCTCGTCCGCGAGCAGCTTCGGCGCTTCGGCGGTCACGAGATCAACACCGCCGGCGATAGCTTCCTGGCTGTCTTCGAGCGCCCAGCGCGAGCCATCGCCTGCGCGGGAGCGATCCGCGCTGCCGTGCATGAGCTGGGCCTGGAGGTCCGCGCCGGACTGCACGTGGGTGAGGTGGAGGGTAGCGGCCGCGAGGTGGCCGGGTTGGCGCTGCACATCGGCGCGCGGGTCGCCTCCGAAGCCGGACCGGGAGAAATCCTGGTGTCACAGTCGGTGCACGATGCCCTGGCGGGCTCAGAGTTCGACTTCGACGGTCGGGGGGTGCGGGCGCTCAAGGGGGTGCCGGGCGAGTGGCGGCTCTTCGAGGTCACGAGCATGCCGACGGACGCCGGCGAAGCATTGCCCAGGTGGCTGAGGTGGACGCCTACCGGGCAGCGAACGCTCATTGCGGGCGCCGTGGCCGCCACGTTACTCACAGGACTGTACGTCGTGCGGCGCGATGCCGACCTGATTCTGACTCCCGAGGAAGTGCTCGCCGCCGATGCCGCGCCGGGGATCGCCATCATGCCGTTCACGGTCAACGATTCCTCCCTCGCGACGTGGCGCGAGGGGATGGTCGATCTCCTCACGGTCAACCTGGATGGGGTGCCGGGCTTACGTCCGATCGCCAGTCGCACCGTGCTGGCCCGCTGGCACGAAGAGGTGCCCGGAGTGGCCGATCTGACTACGACACTCGGGGTTGCCCGCCGGACCGGGGCGCGCTATGCGCTGGTCGGAAACGCGGTCGCCATTGGGCCGCAGGTGCGCTTCGCCGCCGATCTCTACGACGCCCGAACGGGAGAGCTCCTGGGATCAGCGCGGGCGCAGGGTTCTCCGGACAGCGTCTTCGCGCTGGTCGACCGCCTTTCGCTCGAGATCGTGCGCGCGTTGCCGCAGGGGGAGGAAGGCGTAATCCCGGCGCTGGACCTCGCGAACGTCACGACGGACTCCCTTGCCGCGCTTAAGGCCTACCTGGAAGGCGAGGCCCGGTATCGGCGCGCCGACTTCGAGGCGGCGGTCGCCGCATTTGAACGCGCCGTGGCAGCGGACTCCACCTTCGCCCTCGCGCTCTACCGCATGAGTGACGCATGCGGCTGGACGAGCATGGGCCCGGAATGCGGGGAATACTTGGCACGCGCCGTGGAGCACGCCGATCGGCTTCCCCCCCGCTTCGCCGTGCTCGCGCGGGCGAGCCTCGCGTCCGCGAGGGCATCCTTCAACGGGATCGAGCCGCTCCGGCGGGCGATCCAGAGGTATCCGGACGATCCTGAAGCGTGGTACATCCTGGGGGAGATCTCCGAGCATTTCGGGGACCAGCTTCTCATCGACCGAGAGGAGGCCGTACGGGCCTTCACGCGGGCCACCGAGCTGGACCCAACGTTCGCTCCCTACTACGAGCACCTCATGGGGTACGCGCTGGACGACGCCGACAGCGCGCGCGCAGCCTCGTTGATCTTGAGGCATGGCAGGCTCGCGCCGGGAAGCGAATACGACCGTGCGTTCCGACTTGCCTTCGCCCTCAGCTTCGGTGATCAGGTGAGCCGCCGACGGGCGCTGTCCGCCATGGACACGGTCGACACGAGTCTGCTCGTCATCGCGACCATGAACGGCCTCGGGCATCCCCGAAACCAGTCGGTGCAGGCGGAAGTGTTTCGCATCCTGCGCGCGCGGCCGGACGCGCCCTCGTGGATGCTGATGGAGCAGTTCGAGAATCTTCTCGAGCGGGGCCAGTTCGACGCCGCAGAGGCCTTGTTATACGATCCTCTCCTCCATCCGCGTTCGAAAACGGGGGGCCTGTACAGGCTCTACCTGGCGGGGATGGACCTGCCGGACCGGACGCTGGACGAAGCGCTCGCCCTGAGCGCCATCGATAGCGCCGCGGGCGCGGCCGAATACCTGATCGCCGGAGCGTATGCGGCGGATCGGGGACGGTGGGGGGAGCACGCGGCGGTACTCGGTGAGGTTCGATCGGAGGCGGGACGACGGCGGGCGGCCGGGGACACTGTGGCTGCCCGGCTGTTCGATGGTGCAGCACAGGCCCTGGAAGGCTACGGGCTGTGGAAGCGTGGCCGGCCGGCAGAGGCTGTCGTGCGCCTAGAGGCCGTACAGCAGAGTGTGCGAGGGTTTGCCGTGAACGGGAGGATCAATCTCATGGTCCGCCAGTGGCTGGGCGAGCTGCTGATGGTGCTCGATCGACCGCGCGAGGCGCTTCGATACTACCAGTCCATCTGGGATCCGTCGGGTGAGTACGAGTCCGCCAGAATCTACGAGAGCTTGTGGGAGTACGAAAAGGCCCGGCAGTCATACGAATACGCGCTGCTGGCGTGGCAGGACGCCGACCCTGAATTGCAACCGCGTATTCAGGAAGCACGCCGCGCGCTCGCGCGGATGCCGAAACCGGTCGGTCGCCAGGGCCAGTGACGATGATCGAGCGTTCGCTCGCGCCAGCAGGGCTCGCGACTCCCAAGAGCCCGCCCGAGGTCGGGAAGAGCGAAAACCCCGAGCTGGCCGTGTTGCACGAGCGAGTCGACGAGGCCAGACCTAGTCATCTACATCCAGCTCGAAACGGTCAACAGAGAGCTGGGACACGTACCCTCATGAAAAGTGGCCGAGAACGCAACGAGTTCCCGGGCCGGTTCGCGCTGGTGGACGGTTCTGCGTGACAATGCCCCGCAAGTAGCCGATTTTCGGCTCGTGCCGATCGATACGATCTCCTGGCAGGGCGACCACGTGCGCATGATCGACCAGACGCGCCTCCCAGGCGAGCGCGTCGACATCGAGATCCGCACGGTGCCCGAGATGGTCGAGGCGATCCGGACGCTCCGGATCCGCGGCGCGCCCGCGATCGGCATCGCGGCCGCCATGGGCCTCGTGGCAGCGCTCCGCCCGCACCTGGACGAGGAGGACGGATTCCGCGCGCGGCTCGAGGAATACGCGGCCGAGCTGGCCGCCGCCCGCCCCACAGCCGTCAACCTGTCGTGGGCGGTCGAGCGCATGAAGGAGGTCGCGCGCCGGCACCGCGACATGGCGGCGGCAGCGCTCTGGGAGCGGCTCGAGCAGGAGGCGCTCGCGATCTTCGAGGAGGACCAGCGGATGTGCCGCCGGATCGGCGAGGCGGCCCGCGGCGTCATCCGCGACCGGGCGGGGATCCTGACACACTGCAACGCCGGCGGTCTCGCCACGTCGGGCTACGGCACCGCGCTCGCCTGCGCTTACGTCGCGCACGAGGACGGCAAGCGCGTGCGGGTCTTCGCCGACGAGACGCGGCCCCTCATGCAGGGCAGCCGGCTGACGGCCTGGGAGTTGATGGAGAGCGGTGTCGACGTCACGCTGATCTGCGACGATATGACGGCGGCGACGATGGCGAAGGGCGAGATCGACCTCGTGATCGTAGGCGCCGACCGGATCGCGGCCAACGGCGACACGGCCAATAAGATCGGGACCTACGGGGTGGCGATCCTCGCGCGCGAGCACGGGATCCCGTTCTACGTCGCCGCCCCCCGCACGACGTTCGACTTCTCGCTCCCCGACGGGAGCCGGATCCCGATCGAGGAGCGCGATCCGGCCGAGATCACGCACGGGTTCGGCGCGGCCACGGCCCCGGCCGGGGTGAAGGTGTACAGCCCCGCCTTCGACGTGACGCCGGCCCGGTACGTCACCGGATTCCTGACGGACGCCGGCCTCCTCGAGCCTCCGTACGAGGACTCCCTGCAGATCCTGCGAGAACCCGCCGGCACCTGACCACGTGGGGAATTCTTCCCAGCGGTTGCTTGACGGATAGGATGGTGGAATGGTATACTTTTTCCACCATGCCACTCAACATCAAGAACCCCGAGGTCGAGCGCCTGATCGACGAGGTCGCCGAGATGACCGGGGAATCCAAGACCGAAGCGGTGCGCCAGGCGCTGCTGGAACGCCGGCGACGGCTGGCCTTCCGGGTGGGACGCGCGGATCGCGCGGCGGATATCGAGCGCTTCCTCGAGCGTGAGGTCTGGTCGCAGATTCCCGACCAGGATCTGGGCAAGGCCCCTTCCGCCGAGGAGATCGAGCGGATTCTCGGGCTCGGGGTCGAGGGGCATTGATCCTCGACAGCTCGGCGGTCCTCTCCATTGTCTTCCGGGAGCCGCAGTACGATGTCCTCGTGGCCAAGATCCTGAACTCGCCCCTTGCCGGGATCGGGACTCCGACCCTGGTCGAGACCGGGATCGTCCTGACCGCGCGTCTGGGTCCTTCCGGGCGCGGAATCGTGGAGCGGTTCCTGGACGAGCTCCAGGTGGTCGAAGTGCCCTTCGGGGAGCGGCACTGGCGAACGGCGGTCGACGCCTACGATCGATTCGGTCGCGGCCGCCATCCTGCCGGCCTGAATTTCGGCGACTGTCTGGCGTACGCCTCGGCCATCGTGGCGGACGTGGAGCTGCTGTACGTGGGAGAAGATTTCCGGCACACGGACGTGCGCGCGGCCTGATTCCGCGGCTTGACCCTCGAGACCCACCCCGGGTATCTTTCCATGCTGTATCTCTGACACATTCGGGCCGATCTGCACCCGGGGCGGCCATGGATCCACGAGGAGACATGCGATGAAGACCCATCAGGTGACCCCGGACCAGATCGTCCGGCGCTGGTACCTGGTCGATGCCGAGGACCAGACGCTCGGCCGACTGGCCAGCCGCGTCGCCCAGATCCTGCGCGGCAAGCACAAGCCGATCTACACCCCGTACCTGGACACCGGGGACCACGTCCTGGTGATCAACGCCGAGAAGATCCGGCTGACGGGCAAGAAGATCGACCAGAAGCGGTACTACCGGCACTCCGGGTATCCGGGCGGGCTCAAGGAGACCTCGATCCAGCGGATGCTCGACACCCATCCCGAGCGGGTGGTGGAGCTCGCGGTCCGGGGGATGATGCCCAAGGGGAAGCTCGGCCGGGCGATGATCAGGAAGCTCCGCGTGTACGCGGGCCCCGAGCACCCGCATCGGGCCCAGCAGCCGATTTCGATCGATCTCTCGGCGTGGCCGCCGCAGTCCCAGGTGGCGGAACCGGCCGGAGCCGCCACAACGTAACCGAAGAGAGAGGATTCAGGATGGCGAAGCAGTTCAACGGCGTCGGGCGGCGGAAGACCTCGGTCGCGCGCGTGTACCTGCGACCGGGCAAGGGCGCCTGGGAGATCAACGGCCGCCCGCTGGCCGAGTACTTCCCGCGGCTCCTGCACGCCCAGCAGTGCCAGAAGCCGTTCGAGGTCACGCGCACCGACAACCAGTTCGACGTGAACGTGAACGTCGCCGGCGGCGGCCCGACGGGTCAGGCCGGCGCGGTCCAGCTCGGCGTTGCGCGCGCGCTCGTCGAGGCCGACGATGCGTATCGCGCCGCGCTCAAGTCCGAGGGGTTGCTGACCCGGGACCCGCGCATGGTCGAGCGCAAGAAGTACGGCCGCCCGAAGGCTCGCAAGCGCTTCCAGTTCTCGAAGCGGTAGGACTCGGCCGCGCATAGCGCGGCCGACAGCACGCGCTCCGCGCTCCGGACTCGGGGCCGAGGAGCAAATTCACACATCGGTGGAGAGTCCGCGCGGTGTCCGTCCACGGACGGATTCGCGGCTCGGCGAAGCCGGTGGAGGCTAACTTCGGAAGGAGACACACCCATGGCGGTACCCGCCCAACTGCGCGCTCTGCTGGAAGCGGGGGTCCACTTCGGGCATCAGACCCGTCGCTGGAACCCCAAGATGCGCAAATTCATCTTCGCCGAGCGCAACGGCATCTACATCATCGATCTGAACAAGACCCTGCGTCAGCTGGAGCGCGCGAAGGAGCTCGTCGGGGAGCTGGTCGGACAGGGGAAGAAAGTGCTGTTCGTCTGCACCAAGCGTCAGCTGAAGGAAGTCGTCCGGGAAGAGGCCGAGCGCAGCGGCCAGTTCTACGTGACCAACCGGTGGCTGGGAGGGACGCTGACGAATTTCCGGACGATCAAGCGGGGGCTCAAGCGCCTCAAGGAGATCGAGCGGATGCGGGAGGACGGGACGTTCGACCTGCTTCCCAAGAAGGAAGTCATCGAGATCGAGCGCGAGTACGACAAGCTGCAGCGCAATCTCGGCGGTATCGCCGACATGGAAGAGCTCCCCGGCGCGGTCTTCGTCGTGGATGCCAAGAAGGAGCGGATCGCCGTCAACGAGGCGAACAAGCTCGGCATCCCGCTGATCGCCATCGTGGACACGAATGCCGATCCCGAGCTCATCACGGTTCCGATCGCAGGCAATGACGACGCCATCAAGTCGGTGCGCCTGATCACGAGCCAGGTGGCGGACGCGATCGCGGACGCGCGCGAGCGGATCGTGAAGGAAGAGGCCGCCGTGAAGGCGGAGCAGCAGGAAGCCGAAGACGACAAGCCCGTCCGCCGGGAGAAGCCCAAGCGGAAGATCCGCGCCCGGCTGCCCGAACAGGACGAGGGAGAAGGGGAAGAGGAATAAGGCATGGCTACGATCACGGCATCACAGGTTCAGGAGCTGCGCCAGCGGACCGGCGTTGGGATGATGGAGTGCAAGAAGGCGCTCGAGGAGACGGCCGGCGACCTCGAGGCCGCCATCGACCTCCTCCGCACCCGGGGGCAGGCCAAGGCAGCCAAGAAGGCGGGTCGCGAGACCGGCGAAGGCCGCGTGGAATCGTACATCCACCTGGGCGGCAAGATCGGCGTGCTGATCGAGGTGGACTGCGAGACCGATTTCGTCGCCAAGACCGACGACTTCCGGGATCTCGCCCGCTCGCTGGCCATGCAGGTCGCGGCGGCTGCGCCGCTTGCCGTCGACCGCCAGGGACTCGATCCCGAGGTGGTCGAACGGGAGATGGGGATTTACCGTCAGCAGGCGGAGGAATCGGGAAAACCGGCGGAGATCGTCGAGAAGATCGCCTCCGGGAAGCTCGAGAAGTGGTATCAGGAGGTCTGCCTCCTCGATCAGGCCTACATCAAGGACCCCGACCGGAAGGTGTCGGATGTCGTCAACGAGGCCGTCCAGCGACTCGGCGAGAACATCCTCGTCCGCCGCTTCACCCGCTTCGAGGTCGGAGAGTAGAACGCCACTGCGGTACGATCGCATCGTGCTGAAGCTCTCCGGCGAGGCCCTCGCCGGAGGCCGCGGCTTCGGCATCGACCCGCCCGTCGTCGACGAGCTCACCAGCGAGATCGTCTCCATCCACGAAACCGGCGTTCAGCTGGGGCTCGTCATCGGCGGCGGGAACATCGTGCGGGGCACCGCCGCCAGCGAAGGCGGGATGGATCGCGTGTCCGCCGACTACATGGGCATGCTGTCGACCGTCATCAACGCGCTCGCCATGCAGGACCTGCTCGAGCGCAAGGGCCTCGAGACGCGAGTCCTTACCGCGATTCGCATGGACGCCGTGGCCGAGCCGTACATCCGGCGTCGCGCCGTGAGGCACCTCGAAAAGGGGCGCGTGGTCCTCTTCGCGGCCGGCACGGGCAACCCGTACTTCTCGACCGACACCGCCGCCGTCCTGCGTGCCATCGAGATCGACGCCGACGCGATCCTCAAGGCGACGAAGGTGGACGGGATCTACAGCGCGGACCCGCGCCTGGATCCCGACGCGGAGTTCATCGAGAAGATCAGCTACATGGATATCCTCAAGCGCGATCTGCGCGTCATGGATGCAACCGCTGTTTCCATGTGCAAGGAGAACGACCTGCCGATCGTGGTGTTCGACATCCGCCGCCAAGGCGCGGTGCGGGCGATCTTGGCCGGCGAATCCGTCGGCTCCATCGTGGGGGGATGATGAAGACGGAGCCGGTATCCACGTCCTGCTAACGGGAGGGATATGGAGTTGAAGGACGTCAGCGCTCACATGGACAAATCGGTCGAGGCGATCCGCAACGAGTTCGCCACCGTGCGGACCGGGAAGGCCTCCCCGGCGCTCCTCGACCTGATCAAGGTGGATGCCTACGGCCAGCAGATGCCGCTCAATCAGATGGCGACGATCGGAGCGCCCGAGCCCAGGTTGATCGTCATCCAGCCGTACGACCCCAGCCAGCTGGCGGCCATAGAGAAGGCGATCATGGCCAGCGATCTGGGGCTCGTTCCGAACAACGACGGCAAGATCATCCGCATCCCGATTCCCCCTCTCACAGAGGAGCGGCGCAAGGAGCTGGTCCGGTTGACGCACAAGATCGCCGAGGAGGGTCGTGTGGCGATCCGCAACATCCGGCACGAGGCCAACAAGCGCGTCCAGCAGCAGCAGAAGGACGGCGATGTCAGCGAGGACGACATGCATCGACTGCTGAAGGAGATCCAGGATCTGACCGACAAGCATATCGCGGCCATCGATCAGATGCTGGAGCGCAAGGAGCAGGAGGTGATGGAGGTCTGAGGCCTCCGCGCCGAGCATGAGCCCGCCGGACCGATGAATCCGCTGGAGGAGAGGGCGCGAGCGATCCAGGCGCACGGGAACCTGCCGCGCCATGTAGCCGTGATCATGGACGGAAACGGTCGCTGGGCGGAGCGGCGGGGACAGCCCAGGATCTTCGGCCACCGCGCCGGGATGAAGTCCGTGCGCGCAGTGATCGAGGCGGCCGGGGACTTGGGGATCGAGGCCCTGACGCTGTACGCGTTCTCGAAGGAGAACTGGAAGCGGCCGCCGGCGGAAGTGGATGCGCTCATGGGCCTGCTCCGCCGCTACATGAAATCGGAGCGCGAGGAGCTGATCCAGCGGGGCGCCCGGATCGAGGCGATCGGCGAGCTCGAGCAGCTCGGGGGCGCGGCGCGCGCCGAGCTCGACCGCCTGATCGAAGCCACCGCGCACTGCGATCGGCTCCGCGTCACGCTCGCGCTGTCATACGGCGGTCGGGCAGAGATCGTGGATGCCGCGCGGCGGATCGCCCGGGCGGCGGCCGCGGGCGATCTCGATCCGCGCGCGCTCGACGAAGCCGCGTTCGCGGCCTTCCTCTACAGCCCGGATCTGCCGGACCCCGACCTTCTGGTTCGCACCAGCGGCGAGATGCGGATCTCCAACTTCCTGCTGTGGCAGATCGCCTACGCCGAGCTCTACGTGACCGAAACGCTCTGGCCGGACTTCGGTCGCGAGGCGTTCTTCGAGGCGATCGAGGACTACCAGTCGCGCGAGCGGCGCTTCGGACGGGTGATGGCGTGAGCGTCGGTGCGGGGCTCGCGCCGAGCCCCGGCCGCCAGGATCTCCGCAGGCGGCTCCTGACGGCGATCGTGCTGGGTCCGCTGTTCCTGGCGGCGGTCGCGCTCGGCGGCGTGGTGTTCCTGGTCGCGGTCGTCGCGCTGGTCGGCCTGGGGGCCTGGGAGTTCTACCGCCTCGCCGCCATGAAGCGACCCCGCCCGCGTACCGTTCCGGGCATCGGCCTCGCCCTCCTGTTCCCCGTCCTCTTCTATCTGGCGCCCGCCAGCTCGCTCACCGGTCCCGGCCTCCTCGCGCTCGGCGTCATCGGCGTGGCGCTGGCTCAGCTTCTCGACGGGGGCTCGGACGAGGCGCTGGCAAGCGTCTCGATCACCGTCTACGGCGCGGCGTACGTCGGAGTGCTGTTCGGCCACTTCGTCCTCATCCGCGAGATCAGCCGCGTGGTTCCCGGAATGCCGTACTGGTGGGGAGCCGTCCTCGTCGGCCTGACGGTCGTGCTCGCCTGGCTGAACGATTCGGCGGCATTCGCGATCGGCCGCCGATGGGGCAGGCACAAGCTGATCCCGCGGGTCAGTCCCGGAAAGACGATCGAGGGGGCGGCCGGCGCGCTCGTCGTGACGGTGCTGCTCGCCGTCGGAGTGGTCCTGGCGGCAGGGAGCAGGATGCCGCTCCTGACGCCCGCGGACGCGCTGGCGATCGGCGCGCTGGTCTCGGTGGCGGGACCGGTCGGGGACCTGGTCGAGTCGGCGTTCAAGCGCGACGCGGGGGTGAAGGACGCCAGCGACCTGATCCCCGGGCACGGCGGCGTCCTCGACCGCTTCGACAGCCTGATGGCGGTGGCTCCGGCGGTCTGGTACTACCTGCGGATCGTGGTCCTGTGACGGGCAGGACGCCGGGCCCGCTCGTGATCCTCGGAGCGACGGGTTCGATCGGCGCGAGCGCGCTGGAGGTGGCGGCCGAGCTCGGCGACCGGGTCGAAGTGGTGGGGCTGTCCTGCAACCGGGGCTGGCGGGAGCTGGCCGCACTCGCGGCCCGCTGGCGGCCGCGCGCGGTCGCGGTCGCGGACGAGGGCGCGTGGCGAGAGGCCAGGGCCGCCGCCGCGTTTCCCGACGGCATCGCGGTCCTGGGGGGCGGCGCGGGGGTCGCCGAGCTGGCCGCGATGGATGGCGTCGACGTCGTCCTGAACGGAATCGTGGGAGCCGCGGGTCTGGAGGCGACGCTCGCCGCTCTCGGCGCGGGGAAGCGCGTGGCGCTGGCCAACAAGGAGTCGCTGGTCGTGGGCGGCGAGCTCGTGGAGGCCGCGGCCGGCGGAGACATGCTGGCGAGCGGCCGGGTCCTGCCCGTGGACAGCGAGCACAACGCGATCTGGCAGCTCCTCGAGCGGCGGCGGAGCGACGAGGTGCGCCGGATCGTGCTGACGGCGAGCGGCGGTCCGTTCCGGCGGACGCCGGCGGACAGACTGGCGGCCGTCACCGCCGCGGAGGCGCTCTCCCATCCGACCTGGGACATGGGTCCCAAGATCACGATCGACTCGGCTACGCTAGCCAACAAGGGCCTCGAGATCATCGAAGCCCATCATCTCTTCGGCCTGCCGTACGACCGCATCGACGTGACGGTCCACCCGCAGTCGATCGTGCACGGGCTGGTCGAGTGGAAGGACGGGACACTGTTCG
The DNA here is from genome assembly GCA_035698825.1 of Gemmatimonadota bacterium. Lineage (GTDB taxonomy): Bacteria > Gemmatimonadota > Gemmatimonadetes > JACCXV01 > JAHWKZ01 > JAICNR01. The sequence goes on from DASSBK010000316.1 coordinate 14,889, forward strand.
CCGAGCTCGGCAAACCGGACATGAAGCTCCCCATCCGCTCCGCGCTCGCCTGGCCGGAGCGCGCGGAAGAGCCAGGGCCCGACCTCGCCGATCTGGGCGAGCTGACGTTCGAGTCTCCCGATCTCGAGCGATTTCCCGCGCTGGCGATCGCGCGCGCGGCGGGCGAAGCCGGAGGCACGGCGCCCGCCGTGTTCAACGCCGCGAACGAGGTGGCGGTAGCCCTGTTCCTCGACGGGAGGATCGGCTTTCTCGACATCCCTGCTCTGTGCGCCCGTGTCCTAGACGCGCACGAGCCGCGCGCCGCCGACTCGCTGGCCATGCTCATGGAAGTCGACCGCTGGGCGCGCGCCGAAGCGCTGGCGGCTCAGCCCGCGTCCTCGTCCAGGTAGCCGTAGGCCGCCAGCGCTTCGCCGGCCACGCGCTCGAAGTCGCGGCGCTCGGCGGCGGCGAGTTCCGCGCGCCAGCGTCCCACACGGTGATCGGAGATCGGCGACCGCAGGAGACGGAACTGCCGGCGCTCGGCGCGCGCGTGGCTCCCGAACTCGGCCGGGTCCAGCTGCCGGTCCTCGATCTCGAGCTCGAGGAATCGCATCACCCTCTCGAGCTCGGCGGGTGCGGCCCGGACGAAGTCCTCGTAGCGGACCCGGACGAGCCGTGCGTCGGGCTCCACCCGCAGCGGCGCATCGACACACCGTTTCCAATAGCCGGCGAACCCCCGGGCCGACGAGGCCTGCGGGATCCCGGCATGGGACTTCGCCGACACGAAGCAGTCGCGTCCGTCGCGCACGACGTGGACGAACCGTGCCTTGGGGAAGCGCCGGATCAGGAACGGGAGACGCAGGACGTGCTGGGGAGTCTTCTCGACGAACCTCCGGCCCGCCGATCGCGACTCGAGGAGGCGAACTCCCCGATCGAAGAAGTCGACCACGTCGCGCGACTCACGGAACAGGGCCTGGTTCTCCGCCCACGACAGGCCAAAATGACGACGTCCGAATATATTCTGGCTCGAGAAGATCCCCGTCTCACCGGGTATCGAGAACAGCCCGCTGTGCGCCGCCAGGACGCTCTGTACCAGGGAGGTTCCGCTGCGCGGAGCGCCGAACACGAAGATCGTGCGCGCCTCGCTCGTCGTACGAGGCAGCCTCCAGATCACGTTCCGGGGAACGGAGAGCGGGGTCCGGGCGTGGGATCGCAGTATGCTGAGAAGGCGGCTCACGATGGGCCGGATGGGCGGCCCAATCCTACGTGGTCGCGGCCGGTAACGCAAAATCGGACCCGAACCGGGAAAGCGGTGTAGACCGAACCACAGATGCAGACGCTGATCCTCACCATCATCGTCCTCGGAGTCCTCGTGCTCGTCCACGAGCTCGGTCACTTCCTGACCGCGAAGTGGGCCGGCGTGGGAGTTCCGCGCTTCTCGATCGGTCTCGGTCCACGCGTCGTCGGAGTGAAGATCGGCGAGACCGACTACTGCATCTCGGCCATCCCATTCGGCGGATACGTCAAGATGACCGGCATGGAGGGCGAGGAGGCGTTCGAGGGCCTGGAGGGCGGGGAGTCGGATCTGGAAGCCTCGGCTCCGCCCGAGAAGAGGTTCGAGAACAAGAGCCTTCCGTGGCGCCTGCTGATCCTCTCCGCCGGCGTGATCATGAATTTCATTCTCGGATGGGCGATCTACGTCTCGCTCGCGTGGCACGACGGCATTCCGACGGTGGACGGCACTGCGGTGGCGGGCGTCGATTCCACCATCGTTGCCGCGCATCCCGAGCTCGCGGCTCTTCGCGGAGAGACGGTCGCCGCGGTCGAGGGGCGCGGCGTATCGAACTGGCAGCAGCTGACCGACGCCGTGCTCGGGGCCGAGGACGGCGAGCTCGAGTTCGAGCTCGGCTCGGGCAGGACCGTGAGTCTTCCGGTGACGAGCGGCGCGGATCGCGAGGAAGTCGTCGGCGCGCTGATCCCGCTGGTTTCGGCGGTGATCGACGACGTGCAGGAGGACAGCCCCGCCGCGCGCGGGGGAATCCAGCCCGGCGACCGGATCGTGTCGATCGACGGTATCGAGACCCCGTCGTTCGATCGGGTGTCCGAGGTCGTTCAGACGCGCCCCGACCAGATCCTGCCGGTCGTGGTCGAGCGCACCGTCGACGGTGCGCCCCGCCAGCTGACGCTCACCGTCGAGACCGGAGTCGAGAAGGCCCCGCGCCCGACGGATGGCAAGTTCGTCGACGTCGGAGTGCTCGGCGTCGGCGCGAAGATCGAGCGCATCCGCCTGGGCCCCATCGAGTCCGTCGTTACCGGCTCGAAGGCCGCCGGTCGCGCCTCGATGCTCATCCTGAGCGGACTGCAGGACATCGCGACGGGCGGGGTGAGCCTGAAAGCGGTCGGCGGGCCGGTGGCGATCGGGCAGCTGACCGGACACTTCGCGCGCCAGGGCATGAGCAGCCTGCTCGGCTGGGTGGCCTTGTTCTCGATCAACCTCGCCATCCTCAACCTGCTGCCGATTCCGGTCCTGGACGGCGGCCACATCCTCTTCCTCGGCATCGAGGCGCTGCGCCGGCGGCCGCTGTCGGCGACCCAGAAGATGCGCCTCTCCCAGGTGGGTCTGGCGTTCCTGGTCCTGCTGATGGCCTGGGCCTTCACCGCGGACATCCTGCGACTCGTCGGGTTCTAATGCCGGGCCCGTCCGGTCCGGGACGCTAGCGCCGGGAAATCGCTATTCCGCACCCGGTCCTCCTCACCCTGACGACGGATCGCTCGGGCACGACGCTGCTGACGACGAGCTTTCGCTCGGGCTGGGGTGACCGCGTGCGGAGTGAGCACGAGCCGCTGACCCACGCGGCGCGGCCGCGCCACCTGTTCCGCTGCTTCGACGCCGAGCGCCAGGAGATCGCCCTCGGAGACCCCGCGATCGGCGGACTCGTGCGGGACGTCGTTCGCTCCTCCGACCGAAAGCCGGTCTTGATCTTCGGGAACACGATCTCGCATCTGGCGCCGGTCTTTCACCGCCTGCTCGGAGCGCGGCTCCGGCTCCTTCACCTCCACCGCCATCCGGTCGTCACCGCGGCTTCGATGTACGTCAGGATCAAGCCCGAGTGGTGGCGCCGCCCGGCCCACGAGGAGGATCCCTACGGCATGCGGATCTCGCCCTTCGACCCCCACGCGAGGTTCGTCGAATACAGGGATCGATGGGGAGGCCT
>DASSBK010000317.1:0-2668 GCA_035698825.1 Gemmatimonadota bacterium
GGTCGTCGCGAAGTCGCGTTTCGAGATCGAGCGTCGGACCGGACTCTCCACCGCCGGAGGTGCCTTCGAGGACGACCCGGCACTCGGTCCACGCGATCAGCTCGTCGATCCGCTCGGCCGGAAGGGCAGGGGGAATCGGCACAGCCACGCCGCCGGCCAGGAGCACGCCGTGGAACGCGGCCGCGTAGGCCGGAGTCGAGTCGAGGAGGAGCGCCACGGGATCGCCCGGCCGGAGGCCGGCATCGGACGCGAGGAACCGGGCGACCGAAACAGCGCCCGCGGCGATCTCCGCGTACGACCGGGCGCCGTCGGGGTCGATCGTCGCCAGGCGGTCCGGGTCCCGCAGCGCGGTCTCCAGAAGCGCGGCCTCGAGCGAGCGCGAGCCGCCCACCGGCCGGTCCGCCGGCGCTTCCGCGGGCACCTCTCGCCGGGTCGCGGGTTCCACTCGTCGCGGCGCAGGCACGGCCCGTCCGGCGCTTTTCCACCGGACGCGCGCGCGGGGGGGGGGTCGAGGCCTGGCCTCGTGCTGGTCGACCATGCGTCGGCTACCTTCCGCGCTCCTCATGTCTCCCGGGATCTGGATCGCGCGCGCTCTCGCGCTCGTCGGCTTCGCCGACGCCGCCTATCTCACCGCTGCCCATTACGCAGGATCTTCCGTGTTCTGCGGCGCGTCGGGTGGGTGCGAGACCGTGCTGTCGAGCGGGTTCGCGACCCTCGGCCCCGTTCCGATCGCGCTGATCGGCGCAGTGTATTACGCGCTGGCCAGCCTGCTCGCCTGGACACCGGCGGCGTCGTGGTCCCGGACGACCGCGGGGGCGCTCGCGGGACTCACCGGGCTCGCGTTCGCGGTCAGCGCCGTCCTGTTCGGGATCCAGGCCTTCCAGCTCCATGCCTGGTGCCGTTTCTGCCTGGTCTCGGCCGCCATCACCACGCTTCTGTTCCTGACGTCGATCTGGATCCTGCGCCGAAACGCTTGACCGCTCGCGCTTCTCTCCATAGGATGCAGAACCTTCGCGAAAGGCGGCGATCATGCATAGAAGTGTCGGGTTTTTCGCAATCTTCGCTGTTTCTCTCGGTGCCTGCACGGATGTCTCCGAGGGACCTCTCGGTCCGCGGGGCCTCATGCGTGCCGCCGCGGATGTCACGACCACGAACGTCATCTTCCCCGTCGACATAGAAACCTTCGTGCCGTGCGCAAACGGCGGGACCGGAGAGATCGTAGCGTTGAGCGGAAACGTCCACGATCTGTTTCACGTCACGATCAACGGGAACAGGTTCAAGGTGAAGGTCCATACCCAGCCGCAGGGCGTTCGGGGCGTGGGCCTCACCACGGGTGACAAATACCGCGGGACCGGAGTCACTCAGGAGACCTTCGGCGGCTCGTTGGTCAACGGTCAAGCGTCTTCGACGTTCGTAAACAACTTCCACATCGTCGGACAGGGGCCGGGGAACAACTTCACCATAGCCGAGGTCGTGCACAGCACGATCAATGCTCGTGGCGAGCTCACTGCGGTGGTGGATCATTCGAGCGTGACCTGCAAGTAGCCCGGACGGCTAAGCTTCGGGGAAGAGGATCGAGCGATCCTCCCGCCGCGCAGGCCCGCCCGCGCCTGCAACGGAGAAGCCCCCCGGACCGTAGATCGACGCCGAGCCGTACTCACCGTCCTTGTTGAGCGCGTAGAACGAGACGTTGAAATCGGGCCGACCGTCCGGTCTCTGCAGCCGCTCTTCCACGTTGTTTTCCGCGATCCTCCGGCATCCCGCGAGGCAGGCCTCGGTGGGCGAGAGCCCCCGCCGCATCTCCTCGACGATCAGGAAAGAGGTCAGGTTCAGGAGATTCGCCTCGCCGCGACCCGTCGAGCCCGCCGCGCCCACGTCGTTGTCTACGTAGAGGCCGGCGCCGATGATCGGCGAGTCTCCGACGCGCCCGGGGATTTTGAAGAACAACCCCGATGTCGTCGTCACGCCGGAGATGTTCCCGGCGGCGTCGACGGCGCAGCAATTGATCGTTCCCGTGGGGCGTTTCTGCTCCGGGTAGAAGAGCTCGGGGTTGTCCGCGATGATGCGTTGCGCCTCCGGAGTGAAATCCGAGACGTCGGGGGGCAGATAGTCGTCGTGGTCGGCGAGCGCTCCGCGCCAGTAGAGCCAGATCTGTCTCGAGGTATCCGTCAGCAGGTTCTCCTCGACGAACCCGTTCTCGAGCGCAAACTGCCGGGCGCCCGCGCCCACCAGCAGCACGTGATCGGTCGACTCCATGACCAGCCGCGCCACGCGCGAGGGGTATTTGAAGCCTTCGAGCGCGCCGACCGCCCCCGCGCGGTGGGTGGGTCCGTGCATGCAGCACGAATCCAGTTGCACGACGCCGAGCGCGTTCGGCAGCCCGCCGTACCCGACCGTGTAGTCTGCGGGGTCCTCCTCGACCAGGTTCACGCCCGCGATGACGGCGTCCAGCGGATCGCTGCCGCCCTCGATCATCTCCAGCGCCCTGGCCACCGCGGCCTGGCCATTGCTGCTCGCAACGACGACCGGTCTGGCCTGCCGTCGCACCGCGCGCCGGACGGGGCGCCAGGCGGCCCGCGCCGCGGCAGTCGGTCCGACCGCACCGGCGGTGACGCCGGCCACCGCACCGGCAGCGAGGAATTCGCGTCGCGTGATGGAACCCATCGAT
>DASSBK010000318.1:0-11910 GCA_035698825.1 Gemmatimonadota bacterium
GGCACCGTGGAGAGGAGCGCGTAGAAGCTCGCCACTCCGTACGCCTCCGCGGGCGGGATCTCGAAGCGCTCGCAGATGTAGTTGAGTCCGCCCTCGCTGATCCAGCCGATCGCGTCGACGAGGCCGTGTAGAGCGGGGAGGAGGAGGCTGCGCGCCGGGGGCCCCTCGCTCGCGGGGAGTGCGGCGAGGAAGGTATCGACGGTCTCGCGCTCGGCCGCGTCGGGCGCGGCCGCCATGAGCTTCAGGTCCACCGCGCGCTCCTCAGCGGGCGAGCGCCGGCTCGAGCTTCTCGATCCGGACCGCGCTGGCCTTGAATTCGGCGGTTCCCGACTTGGGGTCCCACGCGTCGATCGTCAGCAGGTTCGTGTCGACCTCGTCGGGGAAGTGGAGCGTCATGAACGCCAGGCCCGGCCGGAGGCCCGGATCGATCCACACCGGTCCCTCGACCGAGCCCCGTCTCGACGTCACGCGCACGCGTCCGCCGGGCGCGACGCCGAGCGCCTCCGCGTCCTCCGGGGAGAGCTCCACGCATCCCCCGCGCCGCATGGGGGCCGTGTAGCCGCCGCTCTGGACGCCCGTGTTGTAGGAATCGAGACAGCGTCCGGTCGTGAGCCGGATCGGATACTCCTCCGTCAGCTCGTCGACCGGCGGCTCGTACTCGACCGCGAAGAAGGGCGCCGGCGGACCTTCGCGCGGCTCCTTCCAAAGGCGCTCGTGCAGGAACAGCGTTCCGGGGTGGTTCTCGTCGGGGCACGGCCACTGAATTCCGCCCATCTCTTCGAGCCGGTCGTAGCGCATCCCGGCGTGGATCGGCGACAGCGACCGGAGCTCGTTCCACACGTCCTCCGCGGTCGGCTCGCCCCAATCGTGGCCGAGACGCCGCGCGAGGGCGGCGAGGATGAGGATGTCGTCGCGAGCTTCGCCCGGCGGCTCGAGCGCCTTCCGCACGCGCTGCACCCGCCGCTCGCTGCTCGTCACCGTGCCTTCCGTCTCGGCCCATCCGGCCGCCGCCGGGAGCACGACGTCGGCCATCTCGGCGGTCTTCGTGGCGAAGATGTCCTGGACCACGATGTGATCGAGGCCCTCCAGGAGATGCCGCGTCCTCGTGGCGTCGGCCTCGGACTGCGCCGGGTTCTCCCCGACGACGAACAGGGTCCTGAGCTTCCCCTCCTCCATCGCCTCGAACATCTCGCTGATGTGCCACCCCCTGCGGGCCGGGATCTTCACGCCCCAGGCCCGCTCGAACTTGGCCCGCGCCGCGGCGGACTCCACGTCCTGGAATCCGGGCAGCTTGTTGGGGATGGCGCCCATGTCGCCTCCTCCCTGCACGTTGTTCTGGCCGCGCAGCGGACAGACGCCGGACCCATAGCGACCGACATGTCCGGTGAGGAGCGCGAGATTGATCAGGGCGAATACGTTGTCGGCGGCGTTGTGATGCTCCGTGATCCCAAGGGTCCAGCAGAGCTGCGCCCGGCCGGCCCGCGCATAGGCATGGGCGAGCCGGCGGATCTCCTCCGGCGCGACGCCGGTCACCGCCGCGCCGCGCTCGAGCGTCCACGGCTCGACCGATTCGCGGTACTCGTCGAACCCGCTGGTCGCGCGCTCGATGAAGGTCCGATCCTCGAGGCCGGCGTCCAGGATCTCCCGGCCGACCGCGTTGGCGAGCGCGATGTCCGATCCGACGTCGATCCCGAGCCAGTGGTGGGCCCATTGCGCGGAAGTCGTGCGCCGGGGATCGATGACGAACAGCTCGGCCCCGTTCCGAACCCCTTTCAGGAGATGATGGAAGAAGATCGGATGCGTCTCCCGGGCGTTCGATCCCCACAGGAGGATGACGTCCGTCTCCTCGATCTCCCGATAGGAGCTCGTTCCGCCCCCCGCTCCGAATACCGTCGCCAGACCGACGACGCTGGGAGCGTGTCAGGTGCGGTTGCAGCTGTCGACGTTGTTCGAGCCGATGACGGTCCGAGCGAACTTCTGCGTCAGATAGTTGAGCTCGTTGGTCGTCTTCGAGCAGCTCAACAGGGCGAAGGAGTTCGGTCCGTGCTCGTCCGTCACCCGCCGGAACCCGTCGGCGGCTCTGCCGATCGCCTCGTCCCACGAGGCCGGCCGGAGCTGGCCGTTCTCGCGTACGAGGGGTCGCGTGAGCCGCGCGTGGCGGTTTTTCATCGCGCCTCCTTTCCGTTTCGAGTGTAGCGTGGCGCGCTCCGGAGACGCAACATCCGGCCTTTGCCACGGCGGTTCGCGAACGCCTAGACTGCGTTCCGGGGCCGGGCGACATTCGAACACGATCGTGGTGAGGAAGATGCCGGACCGGCGTGAATTCCTGAAACGGGCGGCGCTCGGAGCGGCCGGACTGGTGGCCGCGTGCGGCTGGGATGGGGGGCCGCTGTGGCCGCTGCTGCGCGCCTGGGATCGCCCCAACCGCTGGCTCCAGCAGGCGCTCGCGCCGCCTGGGGGGCCGCACGCGCGGATCGAGGCCGCGGGCAGCGAGAGCGCCTCGTTCCCGCAGTACTTCATCAGCCCGATGATGCCGCGGGTCGATCCCGCGGTATGGCGGCTCGAGGTGTCGGGCATGGTGCGGCGCCCGCTCTCGCTCACGCTCTCCGACCTCGCCGCGTTGCCGCGCGTCACCCTTCGCCTGCGCCACTACTGCATCGAGGGCTGGACGTCCGTGGCGTCGTGGACCGGCGTGCGGCTCGCGGAGATCGCGCGCGTGGCCGGCGCCGACCCCGCGGCGGGCTTCGTCGACTTCCGCTCGTTCGACGCGGGCTACTGGTCGAGCTGGGACCGCGAGAGCGCGCTCCACCCGCAGACCCTGATCGCGATCGGGCTCAACGGCTCGTGGCTGACCCCCGGCCACGGCGCGCCGGCGCGCCTGTACTCGAACCTCAAGTACGGCTACAAGAGCGTGAAGTACCTGACCGACATCCGCTTCGTGCCGGAGTCGACGGGAGGGTATTGGGAGGACAAGGGCTACGACTGGTACGCCTCTTTGTAGGTCGGTCGCTGAAAACGGCTCATCTGCTGCGTTCCGCTCCTCGTTCTTCCTGCGGCGTGGGAATCCACCACGCCTCGGAAGAGCCTCGTCGCGCGCCTAGCATCTGAGCCGTTTTGAGCGACCTCCGGTCGGCGGGGGGGACGGGGTTCGGTGGTGCCGCTAGCTTCGCGCGCATGTCGCGACATTCCCCGAACGGCGCCGACTCTCCGAAGCGGGCCCTGCGGATCGCGTGCGGCCAGGGGTTCTGGGGCGATCGGCTCGACGCGCCGGTCGAGCAGGTGCGGCGCGGCCCGATCGACGTCCTCATGCTCGACTATCTCGCCGAGGTGACGATGTCGATCCTCCAGAAGCAGAAGGCGCGCGATCCGGCGCAGGGATATGCACGCGACTTCGTGCCTCTCCTCGAGGAGATCTTCCCCGACATCGTCGAGAAGGGAATCCGGGTCATCTCGAACGCCGGCGGCGTCAACATCGCCGGCTGTCGTGACGGGCTCGTCGAGGCCGCGCGCGCGGCGGGCGTCGCGGGCCGCGCGCGGATCGGCACCGTGACGGGCGACGACATCCTGGAGCGGCTTCCGGACCTGATCGCGGCGGGCCACGAGCTCGCGAACATGGACGACGGGCGGCCGCTGTCGGAAGTGCTCGACCTGGTCGAGAGCGCCAACGCATACATCGGGGCGCGGCCGATCGTCGAGGCGCTGGCGCGCGGCGCCGACGTCATCGTCACCGGGCGCTCGACCGACACGGCGCTGACCTACGCGCCGATGATCCACGCCTTCGGCTGGAGCTGGGACGACTGGGACCGGATCGCCCACGGGATCGTCGCCGGGCACATCAACGAGTGCGGCGCGCAGGCGTCGGGCGGGAACTGCATGATCGACTGGGAGACGATCCCCGACCTCGCCGACGTGGGCTACCCGATCATCGAGGCCACGCCCGAGGGCCCTTTCGTGCTCACGAAGCACGACGGAACGGGCGGCCGCATCACCCCGGCGATCGTCAAGGAGCAGATCCTGTACGAGATGGGCGACCCGAAGGCGTACATCACGCCGGACGGGGTCGCGGACTTCACGACGATCCGCCTCGAGGCGGACGGGCCGGATCGCGTGCGCGTCCACGGCGTGAAGGGCAGCCCGCGCACGGACAGGCTCAAGGTATCGATCAGCCACCGCGCGGGGTTCAAGGCGGTCGGCACGCTGGTCTACGCCTGGCCGGACGCGGTGGCCAAGGCGCAGAAAGCGGACGCGGTCCTGCGCGAGCGGCTCGACCGCCTGGGTCTCGTGTTCGACGAAGTGCGCACGGAGTACGTGGGCTGGAACGCCACGCACGGCCCGCTGGCCGGCCCGCCGCCCGAGGATCTGGCCGAAGTCGAGCTGCGGGTGGCGGTGAAGAGCGAGGACAAGGCGCCGGTCGAGCGCTTCACCCGCGAGATCGCCCCCCTCATCCTCTCCGGCCCGCCCGGTGTGACCGGCTTCGCCGGCGGGCGTCCGCGCGTCCAGGACATCGTCGCGTACTGGCCCGCGCTCATCGACCGCTCCGCGATCGAGCCGGGGATCGAAGTCGAGGTCGTCGAGGTATGAGCCGGTCCCCTCATCGAGCGGCGGGTTAGCCCCCGCGCGTCTCGACCGTTACCGTTGGGATCGATGGCCGCGCGGGTCCAGCTGCGACATCTCGCTCACGCACGCTCCGGCGACAAGGGCGACACCGCGAACGTGGGAGTGATCGCGCGCTCCGCGGAGGCGTATGCGTTCCTCAAGCGCGAGCTCACCGCCGGCCGCGTCGCGGAGCACTTCGCCGGCATGATCGACGGCCCCGTGGAGCGCTACGAGCTCGACAACCTGCAGGCGCTCAACTTCCTCCTCCACGGCGCGCTCGGAGGCGGCGGGACGGTGAGCCTCATGACCGACGCGCAGGGCAAGGTGTACTCGACCGCGCTCCTTCGCGCGGAGCTCGAGGTCCCCGACGACGTGCTCGCATCGCTGGCGGCGGGACGGGGGGAGCGGTGAGCGGCAACGTGCGATACGACGTGCGACCGGACGACGGCGTGGCGCTCGTCACGCTCGCGCGGCCCGAGAAGCGGAATGCCCTCGACCCCGAGACGATCGCCGATCTCGAGGAAGCGCTGGCCGCCGCCGAGGCGGATGACCGCGCCGCCGCGATCCTGCTCGCCGCCGAGGGCCGGGACTTCTGCGCCGGGGCGGACCTGGCGCACATCGAGCGAACCCTCGACATGTCCCGGGCCGAGCTCGAGGAGGACGCCCTCACCATGGGGCGCCTGTTCCTCCACATGCGCCGGCTTCCCAAGGCGATCGTTGCGGCCGTCCAAGGCAACGCCCTCGCGGGCGGCGCCGGTCTCGCCACGGCGTGCGACATCGTGGTGGCCGCCGACGACGCGAACTTCGGCTATCCGGAGATCCACATCGGCTTCGTTCCCGCCATGGTCATGACGATGCTCGTCCGGGCGGTGGGAGAGAAGCGGGCGTTCGCGCTCGTGTCGTCGGGCCACCGGATCGGAGCGCGCGAGGCGATGGAGCAGGGACTCGTCCACGCGGTCTTCTCCCGCCACACGTTCGCGGACGACTCGCTCGCGTTCACGGTAGACCTCGCGAGCCGCTCGCGCAGCTCCATGGCGTTTACCAAGCGGCTCCTGTACGATCTCGACGAGATGACGTTCGCCGAGGGCATCGAGCGGGGCGCGAAGGTGAACGCGGAGGCGCGTGGAACCGAGGACTGCCGCGCCGGTGTGCGAGCGTTCCTCGCGCGGCGCGGCGCGGCGGCGTCGCCGGAGGCGGAATGAGGCTCTACGACGAGCTCGTGCTGCCGCGGCTGATCGACTGGAGCTGCGGGCTGGGCGCGATCACGGAGCAGCGCGAGCGGATCGTGCCCCGCGCCCGCGGAAGGGTGCTCGAGCTGGGAATCGGCTCGGGGCGGAACCTGCCGCTCTACGATCCCGAGAAGGTCGAGGTGGTGTGGGGCGTCGATCCGTCCCCCGAGCTCTACCGGATGGCCGCCGATCGCGCGGACGAGATGCCCTTCCCGGTCCGCTTCTTCGTGCGACCCGCCGATGAGCCGGGGCTGGCGCTCGCCGATTCCTCCGTCGACACGCTGGTCGTGACGTACACGCTCTGCACGGTCCCCGACCCCGTCGCCGCGCTCGCGGAGGCGAAGCGGACGCTGGCCCCCGACGGCCAGCTGCTGTTCGCCGAGCACGGCCGCTCGCCCGATCCTTCCGTCCGGCGCTGGCAGGAGCGGATCACGCCGGTATGGCGCCGGGTCGCGGGCGGATGCCACCTGGACCGCGATCCGCTCGCCATCCTGAGGGCGGCCGGGTTCCGGATCGACGAGCTGGACACGGGCTATGTGACGGGGTGGAAGCCGGCGGCGTGGCAATATATCGGAGTCGCCTCCGCCGCTTAACGGACGGTGAAAACGACCGTCTTTCCGTTCACGCGCCGTCCAGTTCGCTGAGCGCGCTCAGCTCGCGATCTCGCGGACGGCGGCGATGGCGGCGTCGACTTCCTCGGGCGAGTTGTAGATGCTCGGCGCGAGCCGCGCGTATGTGGTCGCGTACGGGGTGACGGTGGCAACGACGCCGAGTTGCCTCAGGCTGCCGACGGCGGTGGCCGCCGTCATCCGCTGCACGTCGAAGCAGACGATCCCCGAAGAGACGGACTCCGCGAGCGGCGTCACGAGCTGAACGCGCGGGATCTCGATCAGTCCCTCCTTGAGTCGCCGCGCCAGCTCGTGCGTGCGCGCGGCGATCCGGTCCTTGCCGATCTCGCCGAGGAAATCGAACGCCTGCTCGAGCGCCCAGCGGTGCTCGAAGGCCTTGAAGCCGCCCGGCGTCGCGCGCTGCGCCGTGGTCTCTCCGCCCGGGGGGACGTCGCGCGCCCAGGCGGTCCAGAGCGATGAGTCGAGGAAGCTCGGGATGGTGGGGCGGACGAGCGACCACGCCTCGGCCCCGCGTCCCCACAGGACGCCCGTGCCGCGCGGTCCGAAGAGCCACTTGTGGCAGCCGGCGGCGAAGAAGTCGAAGCCCGTATCGGCCATCGCGAGGTCCTCGACCCCGAAGCCGTGCACCCCGTCGACGCAGAGGAGCAACCGGGCCTCGTCCGCCCTGTCGGCGGTCCGCTCGCGGACGGCGTCGGCGATCCGGCCCAGCGGGAGCTTGAGCCCGGTGCTGGAGTGGACCCAGGTCAACGCCACGACGCGCGTCGCGGGGCGGATCTCGCCCGCGATCCGCTCGGCGATCTCGTCGGGGTCGATGGCGATGCCCTCGCTCGTCAGGGCTCCGGGCTCGTGGAGCCGGACTCTCCGGACCGTCGCCCCCGTCCGCTCGGCCGCCATGCGCGTGGCCTCGTGGGTGACGTAGTAGTCGTGCTCCGTGGTCAGGATCTCCTGCCCGGGTCGCAGCTGCAGGCCGGTGTAGAGGAGACCCAGGCCCATGGTCGTGCTGTCGGTCAGCGCGATGTCCTCGGAATCGGCGCCCATGTAGCGGGCGGCGGCGTCGAGCGCGGCGTAGGTGAGCGCGTGCTCGTGGCGCTGGAGATACGGGACGGGGTCGCGGTCGAGCCCCATGCGGTGGTTGGCGATGGCGTCGCGGACCGGGGCGGGATTGCTGGCGATGTAGAGGGCGCCCATGTGGACGACGTCGGGGGAGAGGCTGAAGCTCTCCCGAACCGAGCCCCAGTCGTCGGGATCGAACGGCCGCCGGTCGTCGTCGGCGACCAGCTCCCGCGCTCGATCGGCGAACCGGAATCCTGCCGCCCCGGTGGCCAGCGCTCCCGCCGTCACCGCACCCGCGCCCGCCAGGAAGCTCCGTCGATCCATCCGTCCGTCCATCCGCCCTTCTTTTCTCCCGCCCGATCCGACAACGCCCGGACAGTCCACTGCGGGGGATCCTCCACGCCGGCGAAGGCCCGCCTCGGGGAGGACGACCCGGACCCCGCGCCCATCCAAAGATCGCGCGCAGCCGGAGCGCGGGTTGTCAGGCCTCCGACAGAATCCGCGCCGCCCACGAGGACGACAAGTGCGGGCGCTCCTTCCCCCGGCGCAGTGCTCCGGGCCACATTGCCGCCCGATGACCCGCCAGGTCCGCATCCATCCGGTCACGCTCCGCTTCGACGACGCCGCTCTGGAGGCGCGGTTCCGCGAGCAGTACCGCGCCTCCGCCACGCGGCAGGTCCGGGTGACGCTCCTCGTCGGGAGTGCACTCTTCGTCGCGTTCATCTTCGTCGATCGGTGGGCGGACCCCGACCTCGCCCTCCGGGCGTGGCGGGTGAGGGCGGCTGTGGCGGCCGTGTTCCTGGTCTCCTTCGGCCTGACCTTCGCGCCCTTCTGGCCGCGCGTGCGGGGGCGCGTGCTGTGGGCCGCGGCTCTCGTCGGCGGCATCGGCATGTGCGCGCTGATCGCGATCGGCGGCCCGTGGGTGGAGCTGCGCTGGGTCGGCCTCGTGCTCGTCGTCCTCGGCGCGGCCACGCTGCTGCGGCTCGCCTTCCCGGCAGTGGTCCTCCTCTCGGCGGTGTTCTTCGCCGCCTGGCCGGTCACGCTGTCCGTGGCCGGAGAGCTCACGCTCGATCGCACGCTCGGCGGCTGGATCGCGCTCGGGTCCGCGTACGTGATCGGCCTCCTGGCGGCGTACACGATCGAGCGCTACGCGCGCAGCGGGTTCCTCTACGAGCGAGAGGCCGCGCACGAGCGCGAGCGGAGCGAGCGGCTCCTCCTCAACATCTTGCCCGCCCCGATCGCCGAGCGGCTCAAGGAGAGCGAAGGCCCGATCGCGGACCATCACGCCGAAGCCACGATCCTGTTCGCCGACATCGCCGGCTTCACCGCGATGTCCACCCGGATGCCCGCCGACGAGCTGGTCACGATGCTGAACGCGGTCTTCACCGGATTCGACCAGCTCGCGCGCCGGCACGGCGTCGAGAAGATCAAGACGATCGGGGATGCGTACATGGCGGTGGCGGGCCTGCCGGAGGCGGTGGCCGATCACGTGGAGCGGATCGCGGACCTGGCGCTCGACATGCTCGCGCACTCGAGCCTGGCGATCCGGATCGGGATCGACACCGGCCCGGTCGTCGCCGGCGTCATCGGCGAGAGCAAGTTCATCTACGACTTGTGGGGCGACGCGGTCACGACGGCGAGCCGGATGGAGTCGCACGGCGTTCCGGGCGGGATCCAGGTCACGGAGGCCGTGCGAAACCGCCTCGCGGACCGCTACGACCTCGTCGAGCGCGGCGAGATCGAGGTCAAGGGCCGGGGGACGATGCGGACCTGGCTGCTCGAGGGGAGGCGCGACGGCGCGAAGGGGGCAGCGGCCCCGTGAGCGCGACCACGCGGCCGCTCGCGCTGCGGTTCCAGGACGACGCGCTCGAGTCGGAGTTCCGCGCCGAGTACGCCCGCTCCTCCATCCGCGCCGCGCGCGCGACGACGATCCTCGTCATCGTCCTCTACGCAGGCTACCTGGTGCTGGATCTGCGGGCCGGAACGGTGGGCGAGGTGTGGCCGCTGCGGCTCGCGGTCGTGCTCGTCCTCGGCGTCAACCTCGCCTTGACGTGGCATCCCGTCTTCGAGCGAATCCACTCGGAGATCCTGGCGCTCGGGGGGCTCGCGGCCGCGTTCGGCATGCTGGCGATGATGGCTACGGTCGGCGATCGGATGGAGATGCCGTTCTATCCCGGGATCGGGCTCGCGGTTCTGGGCACGTTCACGCTGTTCCGGATCCGGTTCCCGGTCGCCCTGGTTGCGACGCTCGTCATGCTGGCGGCGTACGCGGCGGCGCTGAGCCGCGGTGTCCACGCGTACGACAGTCCGTCGATGGCGGCGCTCTACCTCGTGACGTGCATGCTGATCGGCGCCTTCGCGTGCTGGAACCTCGAGCGCTACGCGCGCGACGGGTTCCTGGCGCGGCTCGGCCTCGAGCGCGAGCGGGAGCGGAGCGAGCGGCTCCTCCTCAACGTCCTCCCCGCCCCGATCGCCGAGCGGCTCAAGACCGACCCCGCGCCGATCGCCGACCGCTTCCCGGAGGCCTCGGTCCTCTTCGCGGACCTGGTCGGCTTCACCGAGCTCTCGTCGGGAATGGCGCCGGAAGACCTGGTGTCGCTCCTCAACGACCTCTTCACGGCCTTCGATCAGGTCGCCGACAGGCACGGCCTCGAGAAGATCAAGACGATCGGCGACGCGTACATGGCGGTCTGCGGCGTGCCGGTTCCGACCGCCGATCACCTCGAGCGGATCGCCGATGCCGCGGTGGAGATGCTCGCCGTCGCGTCGGATCGCGCGCGCGGATCGACGACGCCGATCGCATTGAGGATCGGGATCGACACCGGTCCGGTCGTCGCCGGCGTGATCGGCGAGCGGAAGTTCATCTACGACCTCTGGGGCGATCCGGTGACGATGGCGAGCCGGATGGAGAGCCAGGGCGTGGCGGGCGCCATCCAGCTCACCGCTCGCGCGGGCGAGCGGCTTCGCGCGCGCTATGCGCTGACCGCGCGCGGGGAGATCGACGTCAAGGGACGCGGACGGATGGAGACGTATCTGCTGGGGGCGCGGATCCAGTGACGCGCGCCGCCAGCCGGATGTCGGGTGCAACGCCGAGCGCGTCCAGCGTGAGCGTCTCCTGCGTGACCACGATCACCTGCCGCTCGCGCGCCGCCGCGCACAGGATCGACCACAGGGCACGGGCGCGATCGATGTCGAGGTAGGCGAAGGGCTCGTCGACGATCATCGGCGGCCGGATGCCGGAGCGGGCGTGGAAATCGCTGGCCCCGAGGCGGACGGCGACGAGCGCGGCGTGGAGCTCCCCGTAGCTGAGGGGCGGGCTCCGGAGCTCGACCCGCCGGCCGTGGAGCCGCACGGCCGCCTCCGCGAGGGGACCCGGCGCCTCGAGCGGGCCGACGACGCCGGCCGTCAGCTGTTCCATCGATCGCGACACCGCGGCCACCAGCCTGTCCTGGTCGTGCTCGCGGAACTCCTCGTACGCGTCCCGGATCATCGCGTGCGCGACCTCGTGCACGCGCGCCTCGCGATCGATCGCGGCGCGCTCCAGCTCGGCCGCTTCGAGCTCGTCGCGGAGGGCGACGGGGCTCTCCTGCCCGGTCCCTTCCTGGAGCAGCCGCGTCTCGGCGACCCGCGCCTCCTCGGCCAGCCGCCGGCGCTCCGCGCGGCGCTCGGCTAGCGCGGCCTCGACCGACTCCGGCGTGGGCGCGACCTCCGGCGGCAGGTCGATCCCCGCCAGCCCCTCGATCTCCAGCTGCGCGCGCGCGATGTCGATGCGGATCTGCTCGGACGCCTCCGCGCAGAGGGCCAGGACCTCGTCCGCGGTGCTCCCGCCCGGGAGCGTGCGCGAGGCGTCGGCCAGTTCCTCCTCGAGGACGGCGCGCGCGGCGCCCAGCTTCTCGACGGCCTGCCGCTGGGACTCGAACGCGCGGCGGCGCTCATCCAGCGTGGCGAGCGAGAGCGTGCCGGCGCGCGGGATCCCCTCGAGCGCCTTCTCGAGCTCGGCGGCGACGCGGTCCAGCTCCTCGTAGACCACGCGCTTCCTGTGCAGGGTCTCGTTTCTCCGCCGGAGCCGGCCCGCCCGGTGGAGCATGAGCGCGGTCCCGGCCACGAGCGCGAGCGCGACGCCCCCCCAGGCGACCGAGGCCGAGCCCAGGAGCGCGGCGGCGACGCCGCCGATCCCGGCGATCCCGGCGGCGACCACGAGCGCGAGCCAGGGGCGGGGCACGTCGGCGAGCCGCGGCTCGGCCTCCAGGCGGTCCCGCGCCACCCTCAGCTCCGCCTGCCGGTTCCAGATCCACTCGAGCCGTCCGAGGCGCTCGAGGAAGTCGGGCGGGTACCGCTCCTCGAACGGGATCGCGGCGGCGTCCTCGGCGGCGCGGAGCTGCCGCCCCGCGCGCTCCAGGCGG
>DASSBK010000319.1:0-9372 GCA_035698825.1 Gemmatimonadota bacterium
CTCGGAGTGGATCGCGGAGCCATCGCGATCACCAAGATCGATCTCGTGGATCCCGAATGGGCTGCGCTGGTCGTCGAGACGGTCCGGGAGGAGCTGCGTGGCTCGGCGCTCAGGGACGCGCCGATCGTGCCCGTTTCCAGCCGGACCGGCGAGGGGATCGAGGAGCTTCGCGGAGCTCTGGCGGCGGCGGTCGCCGGGGTCGCGGCCGAAACCGACGACTTCCCGTTCCGCATGCCGGTCGACCGCGCGTTCGGGATTCCCGGCGCGGGCACGGTCGTGACGGGCACGGTGTGGAGCGGCGAGCTGGCCGAGGGGGGCTTCGTGCTCGGCCTGCCGGAAGAGGAGCGCGCGCGCGTCCGGTCGATCGAGGTGCATGGCGAAGCCGTGACTGCGGTGCGTTCCGGAAGGCGTGCGGCGCTCGGACTGGCGAGCGGCGGCCAGAGCTTCGGGCGCGGGACGGTCCTGGTCGCGCCCGAGACGCCGTGGCGAGCATGGACGCGCGTGGAGGTCGCGGCGTGGGTAGCCGCGAGCGCCCCGCGGCCCCTCCGCTCGCGCGATCGGGTGCGGATCCATCACGGAACCAGCGAGACGTTGGGTCGGCTGCGCTGGCACGGGGACAGAGAGGTGGCGCCGGGCGGGGAGGGCTTCGCGCTCCTCGAGCTCGAATCTCCGATCGTCCCGGCCGTGGGGGACCGCATCGTCCTTCGCGCGTACAGTCCGGTGACCACGATCGGCGGGGCCCGCGTCCTGGGTCTCGGCGGGCGGCGGCTGCGCGGGGCCGCAAGGACCGAACGGGCGCGGCGTCTGGCGGCGATCGATGCCGCCACGGGTCCGGAGCGCGTCGTGCGTGCGCTCGAGCTGGCGGGAAGCGAGGGCCTCGACTCGGCGACTTTGCCCCTGGCCACGGGTCTTGGCCGGCGCGCGATCGCGGAGGCGGCGGAGGCAGACGACCCGCGCGTGGAGCGGCGCGGAGAGCGGTGGTTCGACGTCGCGGCGCGGGACGACGCGATGGCCCGCGTGGTGGCCGCGCTGAAGGCGTTCCACGCGCGCGAGCCGCTCCTGACCGGGATGCCGCTGGAAGCGGCGCGGCAGGCCGCCCGCACGCCCGCTCCGCTCGCCGAGGCCGCGATCGAGGCGCTGGAGCGTTCGGGCGCGGTCGAGCGCCGCGGCGCGGGGCTGGCCATCCGCGGCCACAGCGTCGAGCTCGCGGCGGGGGATCGCCGGATGGTGGATCGCGCGCTCGAGCGCTACGGTGAAGCCGGGCTCGAGCCGCCCGAGACCGAGGCGCTCGCCGCCGACCTGGGGATCGACCCGGGCCGTCTGAGACGGCTCCTGGAGCACCTCGAGCGGGAGGGCCGGCTGCTCAAGCTGGCCGGAGACTGGTTCGTCGACGCCCAGGCGATGGCCAGGGCAGAGCGCCTCCTCGTCGAGCGACTGGGCCGGGAAACGAACGGCGCGGACACGGGGGCGTTCAAGGAGATGTTCGGAGTGACGCGAAAGTATCTGATCCCGATCCTCGAGCACTTCGACCGGCGCGGATTGACGCGCAGGGACGGGAATCGCCGCGTACTGGCGGGACGCGCGTGAGGTCGCCACTGGCGACCGCCGTGGTGTCGCTCGCGCTGGCCGCGGCGGCGTGCGCGAGCTCCCGGTCCGCGAGCCCGCCGCCCGCGGAGCCCCGCGACCGGACGCAGGACCCCGAGATCGCCGCGGCGCGCGCGGCGGCGCGGCCGGAGTTCGAGACCCAAGCGGACGCACTCGCGGCCGGTGTGTACGAGAAGTTCGAGCACCCCGATTCGATCACCCGCGCGGTCCCGGCGGCGCAGACGGCGTCCGTGGCTCTCGAGCCCCAGCCGGCGTTCCCGGGCGTAGAGCCGGGGGACGACCCCAGCACGGAGGAGCTCCTCGGAACCCTGGACGCGCCCGGCCCGTATAATGCAGGTACCGGAGCCGCGGGGGAGAAGCCCCCGGCCGGACCGCCATCCGCGGGTGAGGAATGGACCCTACAGCTGGGAGCGTTCGAGTCTGAGACCGGAGCCCTCGTCCGCATTCGACAGATCGCCGCCGAGTTCCCGACGCTGCCCCGCTGGTACGAGCGCGAAGGGGGCAGGGTACGCGTGTTCGTCGGGCGCTTCGCCGATCGCGCCGAGGCCGATCGCGAGCGCGAGCGGCTCGTGGCCGCGGGCTATTCGGACGTCTGGGTCACGACCGTCCCCTGAACAGGCGTCCAGGCTGCTCGCCTGCCTGACGCTCGCGGCGCTCCTCCTCACGGTTCCCGCCGCGCTGGGCGCGCAGACCGCCCAGGAGCGGCCCGGCATCCGGCTCGAGCAAAACTTCCCGAACCCGTTCACGCCGGGCGTCAGCCCCACGATCTTCACCTATCACCTGGACGCGGAGAGCCGCGTGACCCTGTCGGTCTTCAACCTGATCGGGCAGGAGGTGGTCCGGCTGGTGGACGGGGTCGAGGAGCGCGGGACGCATCGCATCGCCTGGGACGGGTCGGACGGGAACGGCAACTTCGTCTCCGCCGGGTTCTACTTCTACAAGCTGGACGCGGGCGAGATCGAGGCGCTCGGCCGGCTTCGCATTCTTCCCGCGACCCAGTAGCGGGGACGCCCTATCGCCGCGGTGGCGGCGAGGTCACGGGATCTGGTACAGCATGCGCCCGCAGGACTCGCAAAGGATCGGGGCGTCCTGCTCGACGAGCTCGGCCATGCGGCCGGTGGGGAACTTGACGAAGCAGCCGTAGCACACGCCGCGACGCATGGGAACCAGCGGCCGATCGTACTTCCGGCGGATCGTCTCGAAGCGGCGCATGATCTCCGGCTCGATCTCCGCCTTCAGGCTCTCGATCTCCTCGTCGACCGCCGACGGGTCCACGGTCTCGAAGCCGATCTCTCCGTAGGTACGATCCGTGATGTCCCGCTTGAGCTGCAGCAGGTCCTGCAGCGCGATCAGCCGGTCGATGGCGCGGTCGAGATTGGCCGCCATCTCAGACGTTCGCCTGTTCGACCACTTCGAAGAAATCTTCCACGGACTTCACGTCGTCGAGACGCGCCAGATTCTTGGGGTTCTTGCAGAACTGGGCGATCTTGCCGAGGACGGGAAGATACTGATTCGAGATCTCGACCGGCGGGGCCACGATCAGGAACAGGTGGTGCACGGGCTTGCCGTCCACGGCCCCGAACGCCAGGCCCCCCTGCTTGCGGCCGTAGACCACGCGCAGCCGGTCGACGACGAGGGAGCGGCAGTGCGGGATGGCCACGCCTTTCCCGATTCCCGTGGATCCGAGGTTTTCGCGCTTCTTGAGCAGGCCGTAGAGCTCGGCGGACTTCTCGCCGACGTCCAGCAGGTCGACCATCTCCTGCAGGGCCTCTTCCTTCGTCTGCGCCTTCAGATCGAGGTCGATCTCGTTCCGGGCGAAGAATTCGACGAGCTTCATGAAATCGATATCCCCATGCTGTGACGGTTATTGGTCCGGAAGTTACAGATCGCGTCGGAACCTGACAACGAAACGCGGTCCACTTCCGTCTTCGTCGAGGTCGGTGATGCGTTGCGCGACGAAGAGCTCGACGAAGGAGAGGAGGTTCACTCCGGAGATTCCGGTGCCGACGTTCGCATGCCACTCCTCGTAGTCGCCGAGCGCGCCCGCATCCGCGAACGCCACCCAGTGCCAGCTGAGGAACAGGAGAGCGATGCGTCGTCCGACGGGAAGGGGCAGGCGCACCTCCGAGGAGATCTGGCCGCCCTGGGAATCGACGAAGCTCCCGCCGCGAAACCCGCGCAGCGATCCGGGGCCGCCGAGCATGACGTGCCGCTGGACGGGAAGCGAGTCCCCGTCCAGAGGTCCCATCCACACCGCGCGCGTGTTCCACCAGACGTCCTCCCCGAAGCGCGAGAAGCGGTTTAGCTCTATCGCGGCCCGGCGGAAGTCCAGCTCGCCGCCGAGGACGCCGCCGGCCAGCTCGGCGTCGGCGCGGAGCCACCACCCCGGAGAAGGGAGGAGCGGGCTCTGGATGTCGCGCGTGTCGACCTGGAACTGCGCGGAGAGGCTGTGCAGGTCGCCTTCGACGGCTGGAGGGTTGTCGCGGTAATTCGCTCCGAACAGGGCAAAGGGCGAACGGTCGCGCTGGGCGTGCTGCGATGCGTCCAGGTACGCGAGCGCGCCGCCCCAGCGGCCGTCGGGCGTCTCCGCCTCGAAGGCCAGCGCGTAGCCCTTTTCGCGCCACCAGTCCAGCAGGTCCGACGCGAACGCGAGGGTGGCGACGTCGTTTTCCTGAATTGACACCTTCCAGTCGTCGAAGGTAGTCGATCGATGGAAGTGCTCGAACCGCACGTGAATGGCGCCCGGCAGCGGGAGACGCTGTCGGACCGACCCGCTCCAGTAGAGGCGGGAGTGCGTGGTCGCGGCGGCGATGCGCGCCGCGAGCTCCGGTCGCTGGACGGGATCGAGCGGCTCGAGAGCCAGGCCCCACGACGGAGTCAGACCGTCCACGCGGTTGTAATGCTCGACCGCGAGGCCGTGCCAGCCGGGAAGTTCGAGGAGCCATGGGAATCCCGTCTCCACCGGAGCGTCGACCCCCGGAAGGAACGGCGCCCCGAGAGTGTCGCCGGACGCGGGGAAGGCGAGCGAATCGGAAGGGATCCACGCGTCGGGGGGGATCAAGGGCTCGGCCTCCAACGAATCGGCGGCGAGCGAATCCGCGGAGAGAGAGTCGGCGTCCACCGTGTCCGCGGGCAACGGCAACGGATCCTGGGCGCGCGCGGCCGTGGCACCCGACAGGCCGATCCACACCGCCGCGACGGCGACGGCCGCGCGGCGCCCGAGGCCGCTCGTCACCCGTTCCAGTGGAATCGAAGGACCCGGAAGGGCCCCTCCACGGCGACGGCTGCGGCGTAGCCGGGTGGCGCGGCGATGCTCTCGAGACGCCAGCGGCCGGCCTCGGTGTCGTGGCCCGGGATCAGGAGCGGCACCGGACCGGGCCCGGGATCGACCGAGACGACGAAGGACTGGAGCGACTGGCGGAAGATTCCCGCGCCCGTCGCCTTGACGAACGCCTCCTTGCGCGTCCAGCAGGCGAAGAACGCGGCTGGACGGAGCTCGTCGGGCGTCGATCGCAACGCGGCGATCTCGCGGGGCGAGAAGAAGCGCGACGCCAGCCGGTCCATCGGCAGGTCGCGCCGCAGTCGCTCCAGATCGACCCCCACCTCGCGCTCGAGCGTCACGGCGATGAGCGCCCGGCCGCGGGAATGGGAGAGGTTGAACGACAGGGGCATCGCGTTCCAGGCAGCGTCGAGCCGCGGCTTTCCCCCCTCGTCGATCGAGAAGCGCACTGCGCCCGGGTCGGTCCCGAGATAGGATGCGAGAATCGATCGCAGCGCGGCGCCGGAGATCACGAGGTCCCTCCGCCGCGCCTCGAAGGGCTGTCTGGCCGCGCGCCGGACCTCGGCATCGGGGAGCAGCCGCTCGAGCCGCGAGATCTCCTCGCGCGATCGCTCCAGATCCACGTCCCACACGTGGACGGACCCCCGTTCGAGGGGCGCAATGCGGCGAGCGGGTATGGAGGGCAAAGCGGCGTTCCTCCGGTTGGTCCGGCGACGAAGTGCGCGGTAGACTGGAAGGTACGAATGGACATCTTGCTGCGCACCACTCTGCAGGCCGTACGCGCCGGAGAGATCGGAGTCGACGAGGCGTGCAGCCGGCTGGCCGGCTGGAGCCACGAGACGCTTCCCTTCGCGACGATCGATCACCATCGCGCGCTTCGCGCGGGTTTCCCGGAAGTCGTGTACTGCGCGGGAAAGACGCCGGTCCAGGCGGCCGCGATCGGGCGCCGGGTCTGGGAGCGGTCGGGACGGATGCTCGCCACCCGCGCCGGAGACGACCATGCGCGGGCCCTCGTCGCCGCCGTCCCGGAAGCCCGGCACAATCCGGTCGCTCGCACGGTGGCGGCGGGTGCGCCGGCAGCCGTCGAAGGTCCGCCGATCCTGGTCGTGACGGCCGGCACCAGCGATCTGCCGGTGGCCGAGGAAGCGGTCGAAACGGTCCGCATGCTCGGCCAGCCGGTCGAGACGCTCGTCGACGTCGGCGTCGCCGGCGTCCATCGGCTGCTCGCCCACGAGCCGGCCCTGACACGCGCGGGGGTGGTGATCGTGGTGGCCGGCATGGAAGGTGCCCTCGCCTCGGTTGTCGGCGGCCTCGTCCGCGTGCCGACGATCGCGGTGCCGACCAGCGTGGGGTACGGGGCCTCGTTCGAAGGCCTCGCGGCGCTCCTGGCCATGCTCTCGAGCTGCGCGGCGGGCGTCGTCGTCGTGAACATCGACAACGGGTTCGGAGCGGGGTTCGCGGCCGCGCGGATCAATGCGCTCCGGGGTTCGGAGGGCGGCGGTGTCGGTCGAGTGCCCGAAATGGGGGAGGCGCGGAATGTCTGCGCGTGATCTGAGGCCGCTGGACGGCACGGCGGCCGCCGATGAGCGGCCCGCGTCGACCGCGCGCGAAACGCTCAAGGAGCTCGCGCTGTTCCTGCCGAACTTCGTCATCCTCCTCAAGCGCCTCCTGGCCGATCCGCGCGTGCCCCGAAAGAGCAAGCTCGTTCTCGGGGGGACGGTCCTGTACCTCGTCTCGCCGCTGGACGTGGTGCCGGACTTCGTTCCGGGTCTCGGGCAGCTGGACGACGTCGTCGTCGCCCTGCTCGCCCTCCACAGCATCCTCAATCGCGTGGACGACGAAGTGGTCGTCGAGCACTGGCCGGGAAACGAGAACGTGATCCGGATGGTGCGCGCGGGACTCTCCGCGGTGGCGCACCTCCTGCCGGGAAAATGGGAGAGCCGCGTGTGAGCGAGTGCTGCGCGCGGAGCCCGCGCGTGGTACCTTATGGGTCGACCAGGAGATGATCGGTGATCCGTAGCATGACGGGATTCGGCCGCGGGGAGGCGGTCTTCTCGGGCTACCGGTTCGCCGCCGAGATCAAGTCCGTCAATCACCGCTTCCTCAACCTCAATGTCCGCATGCCGCGGGCTTTCGCGCATCTGGAGAGCCGGGTCACCGCCCTGTGCTCCAGCCGCTGCGAGCGCGGGCATCTCCACGTGGCGATCGAGATCGAGCGGGCGGGAGAGGACGGGGCCTCCGGACCGCGCCTGAACCGGAAGGTGCTGGACCGGTACCTGGAGATCGTGTCCGATCTGGCGGATCTCGGCGCCGACGGTCGCGCGATCTCGACCGGATCCCTGCTGGCGCTGCCCGGCGTGATCGAGTGGGAGGCGGAGGAGATCTCGATGGCGGAGGAGGCGTTCGTGCAGGGCTCCGCCGCGGCCGTGGGCATGGCGCTCGACGCGCTCGTGGAGAGCAGGAGCACCGAAGGTCGGTCCCTGCTGGCGGATTTTCGGGCTCGCCTCGACGCGATCGAATCGAGCCGCCGCCGGATCGAGGAGCTGAGCCCGCTCCGCGAGGAGCGGGAACGGGAGCGGCTCCGGGAGAAAGTCCGGAGCCTGCTCGAGGATCCGGCCGAAGAGCTGGAGCGCCGGATCGAGCAGGAGATCGTGCTGCTCGCCGACAGGGTCGATTTGAGCGAGGAGCTGACGCGCATGCGCGCACACCTCGACCATTTCGCCGCGGAGCTAGAGGCGGACGCTGGATCGATCGGGCGGAAGCTGACCTTTCTCCTGCAGGAGCTGGGCAGGGAAGCGAATACCATCGGCTCGAAGGCCTCGGACCCCGAGATCCAGAAGGCGGCCATCGAGATCAAGTCGGAGCTCGAGAAGATGCGCGAGCAGGCGGAGAACGTGGAATGAGGGACCGCGACGCAGATTTCCGGTTGCGGACTCGCCCCTTCCCGATCATCCTCTCGGCACCGAGCGGAGCGGGGAAGACCTCGATATCGAACGAGATCTTCCAGCGGTTTCCGTACCTCCGCTTCGCGGTCTCGCTGACGACCCGTGCCCGCCGCGACGGGGAGGTGGATGGCGTCGACTATCGCTTCGTCGACGAGCACACGTTCGTCGAGGCGCGGGACGCGGGAGAGCTGGCCGAGTGGGCCGAGGTTCACGGGCGGCTCTACGGTACGCCGAAGGCGGAGGTCGACAAGGCGCTGGGAGACGGGTATCACGTCCTCCTGGACGTCGATGTCCAGGGAGGCGCTTCGTTGATGCGGGCGTACCCCGGCGCGGTCTCCATCTTCCTGCTGCCGCCGAGTCACGGCGCGATGGAGGCCCGGCTCAAGGCGCGGGGAACCGACTCCGCCGATGCCATCGCGGGCCGCCTGGCGCAGGCGCTCAAGGAGCTGGAGTGCGTTTCTCAGTACGAGTACGTGATCGTCAACCGAGAGCTCGACAAGACGGTCGAGGTGTTCTCCCGGATCATACACGCGGAGGAGCACCGGCGCGTTCGTCGCGAGAACCTGGAGGAGTGGATCGACGTCCACTTCCCGAGCCGCGGCGCCGCGAAGACGATCGGCGCGAGCTCGTGAAATCGATACCGATCGGCGCCCGCTTCGCAGCGGTCCGATCGGAAGGATGAAGGAGGATTCATGAAGGTGTTCACACCGGGACAGGTCGCTTCGATGTCGCAGGGCAACAAGTACGAGGCCGTGATGGTCGCCTCGGCGTACGCCAGAAAGCTCAACGAGCTGCCGAAGGAGGGCGGCAAGGAGTGGAAGAAGAAGTACACCACGCGAGCCCTGGAGGATCTGGCCACGGGCGAGATCGAGTACACGGTCGTCGACAAGCGCGCCGGGGAGTAGCTCCCTTCGAGCCCTTCGCCGGGCGGGTGATCACGCTCGGCGTCACGTCGGGAATCGCCTGCTACAAGGCCGTCGATCTGATGCGCGACCTGCAGCGCGCAGGCGCCCGCGTGCGCGTCGTCATGACGCGCTCGGCCGCCGAGCTGGTGCGCCCGGCCCTGTTCGAGGCGCTCGCGGGCGGGCGAGTCGGAGTCGAGCTCTGGACCGACTGGCCCGCGGGCGAAGAGGGCGAGAGCGACTACGCGCGCTTTCCGCACCTCGACTTCGCGCGCGGGATCGATGCCGTGGTCGTCGCCCCCGCCACGGCGAACATCCTGGGCAAGGCGGCCGCCGGCCTGGCGGACGACCTGCTCTCGACCACGCTCCTGGCCATCGATCCGGCGGAGACGCCGGTCGTCTTCGTCCCTTCCATGAACGCGACGATGTACGAGAATCCCGCCGTCCGCGCGAACCGGGCGGTCCTCCGGGAGCGCGGGTATGCGCTCCTGGCACCCGGCGAGGGCGCGCTCGCCTGCGGCGAAGTCGGAATGGGGCGCTGGCCCGGGAACGAGTTCGTGCTGGCGGCGCTCGACCGGCTCCTGAACGGTTCCGGCCGCATGGCGCGGCGGCGGGTCGTCGTGACCGCTGGCCCGACGCA
>DASSBK010000320.1:0-9981 GCA_035698825.1 Gemmatimonadota bacterium
GCTTCGCGAGCGCCGGGCCGTTCCGCGAGCGCGCGGCCTACCGCTGGACGGCCGAGATGTCGGTGTACGTCGCGGAGCGGGCGCGGCTGCGGGGCGTGGGTCGCGCGCTCGGCGGGGCGCTCCTGGAACGGCTCCGCCGCGGCGGATACCGGAGCGCGGTGGGTGTGGTGGCGCTACCCAACCTCGCCAGCGAAGGACTGCTCCGTGCGCTGGGTTTCCACCCGGTCGGGCTCATTCGCGAGGCGGGATTCAAGCTCGACCGCTGGTGGGACGTGCAGCTCTGGCAGCACGTGTTAGAGGAGCCCCACGGCGACGCCCACTGCCGCGGAAACCGCGATCGTCTCGAGGATTCCCCGGCTCAGGGCGAAGAGGGCTAGCCCCGCGCCCACAGCGATCGCCACCGCGACCGGATCGACCGTCGACCAGATCGGGAGCTCGAGATCGAGCATTCGCCAGGCGGGCCGCTCGGTCGCGCCGAACAGCGTCCGTACCGAAAACCACACCGCGAGGTTCAGGATCACTCCGACGACCGCGGCCGTGATCGCCGAGAGCGCGGCGTTCAACTCCTTCCGTCCCCGCAGGAGCTCGACGTAAGGCGCCCCGACGAAGATGAACAGAAAGCACGGCACATAGGTGACCCAGGTGGTCACCACCGATCCCAGCACGCCCGCGACCATCGGGTGGAGGTTGCCCGGATCACGGTACGCGCCGAGGAAGCCGACGAACTGGACCACCTGGATCAGCGGCCCGGGCGTGGTCTCGGCCATCCCGAGGCCGTCCAGCATCTCGCCCGGAGTCAGCCAGCCGAAGTCCGCGACCGCGCGCTGCGCGACGTACGAGAGGACCGCGTACGCGCCGCCGAACGTGACCGAGGCCGTCTTCGAGAAAAAGACCGCTTCCTCGAGAAAGACGGTGTCCCCGGCCGTCAGGGCCAGAAGGCCGACAGGGACCCACCAGAGCGCCAGCCAGAGCGCGACCGTAGCGGCCGTGCGGTGGATGGGTGGCGGAGAAACGGGCTCGGGCTCGGGCGGGTCACCGGCGCCGGGGAGGGACGAGGAGATCAGGGACTCGACCCCCAGCCGTCCGCCGATCCAGCCGACGAGCGCGGAGGCCAGGACGATGGCCGGGAAGGGGACTCCGAACGCGAAGATCCCGACGAACGCCGCGACGGCGATGACGAGCAGGTAGCGACTCACGAGCGCCCGCCGGGCGATCCGCACCAGCGCATGGACGACGATCGCGAGCACGGCCGGCTTGATCCCGTAGAAGACCGACTCCACGAGCGGAACGTCGCCCCAGCCGGCGTACACGATGCTGAGGGCGAGGATCGACAGGAATCCCGGAAGCACGAAGATCACCCCCGCCGCAAGCCCGCCTCGCCAGCGGTGCATGAGCCAGCCGATGTATGCCGCCAGCTGCGTCGCCTCGGGCCCGGGAAGGAGCATGCAGTAGTTGAGGGCATGGAGGAACCGCCGCTCCGAGATCCAGCGCCGCTCGTCGACCAGGAGTCGCTGCATGACCGCGATCTGTCCGGCGGGGCCGCCGAAGGAGAGGCAGGCGACCTTGACCCAGACGGGAATCGTCTGGCGGAGCGTCAACGACGGCGCGGCGGAGTCCCGGCTCGGCGTCACGGGAGAAAATCGAAGATTCCGGGGGCCAGCTCCCGGACCGTTTCGACGTGAAGGCGGGCATCGGGGGAAGCGCCCGGCGTGGGGTTGACGTCATAGAGCACGACTTCTTCGTCCACGATCCCGTAGTCGAATTTCCCATAATCGAATCCCAGCCCCGCGCGGATCGCTCGTATCTCGTCGGGGACGGGCTCGAAGGTCGCTTCCACAGCGAGCCGGAGAGCGTTCCAGAACCCGTCCTGAGGGTGGGCGATGATCGCGATCGTGGATCGCGAACCGCTCACGTCCTTCCCCGGTGTTCGCTGGGCGCGAGGACCACGATCGGACACCGTTCGCCGAGCTCATAGCCGGGACGGACGACGTCGAGGACGGCGAAGCCGGCTTCACCAAAGAGACCGCAGAGGGCATCGAGCGAGGGGAACGAGTACCGGGCCCCGACTGCCCGGTACGCATCGATCGTTTGCACCACGTCGAGCGGCCAGTCGCAACGCCGGGACAACGCCGCGAGATCGGGCTCCGCATCGTTGAGCGCTTCCCACACGCGCGCCAGTACGACGCCGTTCTCGGGGTCCTGCTGAAGCGCCATGGCGAGCCTCCACTTCAACGCGTGGAAGCTTCCTATCCGGCCGTCCGCCAGATCCCGGAGAACGTCCCCGATCCGCTCGGGCGCTTCGGCCTGGACGAAGCAGCGTGCCACGCAATGGCCGTCCTCCGCGAGCACGCGTCGGAGTTCCATGCTGACCTCGACGTAGCCAGCTGGATAGGGAAGAGTGGACAGACAGCCGTCGGAGAGGACGACGTCCACGGACCTGTCGATCAGCGGAAGCCGGCGCCAATCGCCGCACGCGACGCTGTCCCCGGCGTGCAAGGCGCCCGGCCAGATTGCGCGGATCATATCCATCGATCGATCGATCGCGATCGTCTGCATTACCGGCAGCGTCGCGAGCGAGCACAACTCCGGGGTCACGCCCAGTACGAGTACGCGGGGATCCCCTCGCCCCGTTGTCGCCCCCCAGGCGCCCAGCGTCGCCTCCGCGACGGCGACGTCCTCCGGTGAAGGCCGAAGGGGCGGCCCGATCCTCGACCATTGCCGGGCGTGACGCTCCCATGGTGTCGATGTCCTCATCCCTGCGCGCCGGCGGGCACTGCCTCGATGACAGCCAGCGTGGACCCGAGCGGCTTCACTCCGGCGGTCCGGAAGCCCGCGCCGGAGAGGAGCGCCCGAAGCTCGGCCTCCTTCCGCTCGCGGCCCCCGTGTCGCACGAGCATGTGCAGGTCCATGCAGGCCAATCCCTGCTCGTCGCGAGATTCCCCGAAGCGCTCGGGGACGATGCGCTCCACGACGAGCAGCCGGGAGGCCGGCCCGACAGCGCGCCCGCAGCTGGCGAGGATGGCGGCCGCGCGCTCATCGTTCCAGTCGTGGAGAACGCTCTTCAGCAGATACGTGTCGGCTCCTTCCGGCACGTGCTCGAAGAAGTCTCCGGCGACGAACTGGCAGCGATGCTCGAGTCCCGCGGCGCGCACGTTACGCCGTCCCAGCTCGATCGCATGAGGCTCGTCGAACAGGATGCCGACGGCGCCCGGGCATGCGCCGAGGGCGGCGACGAGGAGCTCGCCGGAACCGCCGCCGACGTCGACGATCTTTCGGGTGCCCGCCCATTCGACGGCCGCCACGAACTCGCCGACGAGCAGGCGCGTGAGCTGCGACATCGCCTGGTGGAAGATCCGAGCCGCTTCCGGGTCGGAGGCCAGCCGGTCGAACGCCGCCGTTCCCGGGCTCGCCGGTACCGCGTCCCCCGTCGTCACGCTGTGAAGCAGCTGTCCCCAGAGGGGCCAGCACGTGCCGCCCCAGTGGATCACCCAGGCGCGCAGCGAGTCGGGCGCTTCCTCCCGCAGCAGCGATCCGGACGGGGTCAGCTCGAAGGTGCCGTCGGTCCGGAGTCGCACGATCGCAATGGCGGCGAGCGCTCGCAGCAGGCGCTCCAGGGAGGGGCCGTGGGCGCCGATCTCCGAGGCGAGCTCGGCGGCGGAGCGAGGGGAGTCATGGAGGCGGTCCGCGATCCCCAGGCGGGCGGCCACGTACACCGCCTGGGTCTTCCAGCTTCCCGACACGATGTCGAGCAGCCGCGCCACTTCCGGTGTACGTTCGCCACTCGATGCCATTCGGGCGCATGATAGCGGCGCGGGTGGGGGCCCGCACGGCGCCGGGGGTATCATCAGACGAGGAGAGAGGATGGGCATGAGCAGCCGAGGTTCGGTCCACGGAATCCATCACGTCACCGCGATCGCCGGTCATCCGCAGGAGAACCTGACGTTCTACGTGGGAGTCCTGGGGCTCCGGCTCGTCAAGCGGAGCGTGAACCAGGACGACCCCGGCACCTATCACCTCTTCTACGCCGACGCCGCCGGCACGCCCGGCACCGACGTGACCTTCTTCCCGTGGACCCGCATGGCCCCTTCCCGTCGGGGCGCGGGCATGGTGGGGGAGATCGCGCTGGCGATCCCCGCGGGGAGCCTCGAGTGGTGGCGAAAGAGGCTCGGCGAGCACGACGTCCATCGCATGGAAGAGGAGCAGAGGTTCGAGGAGCGAGCGCTCCCCTTCCGCGATCCGCACGGTCTGTCGCTGGCGCTCGTCGAGATCGAAGAGGACCGCGAGTTCGCGGTGTGGACGGGGAGCGCCGTGCCTCCCGAGCATCAGATCCGCGGCGTCCACGCGGTGCGGATCCAGGAGCGGGTGCTCGCGCCGTCGGCCACGCTGCTCGAGGAGGTGCTGGGCTTTCGTCGCATCGCGAGCGACGGCGCGTGGCATCGCTGGTCCGCTGGTCGGGGATCGGGGGCCTTCGCCGACCTCCAGGAGGCGCCCGAGGCCCCGTTCGGCCGCTGGGGAACCGGAGCGGTGCACCACGTGGCGTGGCGGGTCCGGGACGACGAGGAGCAGCTCGCCGTGCGCGGGGCGGTCGAGGCCACGGGCCTCCA
Organism: Gemmatimonadota bacterium; assembly: GCA_035698825.1. GTDB lineage: Bacteria > Gemmatimonadota > Gemmatimonadetes > JACCXV01 > JAHWKZ01 > JAICNR01. The sequence goes on from DASSBK010000320.1 coordinate 4,605, forward strand.
GCCGACACCGGTCATCGACCGGTTCTGGTTCCATTCGGTCTACTTCAAGGAGCCGGGAGGCACCCTGTTCGAGCTCGCCACGGACGGCCCCGGCTTCGACCGCGACGAGGACCCGGCCAGGCTCGGGGAGACGCTCGTGCTCCCGCCGTGGCTCGAGCGGAACCGCAGCGCGATCGAGAGCGTCCTGCCGCCGCTCGAGATGCCGGTGCCGGCCGCGCCATGAGCGCGTCATCCGGCAGGAGATCGGCGGCCCCCGGCAGGAGATCGGCGGCCCCCGACGGGAGACCGGCGCCCCCCGGCGGGAAACCGGCGCCCCCTGCGAAGGCCGGTACCTGGACGCTGCGGCCCCCACGGCCGGAAGACTTCGCCTGGGTCGTCGAGCGCCACCGCGTCTTCTACCGAGGGGAGCACGGCTGGGACGACCGCTTCATGGGACTCGTAGAGAAGGTCGTGGAGGACTTCGTCCGCGATTTCGATCCCGCGCGGGAGAAGTGCTGGATCGCGGACCTGGACGGTCGACCGGTCGGCTCGGTGTTCCTCGTCGCCCACCCCGAGCGCGAAGGCGTCGCCAAGCTGCGGCTGCTCCTGGTCGAGCCCGATGCGCGCGGCCTCGGGATCGGAGCCCGGCTGGTCGCCGAGTGCACGGCATTCGCACGGGCGGTGAGGTACCGCGCGATCACGCTGTGGACGAGCAGCGTGCTCCTAGGCGCCCGCAGGATCTACGAGGCCGAGGGATACCGGCTCGTGCGCGAGGCGCCCGAGCCGATGTTCAACGAAGGCGAGATGGGGCAGGAGTGGGAGCTCGAGCTGGAATGAGCTCCTCGCCGTCGCTCCCGCCGTCCCTCGCTCGCCCAAAATGAGGTAGACGCGACGGCCGCGTAGAGGACGACGCGGTCGTAGTACGGTTCCCGGAGATGTCCACTATCCGGTCGCTGCCAGCTCCCAGCGGAAGCGCGTGTTCGAGGCTCCGTAGGGGTGCCCTCCGAGATGCTTCCCCAAGTCGCGCGCCCAGTGGGGTCTCCGGCCGTCGACGTCGGGGAAGCCGTACTCCTCCGACAGCCCCCACGAGCTGAACAGGCCGCCGCTCTTCGCCGAGACGTCGGGATCGGCGGCCAGCGCGGCGATCGCGCGGCCGACGAAGCACGGCGTCTCCGAAGCGCTGAGCAGCAAGCGCTTCGCCGCGGCGTTCGTCCGAGCGACCTCCTGCCAGTTTTCTTCCGTCGCCCCGAAATGGTCGAGGACGGTCTCGGTGCGCATGAAGCCGGGCGTGATCGAGAGAGAGGTGACCCCCTTGCCGGCCAGCTCCTCGGCGAGCCCCGAGGCGAGCCGCACGAGCGAGGTGCGAAGGAGGTCGTAGAACAGCGGCCCGCGGTAGCCGATCGTGTCGCCGTCGGTGATCTCGACGATGAGGCCGGAGCCCTGCTTCACCATGCGCTTCGCCCCGTGAAACGCGGTCGCCACGTGCGGCCAGAGCCAGGCCTCGACGAACGCGCGTCCGGAAGGGAGCGACTGCTTCCAGAACGGCCGCCAGTCGGTGACCTGCGCGGCGGCGAGCACGAGGACCAGCACGTCCAGGCGCTTTTGCTCGCGCTGGACGCGCCGGAAGAGGGCGTCGACCGCGGCTTCGTCCGCATGGTCGACGCGCGCCGGGATCCCGACGCCCCCGGCGGCGTCCACGAGCTCGGCAGTCCCCTCGACGGTCTCGGGCCTTCCCGTGGGGCCCGGCGCCTCGCGGCTGGTGCGCGCGGTGCAGTAGACGGTGGCGCCGGACTCGCCGAGCATGCGGGCGATCCCGCGACCGGCCCCGCGGGAGGCGCCGGCCACGACCCCGACCTTCCCTGCCAGCGGCTTCATATCGCTCCTCTCCCCGACTCTTGTGGACAGGCGGAAGGGCTGCCGCCTATACTGAACGCGGATTTAGTTACGGATTCTAAACGATAATTTAGAATTCTGTCAAGTGATGAGCGCGCGGCCGCGAAAAGTGAGCGACGAGGAAGTGTTCGGGGCGGTGATGCGCGTCATGCATCGCGTTGGCCCCGCACAGGTGACGCTCACGGAGATCGCGGCCGAGGCCGGCGTGACCCCGAGCGCGCTCGTCCAGCGCTTCGGCTCGAAGCGGGAGCTCCTGCTCCAGGTGATCGGCCTGGCGCCCGAGGGGACGGCGGAGTACTTCGCGCGCCTGCGTCGCGAGAGCTCGTCCCCGCTCGCGGCCCTCCATGCGTACGCGGAGTGTTTCGCCGAGATGGCGGAATCCCCCGAGACCCTTGCGCACCATCTGGGATACCTCCAGCTGGACCTCAGCGACCCCGATTTCCGGAAGCACGCCCGCGATCAGGCGCGCGTGGCCGACCGCGCGATCCGCGATCTCCTCGAGAATGCAGTGGCGGAAGGCGAGCTCGCGCTGGGAACGGAGCTGGACACACTGACGCGCGCGGTGATCGCGGTCCTCGGCGGCTCGCTGCTGGGGTGGGCGATTCGTCAGAAGGGCACATCCGCCCAATGGATGCGCGCGGACCTGGATGCCGTGTTGAGGCCGCACCTCCCCGGGAAGCGCGGCCGATCGAGTGGGGGAGATCGCGCGTGATGAGCGGGGCGCATCTCTGGACCGCCCTGCGCGCGCTCGTTTATGGCGCTGTCTTCATCGCGCTTTGGATCTGGCTCGCATACGTGGCCCACCTGCGCGACGTGCCGTTCGGCTTTCCCCTGCCGGTCTGGGCGGCACCCATCGGAGTCGCGCTAATGGCGATCGGTCTGGGAATCATGGCGGTCTGCGTGGCTACGTTCGTCTTGCGGGGCCGCGGTACTCCCGCGCCGTTCGATCCGCCGCGCGCGTTCGTCGCGAGCGGACCCTATCGCTGGGTGCGAAACCCGATGTACATCGGCATGTTCGTCTTCCTCGTGGGGTACGCACTGGGCGCAGTGTCGTTTGCGGCGCTCCTGGTCGCGTTCGCCATGCTAGCGATCACCCATCTCGTCGCCGTCCTCTACGAGGAGCCCTCGCTCGCGCGGCGCTTCGGCGAGCCCTATCGCGAGTACCGCCGCACCACCCGGCGCTGGATCCCGCGTCCGCCGCGCGGCCGGGCCGGCGGCTCGTGAGCGCGCGCGGTCCGCTCTGGACCTGCGAGAAGTGCGGCCGCACGTTCGCGAACCGCAATCAAAGCCATGCCTGCGGTCGCCACCGGCTGGAAGCCCACTTCGAGGGACGGCCGCCGGAAGTCCGGGCCCTGTTCGACGCGTTCCTCGCGGCGCTCCAGGAGAACGGCCCCGTCACCGTCCTCCCCCAGAAAACGCGGATCGCATTCCATGTGCGAATGTCGTTCGCGCAGGTGACGCCCCGCCGCGGCGGCCTCGACGGCCACCTGGTTCTTGCCCGCCGCGTGGAGGACCCGCGCTTCCTCGAAGTTCGGACGTTCTCGCCGCGGAACCACCTGCACAGATTCCGCATCGCGAAGGCCGAAGAGATCGACGCCCGCATGCGCGCCTGGATGCGCGAGGCCTACGCGGTCGGGGAGCAGCGCCACCTGGATTGAACGGGGTTCCCCGGAGATGCTTCCCGCAGGGGACGCCGCCTCAGCCCTTCTCGTACCTCGGCTGATACAGCTCGATCGTGAAGTCGCCGGGAGCGCGGAACGTGGTCCTGCGGCCGTACCCCACGTCCTCCACCTCGTCCACGAACTCGACGCCGCGCGCACGAAGTCGGGTCATCGTCGACGTCAGGTCGTCGCAGTAGAACGAGATGTGCGGGGTTCCGGAGGCGATCGCCTCGTCGCCGCCCGTGTCGACGGGATGGCATCCCATCTCCGCCTCGGGCAGATCGAAGATCAGCCAGCCCCCGCCGACGTCCGTGGCCGGAAGCTCGAACACGTCGCGCAGGAACGCGCGCAGAGCTTCGGGCTCCGAAGTGTAGAACATCGTGTGCACTCCGCGGATCATGGACCACTCTCCTCTCCGGCGAGATCGGCCACATTGGTGTCCGTCGCGGCCAGGAGCACGACGGTGGACACCGCGAATGCAATTCCCAGCACGAAGATCAGCGGATCGAAGAGCGCGTCCAGGACCGTGAACGGCCCGCTGAGCGCGATGCCGAACAGGACGATCGCGCCCAGCGCGTCGAGACCCGCCATCGCCCAGCGCTCGACGGCGCCGGTCTCTCCGCGCTCGATCTCCCAGAGGAGGAGGATCACGGTCGGCACGAGCCAGAGATCGATCCACGGCAGGAACGCCCGGTAGTGCGAATGGAGGAGGGAAGTCACCCAGAAGTCGCCCTCGGAGTACACGAGATACGGGAAGAGCCCGGGAGCGAGATGGAGCCCCACGAGGACATAGATCGCCAGCCCCAGGCGGATGGCGATGCCGTTCCGGGTCGGCTCGCGCGGTCCGCGGAGGGGAGGCAGTCCGCGCGGGTCCCACCGGCTCGGGAACGGGGAGGGCGATCCCATGCCCCACCGCTGGATGACCGCGAAGACCAGGACGACGATCCCGAAATTCGAGACCGCACCGAAGATGACATCCATCCAGGTCGTCGACCCGGTGAACGCGAAGCGGAAGGGTAGCAGATACGTGACGGTGTGGAATCCGCGCAGCCACAGCGCGGTGAAGGCCAGGTGCACGAGCAGCACGCCGGCCGCGCACTTCCAGAAGAACGGCAGGATCCGGGCGCCCACCAGGACCGACTGGTCGGGCGCGAGGCGATACGCGACTTCCGCGGGATCCCCCATCGCGGCGAGCTGCTCGAGCGCGATCTTGTCGGCGGGAAGTTCGGACTCGCGACGACGGGCTTCGACCTCGGAGGTCAGCCGGGCGCGCAGGTCGTCGGCGACCTCGGCGCGCCGGTCGCGCGGCAGACGCCGGACCACCTCGTGGACGTATCTGTCGATCCACTCGTGCCACTCGACGATCATCGCGATTCCTCTGGCCTGGGTGGTATCCCGAAACTAGCTATGTGCCGTCTCCCGATATAGCCCCCGCCGGAGGATCGGCATGATCGAAGTAGAGGGTCTCCGCAAGGAATATGACGAACTCGTGGCCGTAGACGGCGTCTCGTTCGTCGCGCGCCCGGGCGAGATCTTCGGCCTCCTGGGCCCGAACGGCGCCGGCAAGTCGACGACGATCGGGTGCATCTCGGGACTGCTGTCTCCGACCGGCGGGCGGGTGCGGGTGCAGGGCCACGACGTGGCTCGCGAGCCCCGCTCCGCCAAGGCGCGGATGGGCATCGTGCCACAGGAGGTCGCGCTCTACGAGGACCTCGCGGCGGAGGAGAATCTCCGCTTCTGGGGAGAAGCCTACGGCCTGCGCGGCGGCCGCCTCGCGGATCGGGTGCGCGCGGTCCTGGAGACCGTGGGCCTGCTGGACCGCGCGGGGGACAAGGTCGAGACGT
>DASSBK010000321.1:0-9096 GCA_035698825.1 Gemmatimonadota bacterium
GAGACGCTGACGCTCGATCTGCGGGACGAGATGCGCCGCCGGGGACACGACGCGCGCGTCTTCGCGAGCGACGCGTTCTCCCGGGACCAGAGCCTCACGGACTACACCTGCCACGGCAGCTCCGGGCCGCTGCGGACGCTCAACCGCGTGGCCAACCCGCGGGCCTGGGCGAGCCTGCGGGCCGCCATGGCGGACTTCCGTCCGGACGTCGTCCACGTCCGCATGTTCATGACCCAGCTCTCGCCGCTCGTGCTGCCGCTCCTCGAGGAAACGCCGAGCCTCTATCACGCCGCGTGGTACGAGACGATCTGCCCGATCGGGACACGCCTCCTTCCCGACGACACGATCTGCGAGCTGCCCCCCGGCCGGGCGTGCCGCCAGCAGGGGTGCCTTTCGCGCCGCGCGTGGGTCGCGCTCATGGCGCAGCGCGTCCTCTGGGATCGGTGGCGCGACGTCTTCGGGCTCTTCGTCGCCAACAGCGGCGCCGTCGAGCGGCGGCTCCGCGAGTACGGGATCGCGCCTACCGCGGTCATCTGGAATGGCGTGCCCCGGCGGCCCGCCCGACCTGCGCTCGTCGGGCCGCCGACGGTTGCGTTCGCGGGGCGGCTGACGCGGGTAAAGGGAGTGGCCGTCCTGATCCGCGCGTTCGCCGCCTCGCGGCGCGCGGTCCCGGGCGCGCGACTACTCGTGATCGGGGACGGTCCGGAGCGCGTGGAGCTCGAACGGCTGGCCCGCGAGCTGGGGGTCGAATCGAGCGTCGTCTGGACCGGGCATCTGGAGCGCGACGCGATGGAGCGGGAGCTGGAAGCGGCATGGGTCCACGCCGTGCCGTCGATCCTGGAAGAACCGTTCGGGCTCGCGGCCGCCGAGGCGATGATGCGGGGGACGGCGGTGGTCGCCAGCGGGCATGGCGGCTTGATCGAGATCGTCCGTCACGGGGAGACCGGACTCCTCGTCACACCCAACGACTCCTCCTCTCTGGCCGCGGCGCTCGCGGCGCTCCTCGCCGACCGGGCGCGATGCGAGGCGCTGGGAAGGGCCGCGCACGAGTGGGCGTGGACCCGGCTGAGCCGCGACACCTGCGTAGAGGGCTTCCTCGACGCGTACCGGCGGATCCGCGAGGAGAGCGCCGCGTGATCGCGCGCGCGGTGACGGTCGAGCTTCCCCGTTCGCGGCGACGGCCCTTCCTCACGCACCGGCGGCTGCCGCTCGACCGCAGGATTCGCCTCCGACCGTTCTCGCCGAGCTGGTTCCTGACGCATCCCGAAGACGTCCAGCACGTGCTCGTGACGGCCGCGGAGAAGTACGAGAAGACGCCGCTCCTGACGAGCCCCGAAGGGCGGCGGCGCGCGGGCCGCGGCCTGCTGACCAGCACGGGGGAGGAGCACCTGCGGCAGCGAAGGCTCCTCCAGCCGCTGTTCCACCGGAGGGCGGTCGGGAAGTTCGCGGCGACGGTCGACGATCGCGCGGAGCGATGGATCCGGATGACCCGCGCAGGCACGGAGATCGACCTGGGCAGGGAGATGGAGGATCTCACCAAGCGGGTGATCCTGTCAGTCCTCTTCGGCGACGACCTCGCGCCCGAGAGCGAAGAGCGGCTCGTTCGGGCGATCCGCGAGCGGCGCCGCTACACCGAGTACGTCTACCATGGCAGCCTCCCGCGACGCGACCGCCTCCCCACGCGCTATCTGCGGGCGAACCGCCGGGCGGTGGCGACGATCGACGACGAGGTGTTCCGGATCCTGGCGCGCCGCCGTGCACGGCTCGAGAGCTCGGATGCCCCGGACGGGTCCGACCTCCTCGACGGTCTCCTGGCCGCGAGGTACGCCGACGGGTCCCGGATGACCGACGCCCAGGTGCGCGACGAGATCCTCACGTTCCTGAGCACCGGGTACGAGACGCTCGGAGAGGCGCTCACCTGGGCCTGGTACAGGCTCGGGATCCATCCCGACGAGGAGTCCCACCTCCTCGACGCGATCGAGGAGGAATCCGCGGACGAATCCGGTCTCCCCCCGCGGGCCGCAGAGCACGCGGAACGGTTCCTCGCGGAGACGATGCGCCTTCACCCGCCGACCTGGATCTTCGCGCGCGTGCCGATCGTCGAAGACGAGCTCCCGGTCGGCGGGACGGTCCGGCCGGGCAACGTTCTGCTCCTCTGTCAGTACGTCCTCCACCGCCACCCGGACGCGTTCCCGGATCCCGAAAGGTTCGATCCCGACCGGTTCGCCGACGGCCGGCCGGCGCGCTGGGCGTATCTGCCGTTCGGGGACGGGGCGCACAAGTGCATCGGCGAACACCTGGCGCGGCTCGAGGCGGTCCGGGTCCTGCTTCGCGTGGCGCCACGACTGCGCTTCCGCCTCCTCGCTCCCGACAGCGTGACACCCTTCGGCGGAGTCACGCTGCGCCCCTGGGGAGGTCTTCCCGCCAGGGTCGAAGCGCGATGACCCGTTGACCCTCTTCGTACGCCGTTCGCGTCCCGCGCTGCTGCTGGCGGGCGTCGTTTTCCATATCGTTCTCTACTACACGATGAACATCGTCTTCTTCCAGAACGTGGTGCTGTACGCGGTGTTCGTCGATTTCGGCGCGCTGGCCGATCGGCTGCCACGCACCTTGAGGCAATGGGCGCGCCCCGTGACGCGCCGTCGCATGGAGGTCTGATGCAGAAGGGCGGCGCCCGCCGATTGGTGGTTCTGGGAATGAAGGTGGGAGATCCGGCGAGCATCGAGCGCTGGGCCTCCGAGGGGCACCTGCCCGTCATCCGGTCGATCCTGGATCGCGGCTGTCACGGGCGCCTCGCCGGTCCCCAGCGGATCTGCGAGCACGGGACCGCCACGACCCTGTTCACCGGGACGCCCGCCGACCGGCACGGCTACTACTATTTCCGCCAGCTCGTTCCGGGAACCTACCGGCTGGCATCCTTCGGCGCGGCCCAGGTGGACGCGCTCCCGTTCTGGGCGCGTCCCGAGGTGTTCGACGGCTCCGTGGCGGTGATCGACGCCCCGGAGACCGCGCCCACGCCGGGTGTGCGGGGCTCCCAGCTCGTCAACTGGTGCTTCCATCAGCCGGATCTCAACATCGCGCCTCACGCGTCGCAGCCGCCCGAACTGCTGGTCCAGGTCCGCGCGCTGTTCGGGGAGCCGCCGGACATCCTCGGCGACACGGCGAACGGGACGCCGGACGAGGACGCCCGCGATCTCGATCGCTTCCTCCGAAGCGTCCGCACCAAGGGCGAGCTCTGCCGCCACGTGCTGTCGCTGGACGATCCCGAGCTCGTCGTAATCGTCTTCGACGAGTCGCACACCGCGTCGCACCGATACTGGAGGTATCGTCCCGAGGCCGGGAACGGCGCGAACGGGGATGCGCGACTTCGCGATGCGATCCGGTCCGTCTACGCGGCGATCGACCGGGAGTTCGGCCTGATCCTCGACCAGGTCGGGGAGGGCGCGAACGTCGTTCTCGTCACTCTCTTCGGCATGCAGGACCAGTTCCCGACCGAAGGGTTGAACGAGTCGCTGTGTCGCGCGCTCGGCTACCAGGCCCGGAGGCAGGGCGGTGGAGGGCGGAAGCGGCCGATCGACGTCGCGCGCCGCGTGATTCCGGAGCGCATCCGCGCGTCTCTCAGCAAGCGGCTCCCCGGCCGGCGGCAGGAGGCGCTCCTCGCCGACCTCTTCGCCCAGGGCACGGACTGGGAGCGCACGATCGCCTTCTCGCTTCCCTCGCTCTACACCGGGTTCATCCGCGTGAACCTTCGCGGTCGGGAGCGGGCCGGGATCGTCGCGCCGGAGGAGTACGTCCGCGTGCTCGACGATCTGGAGGCGGATCTCCGGCTGCTCGAGGACGCCGGGACGGGCGAGCCGGCGATCGACTCGGTGATCCGCACGATCGACGCGTTCGGCGGAGGCCCACCGGAGCGACTCCCCGATCTCTTCGTCGAGTGGCGTCCCGGTACCCACCTCCTCGAGGAGGTCCGACATCCTCGCGGAGCGATCCGGCAGCGGAGGCCGAGGTTCTGTCCCGGGAGCGAGGAGACGCTCGAGGGGCTCGTGGCGGCGGCCGGCCCCGGCGTCGGTGGACGGGGAGGGATCGGGGACGTCGCGCCCGAGGCGTTCGCCCCGACTCTCCTCTCCCTCCTCGGGAGGCCGCAGCCGCCGGACATGCCCGGCCGTCCCCACGAGGGGCTGCTGGGAAACGGCGCCGCATGAAGGGGCGGACCGCGCTGGCGTCAGCGCTGCTCGCCTCGGCGGGACTGACACTCGCTTCGTGCGGGGGCTCTCCGCCTGAGGCCCGGGCACCGGCGTCGACGGCGGAAACACGGGGCGAGGAAGGGCTGGACACAGGCGCCTTCGATTCCCTCCCCGGGGCCCCGGGAAGCCTCGACCGCGCGACGGGCACGTATCGGTTCCCCATCCCGCGCCCCGATCTCGTCGTCACCGTCGACGGCGTGCGCCTGCGATCCCGCGACGCGGCGGCCGGGTGGGTGGCCTTCAAGCCGATTCCCGGCGGCGCGGTGCTGACCGCCGAGCTGCCGCTCCTGGCCGACGAGGTGAATCCCGTGCTTTCCGCCGCGCTCCTCCACGACCTTCGCGTGACGTCCCTCCATCCGCACTTCACGCGAGAGGAGCCGCGGCTCCTCTTCCTCCACCTCGTGGCGATCGGCGAGACGGACAGCCTGGCGGCCGCCATGGGCGCGGTGCTCCAGACCCTCGAGGACGTGAAGGGGCAGCCGCGCGAGATCCCACTGCCCCTCGATCTCGCGACGGTGACGTTCTATCCCGCGCCGGTCGACAGCGTGCTCAGGGTCCGCGGGCGGATGCGGGACGGCGCGTACGAGATCACGCTGCCGCGATCGGCGACCCTGGAGGGGTTCGAGCTCGGGGAGTCGTCGGGGATCGCCAGCCGGGTGACGTTCGCGGGCGGGCCGTCGTCGGCGGTCGTCAGGGGCCGGCTCGCGGTCCTCGAGGAGGAGCTCCAGCCGGTGCTCAAGGCGCTGCGCGCCGCCGGGATCGAAATCGCTTCGGTCGACGACGCGGCGATGGGGGAGGAGCCGAACTACGTGTACGTGCACGTCTGGGGGCGTGGAAGCCCCACGGCGCTCGCGCAGGCGATCCGCGACGTGCTCGACGTGATGGGACGATGATCGCGCCGGCGCGGGAGCACTCGACGTGGTGATAGCGCTGACGCGGGAGCCTTCGGCCTCGCTCGCCGCCGGCGAGCGCACGTTCCGCGCGCGCGAGCCGATCGACGTCGGCCTCGCGGCGCGCCAGCACGAGGAGTACCGGCGCGCGCTCGCCGAGTGCGGGGCGCGCGTGACGACGCTCCCTGCACTCGACGATCTCCCCGACGCGGTCTTCATCGAGGACGTCGCGCTCGTGCTCGACGAGGTCGCGCTCCTCTTCCGGATGGGCGTCGGAAGCCGGCGGGAGGAGCCGTCGAGGACCGCGAGCGAGATCTCCCGCTGGCGCGATGTCGTCCCCCTGCCGGAGGGGGCGCACGCCGAGGGGGGCGACGTGGTGCGGCTCGGGAGAACGCTCTACGTGGGCCGCACGGGACGCACGGACGACCGCGGCATCGCCGCGCTCGGCGCGGTCGCGACGCCGCTCGGGTACCGGGTCGTCCCCGTCGAGGTCACGGGCTGCCTCCACCTCAAGTCGGCCTGCACGGCGCTCGACGACGAGACGCTGCTCGCGAACCCCGCGTGGGTCGACGCGTCGCGCTTCGAGATCCGGCGGACGATCGAGGTGGGTCCGGGCGAGCCTGGCGCGGCCAACGCGGTGCGGGTCGGCAGCTCGGTGCTGGTCCAGGCCGGGTGCCCGCGAACGCTCGAGCGGGTGATCGACGCCGGGTACGACGCGCGCGCGGTGGACGTCGGCGAGCTCGCCAAGGCCGAAGGCAGCTTGACGTGCCTCAGCCTGCTGTTCGAAGAGAGCGGAGGGGGCGACGCGGGCTAGCGGTGGTCAGCCGACGTCTGCGCTTCGGCCGCGCAGGAGGGCGAAGACGCCGCCGAGGATCACTCCGCTGATGAGATACGCGACCAGGCCGACCGTGGCGCCGCCGCGCATCGTCGCGGTCGTGAGCGGAGAGAATGCCGGCATGCCCAGGACGACGGGCATCAGGACGAGGCTCCCGAGGATCCACCAGGCCGCGCCGTAGAGGGCCCCGGTGACCAGCCGGGCGCGAAGCCCCGCCGCCCTGGCACCGAAGAGGACGCCGAAGAGGGCGCCCATGACGGCGCCACCGAGCACGAGCAGGATCCAGGCGACCGCGAGGCTGTCGGACCCTACCATGCGGGCCACCATCACGATCATCGGCTCCTCCTCCCCCATTGCCGTGGAACCTCCCATGGTCATGGAGTCCGGACTTCCCATGCCCATCGGGGACGTCACGATCGACATGATCAAGCCGTACGGAAGCGCGGCCAGGACTCCCGCCACCGTTCCTGCTCCGAGCTTGGAGCGCATCGGGATCTCCCTTCAGTGAAGGCCGAGGATCATGACGGCATCGAGGCCGCCGTGCGGATGACACGAACGTCGATCGGCTCGCTTTTTCCTTTGAGGTCGAGTCGGCGCAGCTCGAGGGTCCGGAGATCGAGGTCGCCGAAACGCAGGGAGGCCTCGCTCACCAGGACCTCTCCGGGACGTGCCATGGAAGCAAGTCGCGCTCCGATGTTCATGTTGTCGCCGAGCGCCGTGATGTCGGCGACCGTGTCATCCGCCCCGCTCACTGTGCCCACGAACGCGGTGCCGGAATGCACGCCGACACCGATTTGCAGCCAGGGCCCATCGTCGGTGCCGTGGCCGGCGACCTCGAGCAAGCGCCGGGCGGCCACGATCGCCGGCCGCGCGTGATTGGGTCCCGTGAACAGGGGCAGGTACAGCCCGATCACCTGGTCGCCTACCAGCTTGTCGATGACGGCATTGCTGTCGATGAGGACGTCGGTCGCGGCCTTGTAGAAACGGTTCATCAGGCGACCGAAGTCCGTCGGGCTCATCTTCTCCGCAAGGCCGGTAGAGCCGCGAACGTCGACGAACAGCATGGAGAGCTCGATCTCGGCGCCGCCCGGGCACCGCTTGGCGAACGCCATTCAGAATCGGCAGAAGCGGGGGTTCTTTCCGTACCGGCCGTGGCCTATCAGGGGCATGATCAGCCCGCCCAGGTTGTCGAAGGGCGCCCGGCAGTTCTTGCAGCGATCGTTCGCGGGGAAAAGGCTGAACATCCGGCGGCGGGTCCTGATGACCTTGCCGAGCAGTGGGCCGCTCAGGAAAGCGGACCAGATCTCTTCCGGGGTCGGCTTCGAAGGCAAGGTAGGGTTCAGGGCCGATTACCGAGCCGGTACGCGGAATCGGCGGGACGCACGGGGCGCGAGAACCAGAGCGGGCGCCGGAGCCCGCCGGGCTTGGCCGGCCGCGCCTTCGCCAGCCACTCCCGGTAGATCGCGTGGCTCTTCGCCGTGTCCACGACGACATCGCCGTAACGGTCACCCTCGCGCGCGGGCTCGAGCCGCACCTTCTGGTGCCAGCAGTGCATCCCCGATACGGGATCGGGCTGGACGGGGAAGGCCAGGTTCTGGTGGACGCCGGCGTCGCTCCACCAGATGCGGGCGGAGTCGGGGTCGTCCGATTCGAACGGCACCACCTCGCGCTCGTGGCGGATCCGCCACACGCCTCCGGCCGCGCCGCGATCCTCCGTCAGCGAGACGGGTGCCGCCGTCCATCCGCCGACGCCCGCGTCGTTCCCCAGCCGCCAGCGCCCCATGTGATGCGAGCAGGCGACGATGCCGGGCCGGAGCCCCTCCGTCACCCATGCGCGCACGACGAACCATCCGATCGCCGTGTTGACGCGAACGAGATCGTCGTTTCCGATCCCGATCCGGCGCGCGTCGGCCGGATGGACCCACAGCGGGTTCCGGTGCGAGATCTCGACCAGCCATTTCGCGTTCGCCGATCGCGTGTGGATCAACGTCGGGAGCCGGAACGTCGGCAGGAGCACGGCCTCGCCGCCGGCGCGGTCGAGCTCCGACCAGTGGACGTGCGAGCGCACGTACCCGGGGATCGCGTGCTCGGGCCAGCCGAACTCGGCCATCGTCGGGGAATAGAACTCGAGCTTCCTCGACGGCGTGTCGAACCCCGCGACCCGCAGCCCGTCCACCTCGACGCCCTTGTCCTCGGGCGCCGCCGGCCGCTCGTAGAACCGGTAGTCGTCGGCCTTCACGCGGAAGGCGCCGAAGCGCCGCATGTACTGGAGCGGCGAGAGGCCCTGGGCGGCCGCGGCCTCGGGGAGTCCCGGGACCGAGTTCTCGAAGATCCACCCGTAGTAGTCGTCGACGGTCAGCTTTTCGCCGGGTCGCGTGGGCGATTCGAACCAGCGTCGGATCCCCATCGCGCCGTCGGGATCGATCCTCCACGAGAGGTCGATCCAGAACTCGTCCTCCTCCCACACCTCACCCGGGTTCGCGTCGCGCGAGTCGCGGATCGTCTCGCCCGCCTGCTGGCGGAACGCGCGCAGGACGGGCTGGCGGAACGCGACCCACGCGCCGGCGCTCGTCTCCTGGCTCATGATGTCGTGGCGCTCCGGGCCGTGCCCCATCGGCAGCACGTAGTCCGCCCAGTACGCGCTCTCGTTCCAGGTCGGCGTCAGCGCGACGTGGCAGCCGACCTTGTCGGGGTCTCGCAGCGCCTCGATCCAGGACAGCCCGTCGGGGTTCGTCCAGACCGGGTTGTAGACCCGCGTGAAGTACACCTCGACGCGCCCGCGACCCTCCTTGAGGAAATGGGGCAGGAGGAACGAGAGCTCGTGGTGGGATAGCGGGTACTCGGGCGGGAACGTGAGCTCGTTCCAGCGCTCGACCGGCGGCGGTGTGAGCGGCATGCGGGCCGTGAACTTGTCACGCGCGGCGGGCGTCGTGCCTCCGGGCGTAGCGACGCTTCCCGTGAGGACGACCAGCCACTCGAGGCAGCGCGCCACCTGCCATCCGCCGAGGTTTCCCGACGCGGCGCCGCGCCACACATGGGTCGAGAGCGCGCCGCGCGCGCGGCCGATCTCCCGCGCGACATCGACGATCGTTTCGGCGGGGATGCCGCTTTCCCGGGCCGCGAACTC
>DASSBK010000322.1:0-5354 GCA_035698825.1 Gemmatimonadota bacterium
TCGAATCGGCGCCGGTCTCTTGTCGGCGGGCCAGCCAGAGGAAGGGCAGCGCTAGCGCGTCGATCGCCGCGGCCAGGAGGTAGGACGCCGGGTAGCTCCAGGCGTCGGCGGCGCGGCCGAGCACGGGCTGGAAGACCACCCCACCGCTCGATGCCAGCATGGAATCGAACGACAGGACGGTGGCGCGCTGATCGGAGGGAACGAGGCCGTTCAGATACGCCTGTCGGACGGGCGTCACCGCCGACACGAGAAGGCTCCATAGGACCAGCAGCGCGAGCACCGTCCAGAACGTCGGCAAGAGCCCGATCGTCGCGAGGATGACGGAGCCCGACGCCCCGCCCGCCAGGAGCACGGAGGTGCGCCGGCGAAACACGCGTCCGACCTGCGAGACCGAAAGGCCTCCCAGGATCTGCGCCCCTGCGAAGATCGCCGCCGCCAGTCCCGCGATCGCGTACGCCTCCTCGTCGCCATAGAGCTCGAGGAGGAAGGGCTGCATGGCATAGAAGGCGTAGATCATCACGCCGCCGGCGAAGGGCGCGGCCAGCATGACCCATCGTACCGGCGGGTTGGCGAGGCCATGCTGGATCGAACCCCGCAATATCCGCTTCACTTCCGCGAGCGGTCGCTTCCCCCCGCTCGGCGTGAACCCCAGGTCGCGCATCCACACGAACGCGCAGAGGAACGTCAGGGCGAGGACGACCACCCGCAGGACGTACGGGATGCCGAGGTTCGTCGCCTGGGCGATTGCACCGCCGGCGACGGAACCACCCAGCATGGCCGCGCCCTGGACGATCTCGCCTTTCGCGAACACGGACTCCAGCTTCCCGTCGAAGCCACTCGCGGCAAGCGCGTCCACGAGCCATGCCTCGACCGCTCCCGAGAAGAATGTGAAGCCTAGTCCCAGCAGCGCGGATGCCAGCGCCCAGGCCCAGAAGGGTGCGGAGATCCGCCACATCCAGAGATAGAGGAGCGTGGAAGCGGCCAGCGTCAGCGTGCCGAGAAGGTACGACGTCCGCCGTCCGCGCGTGTCCGCGACGACCCCGGTAGGCACCTCGAAGAGCACGAGCCCGGCCGTGAAGAACGCGTTCGCCGCGAACGCCTCGGCGTTGCTGAGGCCGGCGTCCAGGAGGAAGAGCGTGTTGACCCCCCAGATGAACGAGGCCGCCAGCGTGTGAAGGAGCTCCAGCGTCAGGTAGACCCGCTGGACCTTGCGGCATTCGGCGTTCAGCCGAGCACCTGTTCCGGCCGCGACGCCAGGCCCGGCACCCTCATGCGATTCCCTCCATGGTGATTCGGCCGCCGGGCTGGGAATACGTGCGGCGCGCCGGGCTGTCAAGTGACGCCGCGACATGCGTGTTGCGGTAGTGTTCCGCGGTGCGGAGATTCCACCGTCAAAACTTCAGCATCGTCTGCTCGCCCGGGAAGGCTACATGAGATCCGAGCGCTCCGTCACCACGATTCTGTTTACAGACATCGTGGACTCGACCGTACGCGCCGCCGAGCTGGGCGACCGCGAATGGCGAAATCTCCAGTCCCAGCATCATGCGCGGGTCCGACGCGAGCTGAAGCGATTCGGCGGACGCGAGGCGAACACTGCGGGCGACGGGTTCCTGGCCGCGTTCGAGCGGCCGGCGAGCGCGATCCGCTGCGCGGCGTCGATCCGCGAGTCGCTAAAGGAGCTCGGGCTCGAGATCCGAGCCGGGATACACGCCGGCGAGGTCGACGGCAGGGGACGCGATCTGGGCGGCCTCGGCATCCACGTCGGCGCGCGGGTCGCCGCCGCAGCCGGGCCCGGCGAGGTCTTGGCGTCGGGAACCGTCCGCGAGCTTGTCGTGGGTTCCGGGTTCCAGTTCGAGGACCGCGGCGAGCGCGAGTTGAAGGGCGTCCCCGGCCGCTGGCGGCTCTATGCCCTGACCGGGCTACCGCCGGGACCCCCGTTCCGAACGGGCCGCTGGATTCCCGAGTTGCGCTATCGCACGGCGGGCATGATCGCGGGAGGTTTGATCCTGCTGCTCGCGGCTCTGGCCGCCGTTCGTTTCGACTGGATCGGAGGGGAAGGCCCCGCTGGCTCGGAATCCCTGTCGGCATCGGTCGTCGCGACAATGCCGTTCACCGTGCGCGGATCGGGCGACGTCGCATACCTGGGCGAGGGGATGGTAAATCTGCTCGGGACGAAGCTCGACGGTGCGGGAGACCTGCGGAGCGTCGATTCCCGCGCGTTGCTCGGAGCGATCAATCGGGGCGTCGAGGGAGAGCTGGATCCCCAAAGCGCCGCCGAGATGGCCGGCCGGTTCGGAGCCGGCCTGTATGTCCTCGGGGAGATCGTCGAAGCCGGGGACCGGCTGCGGATCGACGCGACGCTCTATCGCACCGAAACCGCCGAGTCGATGGCGGAGGCGAGCGCCGAGGGGGCGGCAGAAGACGTGTTCGCGATGGTCGACGAGATCGCCGCGGGAATCCTCGGAAACCTGGACGGTGACCCCGGGGCACGGGTCGAACGGATCGCGGCCGTGACGACGTCCTCGCTTCCCGCCCTCAAGGCGTATCTCAGCGGCGAGCAGGCGTTCCGGGCCGGCGAATTCGGGGCTGCGACCGAGGCGTTCCAACGGGCGGTGGAGCAGGACAGCATGTTCGCGCTCGCGTACTACCGCCTCGCAGCAGCCGCGGAGTACTCCACGCTGCGAGGCGACATCGCTGTGAGCGCCATCGAGAAGGCCGTGCAATTCAGCGACCGGCTCGCGCCACGGGAGCGGTCCTTCCTCGACGCATCCCTCGCGTTCCGACGCGGCGATGTCGATGAGGGGGAGAGACTGTATAGGTCCTACCTCGGGCATTATCCCGACGACGTCCAGGCATGGTTCGACCTCGGCGAGATTCTCTACCATTTGAACGTGCTTCGGGGCCGCCCGTCCACCGAGTCGCGGGAAGCGTTCGGCCGGGTGCTAGACTTCGAGCCGGACAATGCCACTGCGATGCTTCACTTGATCCGGCTGGAAGCGGGGGACGGTCGGATCGCGGCGATGGACTCGCTCGTCGATCGCTACATGACGATCGCGGGTGAGGGAGAGCGCGTCCTCGAGGTTCGCGCGATCCAGGCGTTCGCGCACGGCAGTGCGACGGAGGAGGAGGAGGTTCTCTCGGCTCTTCGGACGGCCCCCGATATCACGCTCCTGCTCGCGGTCGCGAACGGGAGTCTCTACGGCGCGAGCGCCGTCTCACGCACCGCCGCCACGGGCGGACCGGAGGACTGGGAGCGACTCGTCCGCCTGATGACCGAGCCCAGCCGCTCGCCGCAGATCCGGGGCCAGGGATACCTGTGGCTGGGCTGCGTGATGCTGGCGAGGGGGCGGTGGGGGGATGCCCGGCAGGAGCTGGAGCGCGCGCGAGGGCTGGCCGCGCCGGCGCTCGAGATCTACTACCGGTCCATCCTGCGGCTCCTGCCGTTCGTTACGACGACCGATGAGGATATCGAGGCCCTGCTCGACGACGTCCGCGCGATTCCGATCCAGCCGGGCGAGGGAGACCTCGATCCCACGGTGGACCACCATGGGGTCGAGCCGTTCGTGCAGAGCTATCTGGTCGGGCTTCTCGGGTCGCGGCTCGGGCGGGCCGACCTGGTGGGCTCATCCGTTGCCGAGCTGGAGCGGATGGGTGGGACACCCGACGCCCGGACGCTGGGACCGGATCTGGCGCGCGCGATCGAAGGCTACGATGGGTGGCGAAGGCACGAGTCCGACCTGGCCCTCGATCGGTTCGAGGCCATGGAGCTGAACGTGGCGTATCCCTTGACGTTCGTTTCGGAGGTCTACTCGCTCGCGTTT
Organism: Gemmatimonadota bacterium; assembly: GCA_035698825.1. GTDB lineage: Bacteria > Gemmatimonadota > Gemmatimonadetes > JACCXV01 > JAHWKZ01 > JAICNR01. The sequence continues at coordinate 3,822 of DASSBK010000322.1, forward strand.
CCCCGCTATCTGCGGGCGATGTCGCTACAGGAACTGGGACGAGGAGAGGAGGCGATCGGCTGGTACGCGACCCTCGAGGTGTCCCCCTTTGAGTTCGTTTTCCGCGGGCCCTCCCATCTCCACCGAGCGGAGATCTACGAGCAGTCGGGGGAAACCCGGCGAGCCATCGAGCACTATCGAGCGTTCCTGGCGTTGTGGACGGACGCCGATCCCGAGTTCCAGCCGATGGTCGCGCAGGCGCGGGCGGCCCTCGCGCGGCTGGAGGATTGAGCGTTCGTGACGAAGCTAGACGCCGGCAGGCGGGACGAGCTCCCCGACAGCGCGTTCGCCTACGTCGACTCCCGCGGCAAGCGGCGCCTTCCGATCCACGACGAGTCGCACGTGCGGAACGCGCTCGCGCGGTTCAACCAGGTGCGCTTCGAAGACGACGCCGCGCGCGAGCGCGCCCGGAAGCGGCTGCTCACGGCCGCCAAGCGATACGGCATCGTCCCGATCGGGTTCATCACCGGTCAGATCGAGACCGAGCGGACGCATGCGGTCGCGGGGCGCCTCGTCATCGAGCTGGGCCGCGGAGGGGCGCCGGGCGAGCTCGAGCAGCGGCTGCGCAGCGTGCTCCGCGACCCCACGCTCTCCGTACTGCACTGGTCGCAATCGTCGGGCGCCTACCTCGACGGCCACGGCAAGCCGGTGGCGCTGCCGGCGGAGGGAGACGCGCGGGCGGTCACGTACCTGGAGCGCAAGGGCCGGCCCACCACCGCGCTCGTCCACGATCCCAAGGTCCTCGGCGACCCGCGGCTCGCCGAGACGGTGCTCGCCGCGGTCCGGTTCGTCATCGAGAAGGACCGGGGGTATGGCCAAGTCGACGCGACCGCGACCAGTGCCGCCGCGCTCCCGGCCGGGTTCGTCACCTTGCTGATGAGCGACATCGAGGGTTCGACCGCGCTCCTGCGCCGGCTCGGGGATCGTTACCGCGATCTGCTCAACGACGTGCGCGACATCCAGCGGGCCGCCGTCTCGCGGGCCAGGGGGCGCGAGATCGACTTCCGCGCGGACGAGTTCTTCGCGGTGTTCGAGCGCGCCGGCGACGCCGTGAAAGCGGCCGCGAAGATGCAGCGCGCGCTGCGCGAGCGGGACTGGCCGGAGGACTGCGACGTCCGGATCCGGATCGGGACCCACAGCGGCCGCCCGACACTCACCGACGCGGGCTACATCGGCCTCGCGGTCCACACCGCAGCGCGGGTCTGTGCCGCGGCGCACGGCGGGCAGATCCTCATCTCGGGGGCGACTCGCGAAGCGATCGGGAGCCCGGCCCCGGAGGGGATCCGGTTCCGCGACCTCGGCAGGCATCGCCTTCAGGGCCTGCCTGACCGCGAGGCGCTCTATCAGGTCATGGGGAAGGGCCTGCGGGCGAGCTTTCCGCCGCCCAGGACGAAGAGCCGCTCGCGGCAGCGTGAGGCCGGTGGCGGCAGCGGGGCGTCTCGACACCGGCCCCGGCGCTAATCGAGCACCACGGGCAAGCCGAGGAACTCGCCG
>DASSBK010000323.1:0-8303 GCA_035698825.1 Gemmatimonadota bacterium
GCATCCCGCGAGCGGGACGCCGAACTGGAGGTGATCGACCACGCCCTCCTTGAAGTCCCCGCCCAGGACCTGCTCGAGCCAGCGGACTTCGGGGTCGAGGTCGAGGAGCAGCGTCCGCCTGCCGGCGCGGGCCAGGAACACGGCCGAAAGGAGCGCGAGGAGACGGGGGTTCGCGTCGGCGGCAGCGTGCCGGAAGCCGACGAGGACGGGCTCGGCGGTCCCGTCCGCCGCCAGGTCGTCGATCAGGTCCGCATAGTCGGGATAGCGCGCGGCGAGCGCCTCCGCCCGCTCGCCCGCCTGCAGCGTGGCGAGCGCGTCGCGCCAGAACCGGTCGTCGAGCTCGAAATCGCGCATGGTCTTCGCCGGGCTGGGGTTGGCGCGTCGCGTCGGTCGCAAGATACCGGCGAGCGCGCGTTTCCGTCAACGATCACACCACAAGATATTGGGGTCCGGCCGCTGCCGACCCCCACCGATCGGTCCCGAAGGACGCGGAGCGGCGGGGGAGGTCGGGTGCGGACCTCGCGTGCGGGCGCAACTCGGATGGGAGAGCCGGGCCGTGCGGATGGGTATCGTGCCGGCGCGAGCGCCGACGACGGACGTCAATCTGATCGAATCAGAACTCCGGGGCCAGGGTGAACAGCACCTTGCTGTCCTGGAGCCCCGCCATGTCGGTCTGCTTCGCCCAGTCGAGGCGCAGGACCGCGAAGCCGAAGAGGTTCATCCGGACTCCGGCGCCGAACGACGCGCGGCCGTCCACCAGCCGGAACCCGAACGGCCCGGGGTCGTCCGAGGTGGACAACCGGAACCGCTCCCCGGGAATCCGCGCGAACCCGGCGTCGAACCAGACCGCGCCGCGGATCGGCGGCAGCCCGCCGACTCCCAGGTTCGGCCGGTCGATCAGCGGGAAGCGCAGCTCGACGTTCATGAGACCCAGCTGGCTGCCGATCAGCTCGGGATGCGGGTCGTCGTTGTCGCGCGCATCGTACCCGCGGAGCAGCGTGGGCCCGGCGATCGACCGGAACCGGAGGTTCTCCTCGCTCTCGCCGAACTCTCCCAGGAACAGGAAGCGGGTGGCGAAGGTCACGCTCTTCCGGAACAGCCAGTACTTGCGCGCGTCGGCGTAGAGCTGGGTGAACTGCCGGTCGCCCATCGCCCGCAGCACCTCCAGGCGCTGACGGCTGCCGCCGATCGGCCCGGTCGAACCGTAGAACGCGGTGTCGAACACGTAGGCCGCCGACGGCGCGGCGTACATCTCGTTGGGCAGGTCCTCCTCGATGTCGGGGACCGGGTCGAAGAAATCGAAGCGCGCGATCCTGCGATCGACGTGCGTGGCGACGGCGCCGAGCTCGATTCTGGTGAAGCGGCTGATCGGATAGGAGCCGAACACTTGGAGGCCGCGCAGCACGTCGCTGCGGTACAGGAACAAGTCGTCGGCGCTCCGCGTGGCGAGCGGCGCGAAGTCGCTCCGCAGCTGGAATACGGCCGCACCCCAGTTCATGCGTTTCTTGAGATTGGCGTACGTGAACAGCAGGTCGCTGTCGCTCAGCGAGCCGTAGACGGACGCGGCGACGTACATGTTGTGATCGCCGAGCAGATCGCTGAACGCGAGCTGCGACGCGCCGAACGCGCCGACGCCCGATACGAACCCTACCTCGGGCTGTCCGACCAGATCCGGCTGGAACCGCACCTTGTAATCGTGCTTCTCGAAGCCCTCCGTGTCGCGCGGAAGCCCGATGGTCGGATCGGCGAGCAGGGTCGAGATGTCGACCGGCTCATTGAAGGTCGGCGTGTCGTGGCGCACCGCCATCGCGACGCGATCGCGGCGGGGCGCTTCGCGCTCGCCCAGGTAGTACGACACGGCGTCGGGCTGCTCGGGCGCCTCGGCGACATCCTCGGTCTCGTCGGGTACCTCTTCTTCCCCATCCGGGGGCTCCGGGGCGGCTTCCTCCCCGCCGGGTTCCGCGCCCCGCCGGGACACCGTGCCGGCCGCGATCCGCCGGGCGGCGGACACGCCGGCGTCGGCCGCGGACGGGCGGACGAACGCGGCGGCCGCGAGGTCGTACTCCATCTCCTCGCCGGGCCGCCAGGGCTGCCGCTCCCCGGAAAGCGGGTCGTCCAGCCGGTAGAGGTCCCAGCCGCCGTCGCTGAACGCGCTGAAGACCATGCGGCTGCCGTCGCGCGACCAGGCGAGCGCGGGGCTCGACTCGATGATCCCGCTCACGCCCGTCAGGAGATCGGTGACCTGATACGTCTCCTGGGTCCGGAAATCGTACAGGAACACGTTGGGGATCCCGGTGCGGTCGCTGACGAAGGCGAGCGTGCCGCCGCCGGGGCCCCACTGCGGGTTGATGTTCTTGCCGACCGGGTCGGGCAGGTACGTCACCTGCCGGGTGGCGACGTCGTAGAGGCCGATCTGGTAGTCGTCGTACGACAGGAGCTCGAAGTCGGTGCCGGCGCCGAAATCGGTCGTGAACGCGATCCGGGAGCCGTCGGGGGACCATACGGGATCCCGTTGCGCGTAGCGGTCGTTCGTCAGCCGCTCGAGGCCGCTGCCGTCCCGGTTGATGACATAGAGGTCGCTGACGCCGCCCTCCAGGCCGGTGAACACGAGACGCCTGCCGTCGGGAGACCAGGACGGAGTCTCGATCCCCTCCATCCCGAAGCGCAGCGAGGCGACGACGTCCTCGTCCTCCACGCGCATGACGTAGAGTGCGTCCTGCTCGCCGACCTTGCTCGAGAACGCGAGAAAACGCCCATCGGGAGAGAACGACAGGCCCACGCGCAGGAAGCGCAAGCTCTCGAACGAGGAGGTGCGCTCGCCCTTCAGCAGCTTGTCCACGTGATCGCCGGTCTCGGCGTCCGCGATGTAGATGTCGTTGAAGTAGTCGCGGTCGCTGACGAACGCGACCTTGCCGCCGTCGGGCGACAGCGCCGGCGCCAGGTTGATGCTCGCGTCCTCGCGGACGTGATCGGTCAGCCGGTGGGCGAAATCCTGCGCGTGCTCGTACTGCCCGATCTGGGGGAGATACGTCAGGCGGATCGCATCCAGCCACTCGTCGGACAGCTGATCGAGCTCGACGTTGAGCGATGCGCGGAAGGCCTCCCGGACGCCGATCAGCGGCGCCTTCTGCATGATCTCGCCGATCTTCTCGTCTCCGTATTTCGTCCCGATGTAATACCACAGCGCCTGCCCGAATCGGTAGACGCGGATGTCGCCGACCCGCGAGAGCTCGTCGATCGTCGTCAGATATCCCGAGAGCGAGCCATCGCGCAGCCACATCCCGGTCAGCGGGTCGATCTCGCCGGTGGTCAGGTACTCCGCCATCCCCTCCATGAACCACAGCGGCGGCCGGAACGCGAACGGGTTCGAGCCCTGTGACAGCGCGCCCTGGCGCATGATGTCGATCTGGAAGGCGTGCACGAGCTCGTGCGTCAACGTGTGCTCGAACTCGGGATAGGCGCTGGGGAAGAACAGCACGATCCGGTCGCGGATCCGCTCGGTGATGCCGGCGGTGCCCTCGGAGATCTGGAACTGGAAGATGTTCGTCTGCTGGAAATCCGACTGGGACGCGTAGAGGATCAGGGGTTTCCTGCGCTCCCAGTCGTGCCGGAAGACCTTCGACAGCCGCGCGTACGCCCGCTCCGCCATGCGGGCCGCGTCCATGACCGCCGCCTCTTCCTCCGGATAGTAATGGATGTCGAAGTGCTCGGTCTGGAGGACCTTGAAGTCGAAATCGTCGTACTGGACCTTGTTCTTTCCGAACTGTGCGTGGGCGGGCGCGGCGGCGAACAGTCCGACGACGGTGGCGCAGGCGAGGAGTGAGAGGCGCGTGGCGATCCTCCTGAAACAGCCGCCCGGCGGGAATCGCCGGGCGTTCGCGAAGGGTATCACGGTGGCGGGAGCAGGGTCAACGGCTACCCCTCGTCTTCTGAAGCCTCCCCCGGGAACCGCGGTTTAGTCCCGCTCAGTTCCGAGCCTCGCCTTCCGTTCCGAATCGCTCCACCGGCGCGTCTCCCCACAGGCGGTCGAGGTCGTAGAACGATCGCGCCTCCCTGTGGAACACGTGAACCACGAAGTCCACGTAGTCGAGCAGCACCCAGCGCGTCTGCTTGAGACCCTCGACGTGCCACGGCCGGGCATCGAAGTCCTTCACCAGCCGCTCCTCGATCCGCTCGGCGATCGAGCGGACCTGGATGTCGCTCTCGCCGCTGACCAGCACGAACCAGTCGGTGGCGGTCGTGAGCCCGCGCAGGTCGAGCAGCGCGACGTCGGTGCCCTTGCGCTCCACCGCCTCGGAGGCGGCGGTCGTCGCCAGCTCGCGGACCTGCTCCGCGTCGCTGCGCGCGCGGCTGCGCCTCGCCGGCCGGGTCAACCCTCTTCGCGCTCCACGCGCACGGTGATCGACCGGCTCACCTGGGGATGGAGCCTGATCGGCACCTCGAACTCGCCCAGCGACTTGATCGGCTGGTCCAGCTTGATCCGGGTGCGCTCGATCTCGAAGCCCAGGCCCTCGAGCCGGTCGGAGATGTCGGCGATCGTGACCGAGCCGTAGAGCTGGTCCTCCTCGCCGGCGTTCTCCCGGAACTCGAGCACGGTCCCCTCGAGGCGGGCAGCCAGAGCTTCGGCGTCCACGCGCTCGCGCTGGAGCTTCTCCTCGTACTTCTTCTTCTCCTGCACCACGCGATGCTTGTTGGCCTCCGTCGCGACGTACGCGAGACCCCGCGGAAGCAGGAAGTTGCGGGCGTACCCCGGGGCAACCTCGACGAGGTCCCCGGCATGGCCGAGGTCTTCGACCTCCGCGCGAAGGATCACTTCGGTGTTCTTGGGCATGCTGCCGTCCTCCTCACGATGTCTGTTCGCGTTCGCGAAATCCGACCCATATATCTGCCAGCCCGATCGCCAGCCACGCGGCCACGACGAGCGGGATCACCAACAGCGCCGCCACGCCGATCAGCGCGAGCCGCGCGAACGATCCCAGCCCGCGGCGGCCGAGCCACCACCACGTCAGCGCGAAGCCCGTCAGCCCGTACACGAGACCCAGCGCGAGGGCAGCGTTGGCCGCGGCGCGCTGCACCCAGTCGGCGCTTGACCAGAGACCCGCCAGCACCGCGATCAGCGGCCACACCAGGAGCTCCGGCGGCCGGAACCGCTCGAACGGGCGCGGCGACAGCCGCCGCCCGAGATCGGATCCGACCCGGCCCCAGCGGCCGAGGAGCCTGAGCGCCAGCCACACCCCCAGCCAGAGCGTGAGCGCCGCCAGCGCCGGCCAGATCGCTACCAGGGCGCGCCCCGCGTTCCCCATCAGGGATTCCATGACCGCCATCGACTCCTCGGCCATACCGAGGTCGCGATATCGCGCGATGACTCGCCCGATTTCCTCCTCGGTCCTCGAACCGAGCAGCGCTTCCCAGCGTCGCATGGCCTCGCCCGCGAAGGCGAAGGCGGCCGCGAAACCCACACCGGCCGTCGCGAGCGCCGGGGCGACGAGGCCGTCCATCCCCAGCTCCCGGTCGCCGCGCGCGACGACGAACGCGCAGGCGAGCGTGGCCGCCCCGGCCACCGCCAGGAACGCGATCCCGATCCCCGTCCCCACCATGAGCGCAGAGACGAGCGCGACTACGAACACCCCCGCAACGCGCGCGCCGATGCGCCGGTCGAAGAGCGCGAACACGAGGCCCGCAGGCAAGCCCAGCGTGAGCCAGAGTCCCGGCAGGCTTCCGAACAGGAGCGAGAGCCCGACCGTCCATTCGGCCAGTCCCCACCCGCGGCTCGTCGACTCGGGCGATGCTATCGCTGGTGGTCGGGGATGTAGGAGACGAGCGCCAGGTACCGCCCCCGCTTCACGGCCTGCGAGAGCTGGCGCTGGTGGCTCGCGCACGTCCCCGAGACTCGGCGCGGCAGGATCTTGCCGCGATCGTTGGTGAAGCGATCGAGGAGATGCTCGTCCTTGTAGTCGATCGCCACCTTGTTCTCGCAGAAGTGGCACGTCTTCCGGCGCGAGTGGTGATTCATGCTTCACTCTCCTCGGCCGGCCGCGGCGCCCGAACGGATGGCGGAGTCGGCACGATCGGATCCACCACGGTGAGCTGCCGCAGCACCTGCTCGTCGAGGCGCATGATGCGCTCGAACTCGGTCAGCGCCGAAGGCTCGGTCTCGTAGCGGAGGACCGCGTAGATCCCCTGCTCCTTCTTGTCGATCGGATAGGCCAGCTTGCGCTTGCCCCAGACGTCGACCTTGACGGAGTCGCCTCCGTTCGGCGCGACCAGGCTGGACAGGCGCTGGATCTTCTCCTGCACCTGGGAATCTTCCAGGGCGGAGTCGAAGATGATGACGGTTTCGTAGGGTCTTGGCACTCGGGCGCTCCCTTCGGTCTATGGCGGTCCGTCCCCGCGCGGGACGAACAGGGTGCTGGGAAAGGGCAGGAAGCTAGTCGGCAAGCCCCTCTCCGTCAACGGCTTTTGCCGCCTTTCGATGCCCGCGTATCTTGCCCCCATGGCGGGCGGATCGATGCGCGAGCGCGTGCACGAGCGTCTCGAGAAGGCGTTCGGAGGGGAGGTCGAGGTTCGCGACCTGACCGGCACCGACAACCACTTCGAGGTGCGGGTCGTTTCGGCGGCGTTCGAGGGGAAGACTCCCGTCGAGCGCCACAAGCTCGTCTACGCGCCCCTGCGCGACTGGATCGACGACGATACCGTGCACGCGCTGTCGGTTCGCGCGTACACGCCCGCGCAACACGAATCCCTGATCAAGGAGAGATAAGGCATGCGTCCGGAAGTGAAGGAGCGGATCGATCGCGAGATCCGAGAGCATCCGATCACGATCTACATGAAGGGGACCGAGATGTTCCCGCGCTGTGGCTTCTCCGCCGCCACCGTCGAGGCCCTGCGGCAGGCCGGCGCAGAGGGCAGCATCCACTCGATCGACGTGCTGGCGGACCCCGAGCTGCGGGAGTCGATCAAGGAGTACAGCGACTGGCCCACGATCCCGCAGGTGTACATCGGCGGGGAGTTCATCGGCGGCTGCGACATCACGCGCGAGCTCCACGCGACGGGGGAGCTCCAGACCCGGATCGAGAAGGCGCTCTCGACAACCGGCTGATCGGGCGTTCGCGGGGTCGACTTTTTCCTCCGATGGGGTATGCTGGAGATCGGCCCGTGAATCGATGAACCGGCTCTCCGCCAGCCTCCCGGCCGCGGCGTTCGCCGCGCTCTTCCTCCCCGTGGTTCTGCACGGACAGCCGAATCTCGCCGGCGGGTCCGCTCGGCCGCCCCGGATCCTTCCCAACGACAACCGCGAGCCTGCCGGAGTGCTCGAGGACGACGTCCTCACGCTGCGCCTGACCGCGGGCGAGGGGATGTGGCACCCCGAGGGTTTCGATCACGACGGGATCCGGATCGGCGCCTTCGCGGAGGAGGGCGGACCACTCGAGATTCCGGGTCCCCTGATCCGGATCCCCCTGGGGACCGAGGTGCGGACGACCGTGCGCAACGCGCTGAGCAGGCCGCTCGCCGTCTTCGGGCTGGGAGCCGAGCGCGGCGTTTCCGGGGACAGCGTCCTCGTCGAGCCCGACGGGGTGGCGGAGTTCGCCTTCGTCGCCCGCGAGCCCGGCACGTACTACTACCTGGGGAGGACCCAGCAACCCGGCGTACCGGACCCGGAGTGGACCGGGAGCCTCCACGGCGCGATCGTCGTCGATCCGCCAGGGGCCGTCGGTCGCCCCGGCGACCGCGTGTTCGTCATCTCGTCCTGGTTCACGTTCGACACCACCAACTTCAGCGATCTCTCGAGCGACGCGGTGATCGCCGCGAACGGGCTAGCCTGGCCCTTCACCGAGGTCGTCGAGGCGGCCCAGGGCGACAGCCTGGAATGGCGCTGGATCAACCTGACCTCCCTCGATCATCCCATGCATCTCCACGGATTCCACTTCCGCGTGGACGCCAGGGGCGACGGGGTGCGCGACACCCTCTACCCGGCGGATCGGCGCCAGCTGGCCGTGACCGAGTACGTGGGCCCGGGCCACACGGCGACGACCGTCTGGTCTCCGGACCGCTCCGGGAACTGGATCTTCCATTGCCACATGCTGAGCCACATGTCGTCCATCGCGCTCGTCAACACTCCGCTCGCCGAGCGCGCCCGCCACGAGGGGCACATGATGGGGGGACTGGTGGTCGGCGTCCGGGTCCGGCCCTCGGGGATTCCGTCGGAGGAACCCGCGGAATCCCGCGCGCTGCGGCTCCTGATCCGCTCCCGACCGGGTGTGTATGGAGAGGACCCCGGATACGCCTACGTCCTGGGGGGCTCG
>DASSBK010000324.1:0-22728 GCA_035698825.1 Gemmatimonadota bacterium
CGACCCCGAGGGGGCCACGCCGGCCACCGGCGCGACCGACTGGGGCCGCGACTACACGCTCCACCACCTGGGTCTCCAGAGGCGGGCGCCGCTCACGCCCGAACAGCGGCGCGAGGTCTCGCCCTATTTCCAGTTTCGTGACATCGTGCACCCGATCTTCCGGGTCATCGACCAGATCAGCCGCGACGTGGGCATCGAGGTGCGCTACGAGAACACCGTTCCGATCGGCGAGCGTGAAAACCGCTTCGTGGTGGGTTTGCAGCCCACGTTCGGGAACGTGGACGACCGGCAGTACGAGAACGTCGCGGGCGAGAAGGGCGCGCTCGCCAAGGAGCAGCGGGACGAGGCCGGCGGGGTCGCCGTCTACCTCGAAGACGTCTTCTCGATCGCGCCGCGGATCGCTGCGATCGCGGGCGCCCGCTACGACCGCTCTCGCCGCGCGGTGGAGGACGCGTTCCTCGCCGACGGGGACCAGACCGACGAACGCATCTACGAGTCGCTCCTGCCGCGGCTCGGCATGATCGTCGAGCTTCCCGAGATCGGCGGGCAGATCTTCGCCAACGCTACCGGCATCCAGGAGCCGCCCTTGCTGCTCGAGCTCAACAGCCTCACCGTTCCGGGATTCGTGGACCTCGACGCCCAGAGGGCGTGGCAGTTCGAGCTCGGGACCCGCGGGCGGGCGGGCGACTGGAGGTGGCAGCTGTCGGCGTACGACATCGAGCTGGAGGACGAGATCGTCAACGTCAACGTGCTGCCGTTCCCGGGAGCGCAGTTCACGGTGCCGAGCTACCGCAACGCCGACGAGACCCGGCATGTGGGGATCGAGGCCGGACTGGAGCTGTCCGCTCCGGTGAGGCTGCTGGCCGGCGATGAGGGCGGCGAGCGGGCCGGCTTCCGGATCGCGTACACGCGGTCGAAGTTCGAGTACGTGTCCGATCCGGACTATGCGGGGAACGAGATCCCCGGAATCCCGACGCACGTCCTCCAGCTCGAGGGGGAGTACGCGCATCCGTCGGGCGTGACGGTCTCGCCTTCGATCGAGTGGGTGCCCGACGACCTGTTCGTGGACAGCGCGAACACGGTGAGAAGCGACGGTTGGCTCACGCTCGGCCTGCGCGCGGAGTGGGAGATCGAGGGGCTCGGCGCGACGGCGTTCGTCGAGGGACGGAACCTCACCGACGAGGTCTACTCGCCCACCGTCGCGGTCGACGACGCCGCGGGCCGCTACTTCCAGCCCGCCGACGAGCGCTCGCTCTACGCCGGAGTGCGGTGGCAGCCTTGAGCTCCGGGGCGCATACGGCAGCCGCTTCGGTCCGCGGCCGGCGCCCGGCCGTCGCGCTCGCCGGAACTCTGGCGCTCGCGGTCTCGGTCGCGTTCGCGAGCGCGGCAGTCCACGCGCACCTCGTCCGCTCGTCCCCCGAGGACGGCGAGTCGCTCTCCGCGAGCCCGCCCGTGATCCGCCTCGTATTCAGCGAGCCGGTGGAGGCGGGCCTCAGCACCATCGTCGTCTGGTCGGCGCGGGACTCGCTCGAGATCCGCGTGCGGGCCGACACGACCGACGCCCAGACCCTGATCGGCGACCTGCCGCACCTGGCACCCGCCGAGTACCAGGTCGACTGGCGCGTGGTCTCCGCCGACGGCCATCCGATCGAGGGGAGCTACCGGTTCACCGTGCAGGCTCCCCCCGGGGTTCCCGACACCGTCCCGTCCCTGGGTCCGATGGCCGCCCACCGGCCCGGGGCCGGGGGACACGACCACACATCCGGGCCCAACCCGGCGGCTGGGGTGTCGGCCGCGCTCCGCGGGCTCGCGATGTTCACGCTCGTGGCGCTGGCCGGCTGGCTGGTCCAGGTCGTCGCCCTGGGTGGCCCGCCCCCGCGTGGGGCGATCCGGACCGCGCTTCTCCTCGCCGCGTTGACGACCGGCTTCCTGGCCGCTCACTTCGCAGCCTGGCTCTGGCACGTCACGCCCGGTGGCCGCGCCCCCGATCTCGGGGCGGCGCTCGGCACCGGTCCGGGCCGCGTCGAGGCGCTGCGCGTGGGGCTCGCGTTCCTCGCGCTCTGGGCGATCGGCCTCGCGCGGCGGCCCTGGATCGCGCTGACGCTGGCGCTGGCCGCGGTCCTCGTGAGCGGGGCCACGGGGCACTCCGCGGGCATCTCCCCGCGCTGGTCCATTCCGCTGAAGTCCCTCCACCTGATCGCGCTCGCCGTCTGGGTCGGCGGGGTGGCCTGGCTCGCCGCCGCGGCGCTCGATCCCGCGGCCTTCGGCGCGTCCGCGTCGCGCGTCTCCGGAATGGCCCTCGGCGCCGTGATCGTCGTCGGCCTGACCGGCGTAGCCCAGTCCGCGCTCTTCCTCCCGAACATCGCCGCGCTCTTCGGCTCGGCTTACGGCCGGCTCGTGCTCACGAAGGTGGCGGGGCTGGCGGGACTCGTCGCCTTCGGCGCCTGGAACCGCCGGCGGCTCATGCCGCGCCTCGACCAGGCCGGAGGGCATGCGGCGCTCCGCGCCTCGACCCGCCGCGAGCTCGCGCTCATGCTCGCCATCTCGCTCGTGGCCGGTGTCCTGGCCTACGTCCCCCCGCCGTCGGCGTGAGCGCTTCGGGCTCCCTCATCCGCATGCGAATCTCCCTGGCGATGGTGCTCGCCGTCCTGCTGCTTCCATCCGTTCCGCTCGGGGCACATGCCGTCGTCCAGCCTGCGGAGGCACCGCCCGGAGCCTACCAGCGCTACGTGCTGCGCGTGCCGACCGAGCGTGAGGTGCCGACCACGCGCGTCGAGATCCGCTTTCCCGCCGCCGTCACGGTGGTGTCGTTCGCCGACGTTCCGGGCTGGGAGCTCGAGGTCGTGACCGATTCGGCGGGGAGGATCGTGGGCGCCGCGTGGACGGGATCGCTCCCACCCCAGCGCTTCGTCGAGTTCCCGTTCGTCGCGGTGAACCCGCGCGAGGACCTCACGATCGCGTGGCCGGTGACCCAGACCTACGCCGGCGGCGAGGTCGTCGAATGGGCCGGGCCAGAAGATTCGGAGACCCCTGCCTCCGTCACCCACGTGACCGCCGGCGGCGAAGGCTGGCCGGCCGGCGCGTGGCTGGCGATCGCGAGCCTGGCGCTCGCCCTCCTCGCGCTCGGACTGGCGCTCCGAAACGCGAGGCCGGACGCGCTCAGGGGCTGAAAGAGGTCGCCGCCGTCGGGGCAGCGGGTTTCTCCTCGAAGAACCGGAAGACGATCTGCTGGAGGGCAGTGGTTCGACTTCTTCGCGAAGGAATCGTTGTTACGAGGAGGGCACAAGATCGCCGCCGCGGTCGGCCGGGGGGAGACGGCCGTCCGACGGCGGTGATCCGGGTCAGGAGGTCAGGATCAGGAGAAGCGTGAGGAAGCAGGCTTTCCACATGCTTCCACGGATTGGCAATCCTCGTGCCACGACGACCACGAGGGGGTTCACGCGCGGCACTCGTGCGGAGTGGAAGTGGAGCGGAACGCATTCTGAAAGGAACTCTCGCACCCACGGATCGGCCTCCACCCGCGGGAATCTCCGCGATCGTGGAACCAGGCTTCCACTCCCGTTTCCGACGGCTTCTCCGGTCGACCCCACGCAGCGCTCGCTTGTGACCGGACTACCCGGCCGGCCAGATTCGCCCGCATGCCCGAGCTGCCCGAGATCGCCGCCTACCTCCACGCCCTCGAGCCCCGCATCGGGGGCGCGCGGCTCGAGGGGATCCGCGTGCGGTCGGTCGCGCTCCTCGCGACGTGGGACCCGCCGCTCGACGCCGCCGCGGGAAGACGCGTCGTCGGCCTCCGGCGGCTCGGGAAGCGGATCGTGATCGGGCTCGAAGACGAGCTCTTCCTGGCGATCCATCTGATGATCGCCGGGCGGCTCCGCTGGGCGGACACGCCGTGGTCGATCCCCCGAAAGGGCGGCCTCGCGGCGTTCGACTTCTCGACGGGCTCCCTGCTCCTCGTCGAGGCGGGGACCAAACGCCGCGCCCGCCTCCACCTGGTTCGCGGCGAGGAGGCGCTGGCCGCGCTCGACGCCGGCGGCATCGAGGTCGAGGGATCCGGCCTCGCGGAGTTCCGCGCGGGGCTCCTCCGCGAGCGCCACACGCTCAAGCGGGCGCTGACGGATCCGCGCGCCTTCTCAGGGATCGGCGGCGCGTTCGCCGACGAGATCCTCCATCGCGCGCGGCTCTCGCCGCTTCAGATGAACGCGAACCTTTCGGACGAGGAGGTAGAGCAACTATGGCGCGCCTCCCGCGAGATCCTCGAGGAGTGGACCGCGATCCGGATCGCCGAGACGGGCGCGGGTTTCCCTGAGAAGGTCACCGCCTTCCATCCGCGGATGGCCGTCCACGGCAGGCACGGCGAACCCTGCCCGGTCTGCGGCGCGCCGGTCCAGCGCATCGTCTACGCCGACCGGGAGACCAACTACTGTCCCGGCTGCCAGACCGGCGGCCGTATCCTCGCCGACCGCGCGTTGAGCCGGATCCTGCGCGACGACTGGCCCCGCACGCTCGAGGAGCTGGAGGGCGTTTGACGCGCCGCGATCCCGGGAGCGATCCTTCGTCTCACCTGAACGAGGATTCCGCCGGCAACCGATCGACCGACAGGAGGTCCGCATGAGGCTCCCGCTCGCAGCGTCTCTCGCACCCTTCGTCGTTGTTGCGTGCGGCTTGAGCATCGCGTTTCTCGCGTGTGGCGAGGCCGACGAAGGCGACGTGGCGGTCGGCGAAGCCGACCTGCCCCCTGCGGCGGAGGTGACCCCCGTGCCCGACGACGCCACAGTCGACTCGGCCCGCGCGAACATGGTCGATACGCGAGGAGTGGGCATCGGCGCCGTGATCCTCACGGCGGAAGGCGAGGATGTCGTCCTCCGCGGCGCGCTGATCGCCCTGCCGCCCGGCGAGCACGGCTTCCACATTCACGAGAAGGGCAGCTGCGAGCCTCCCGCCTTCGAGTCGGCGGGAGATCACATCGGCGCGGGCGAAACAGCGCACGGGTTCGATGCGCCCGACGGGCCGCACGCCGGTGATCTGCGGAACATCACGGTCGCCGAGGACAGCACGGCGACGGTGGATCAGGCGGCTGGAAGCGTCACCCTGCGCGGCGGGAGCGCCGAGCTCCTCGACGACGACGGATCGGCGGTCGTCATCCATGCCGGGCCCGACGACTACGTGACCCAGCCCTCCGGCGCGTCGGGAGACCGGATCGCCTGCGGGGTGATCGAGGGGTAGGACGAGAGCGGCAGTCGGGCCCGCTCGACGGCCGGCTACTCGAAGCGCGGGTTGTAGCGCTCCAGCGTCGAGTACGGGTCGGGCCAGGGTAGCGGGTAGCCCAGCCGCCAGGCCGCGTTCCGCGCCCAGTAGGGATCCCACAGATGGGCCCGCGCCAGCGCGCAGAGGTCGGCCCGCCCCGCGGCCAGGATCGTGTTGACGTCCATGAACGACGAGATGTTCCCCACGGCCATCGTCGGCACCGCGACCTCGTGTCGGATCCGGTCGCTGAACGGCGTCTGGAACTGCCGACCGTAGCGGGGCTTCGCGTACGGCACGGTCTGGCCCGCCGAGACGTCGACGATGTCGACGTCGTGGGCCTTCAGCAGCCGCGCGACCTCGAGCGAATCCTCGATCTCCTGACCCCCGGGCGCCCAATCGACCGCGGAGATCCGGACCGAGAGGGGCTTCCCCGCTGGCCACGACGCGCGCACGGCCTTCAGCACCTCGAGGGGAAAGCGCATCCGGTTCGCGACCGATCCTCCGTACTCGTCCTCGCGCACGTTCGTCAGCGGCGAGATGAAGGTCGCGAGCAGGTAGCCGTGGGCCATGTGGACCTCGAGCAGGTCGAAGCCTGCTTCGGCGGCCCGCTCGGCGGCGCGAACGTGGTCGCGGATCACGGCGTCCATGTCGGCGCGCTCCATCGCGCGCGGCAGCGGGTTGCCCTCGGACCACGGGATCGGGCTCGGAGCCAGCACCTCCCAGCCTCCCTCGTCGAGCGGCTCGTCAGCCCCCAGCCAGGCGAGCTTCGTCGATCCCTTCCGTCCCGCGTGGCCCAGCTGGATCCCGATCTTCGCCGGCGACCAGGCGTGGACGAAGTCGACGATCCGCTTCCAGCCGGCCACGTGCGCGTCGCGGTACAGGCCGGCGCAGCCGGGGCTGATGCGACCTTCGGCGCTGACGTCGGTCATCTCGGCCATGACGAGCCCCGCGCCGCCGACCGCGCGACTCCCCAGGTGCACGAAGTGCCAGTCGTTCGGCATCCCGTCCTCGGCGTAGTACTGACACATGGCCGAAACGACCACGCGGTTCGGAAGCACGAGCTCGCGAAGGCGGAACGGGGTGAACATGGGCGGCGGCGGGGGGTCGAGCCGCAAATCGATCCCGCTCTGCTTCACGGCCTCCGATGCGAACCAGCGATCGACCTTCGCGGTGAACGCCGGATCGCGGAGCTTCAGGTCCTCGTGGGTGATCCGGAGCGAGCGGGTCAGCAGGTTGAAGGCGAACTGGATCGGCTCGGTCTCCATGTACCGCTCCGTCCCCTCGAACCACTGCAGGCTCGCCTGCGCTGCGCGCTGAAGGCTTTCGACCTGGGGCCGCCGCTCCGCCTCGTAGGCTTCCAGCGCCGCTCGGACGTCGTGCTCCTTCCCGAGCGCTTCGGCGAGCGCGGTCGCGTCCTCCATCGCGAGCTTGGTGCCCGATCCCACCGAGAAGTGCGCGGTGTGCGCCGAGTCCCCGATCAGGACCACGTTCTCCCGGCTCCAGCGCGCGCACGTCAGAGTCGGGAACGAGCGCCAGATCGAGCGGTTGGCGATCAGGCGGTGCCCGTCCAGCCGCTCCGCGAAGAGCGACTCGCAGTACGCGAGCGTCTCCGCTTCCGATGCTTCCGCGAGGCCGCTTCGCGCGAGGGTTTCGTCGGTTGTCTCCACGATGAACGTGGAGCGCCCCTCGCTGTACCGGTACGCGTGGAGACGCCAGAGCCCGTGCGCGTCGCGCCGGAAGTCGAACGTGAATGCGTCGAAAGGCCGCGTGGTGCCCATCCACACGAACTTGTTCGGCCGCCAGTCGATCGTGGGGACGAAGTCGTCCCGCCAGCGCGCACGCACACTGCTGTTCACACCGTCGGCGCCGACCACGAGATCGGCGTCCAGGAGCTCGGCGGGATCCACGACCTCGCTCTCCGCCCACAGCTCCACGCCCAGTTCGGCCGCCCGCTCCGCCAGCGTATCGAGCAGGACGCTCCGCTCCAGGCCGCTGAAACCGTGGCCCGTCGACGAGAGGACCTCGCCGCGGTAGTGGACGTCGATGTCGTCCCAGTGGTGGAACCGATCTTCGAGACGCGCGAAGGTCTCTGGGTCGTCGGCGGTCAGCTCCTCCATCGTCGCGTCGGAGAACACGACTCCGAAGCCGTAGGTGTCCTGCGGGCGATTTCGCTCGTAGACCGCGACGTCGTGCGCGGAACCTTCGCGCTTGAGCTGAATGGCGAGATAGAGCCCGGCGGGCCCGCCGCCGACAATCGCGACGTTCAAGCGCCCGCGACTGGCGTCGGATCCGCCCGATCCAGCAGCTGCCCCGCGATGATCAGGCGCTGGATCTCGGTCGTCCCCTCGTAGATTCGGAGCGCGCGCACGGAACGGTAGAGGCGGTCGACGGGATGGTCGGCGAGGACGCCGCTGCCGCCGAGGATCTGGACCGCATCGTCGACGATCCGCTGCGCGGCCTCGGTCGCGTAGGACTTCGCCATCGCCGACTCCAGCGTGACGCGCGCGGCGCCCCGGTCCTTGACCCACGCCGCGCGGTAGACGAGGAGCCGCGCTGCGGCCAGCTCGGTCGCCATCCGGGCGAGCTTCTCGCGCACGAGCTGGAATTCCGCCAGGGGCTCGCCGAACTGCCGGCGCTCCCGCGCGTGGGCGAGCGCCTCCTCCAGCGCGCGGGTCGCCATCCCGCAGGCGGCCGCGCCTACCGTAGCGCGCAGGAGGTCGAGGGTCGCGAGGCCGAGCTTGAAGCCATCGGCCGCGCCGGCCAGGCATGCGTCGGCGGGCACGCGACAGTCTTCGAAGCGGATCCTGCCCAAGGGGTGCGGCGACGACAGGACCTGGGCCCCCGCGAAGGCGAGGCCCTGTGTATCGGCGGGCACGACGAAGCAGGCGATCCCCTTCGACCCCTTTCCGGGCTCGGTCTGCGCGAACACCGTGTAGAAATCCGCGATACCCGCGTTCGAGATGAACGCCTTTTCGCCGTCCAGTACCCACTCCGCGCCGTCGCGGGTCGCGGTCGTCCGCATCGACGCGACGTCCGAGCCCGCTTCGTCCTCGGTCATCGCGAACGCGCCCATCGCGCGTCCCGCGACCGCCTCCTTCACCCAGCGCGCGCTCGCGCCACCTCCGGCGAGGACGATCGGCATCGCGCCGAGCGCCTGGAGCGCATACACGGCGTCGGCGAGGGGCGAGGCGGCGGAAATCGCCTCGCGCACGAGCGCGATCTTCCGGAGGTCGCGGGCCGGGATCGGCGAGAGCCAGCCGCGGCCGAGAAGCCCCAGGATCTCCCGCGCCTCCGCGCGGGCGGCATCGTCGCTCGCCGGCTCCGGTCGCGGGCGAAGCTCGGCCCGCGCGAAGGCGTCCACATCGGCCGCGAATGCGACGTGGGGGTCGTCGAGGAACGCGCGGATCGTGTCGACGTCGAACATCCGCTACTCGAATCGCGCCGGACGCTTCGCGACGAACGCCTCGTACGCCTCGCGGAAGTCGGGGTGCTCCATGCACGCGGCCTGGGCGCGCGCTTCGGCGACGAGCGCGTCGGCGAGGCTCATCGTCGACTCCGCCTCGAGCGCGCGCTTGGTCACCGCGAGCGCCTCCGAGGGCCCCGACGCGAGTCGCGCCGCCAGCTCGAGTGCGGCCGCGAGTACCTCGCCGTCGGGGACGACCCGGTTGAAGAGCCCGATCCGGTGCGCTTCCTCCGCCTCCACGAACTCGCCGGCCATGAGGATCTCGCTCGCGCGCCCGAACCCCACGATCCGCGGGAGGAGCCAGGCTGCGCCCATGTCCGCACCCGACAGCCCGACCTTCGTGAACAGGAACGCGATCTTCGCGCTGGTCGCGGCGATGCGGATGTCGCAGGCGGCGGCGATCACGGCGCCCGCTCCCGCCGCGGTGCCGTTCACGGCCGCGATCACCGGCTGCGGGCAGGCGCGGATCGCGCCGACCAGGTCGCACGTCATCGTCGTGAACTCCAGGAGCCCCGCGGCATCGCGCGACAGGAGCGGTCCGATGATCTCCCGGACGTCTCCTCCCGAGCAGAATGCGCGGCCCTCTCCCGTGACGACGACGGCGCGGACGCCCGGCTCGGCGTCGAGCGCGCGGAAGGTCGCGAGGAGCTCCCCGTAGACTTCGAACGTCAGCGCGTTCAGACGCTCTGGACGGTTCAGCGTGATCGTGGCCACGCCGGTCGCGGGATCGTGCGTGTAGAGGAACGACCCGGGCTCGATCATCGGGACGATCCGGGATGCGGCAGCGTCATCGTGGCGATCCGGAAAGGACGGCCGTGGCCTCGATCTCGACCACCGCGTTCGGATCGACGAGCGAGCGCACTTCCACCAACGCCATCGCCGGGTAGTGCTGCCCCATCGCGGCCCGCCAGACGCCGCCGAGGCGCGGTCGCTCATTGCGATAGGTCGCCATGTCGGTCACGTACACGGTCATCCGGGCTACGTGCTCCGGCCCGCCGCCCGCCTCGCGGACGACGGCGAGCGCGCGCTCGAGCGCGGCGCCGAACTGGGCGGCGAAATCGCCGGCCTCGGGCGCCGTCTGTCCGGCGACGAACAGGACGCGTCCTCCCGCCGGAGCCAGGATCCCGTGGCTGAAGCCGGCGTGGCGACCCAGCTCATCCGGGTTCACGATCTCGAGCCCGCTCACGCCAGGAGCCCTCCTCCGTCGATCACGATCGCCTGCCCGTTCACCCCGCGCGCGGCGTCCTCGCAGAGCCACGTCACCGCCCGGGCGACCTCCTCGGGCTCGATCAGGCGCCCCTGGGGCGAGGTCGCGAGGATCGCGGCGCGCGCTTCGGCTTCCGAAAGCCCCGCCCGATCCACGATCCGCGCCACCGACTCCTCCGTCATCTCCGTGTCGACGTAGCCCGGGCAGAGGGCATTGACGGTGACGCCGCGCGGAGCGGCCTCGGCCGCCACCGCGCGCGTGAAGCCCACGACCGCGTGCTTGGACGCGGCGTACGCCGCGATGTACTTCGCCCCCGCGAGACCGGCCACCGAGGCGAGGTGGATCACGCGCCCGCGGCCCCGCTCCATCATCGCGGGCAGGAAGGCGCGGGTGGCGAGGAACGTGCCGGTCACGTTGACCGCGAAGATCCGTTCCCAGTCCTCGAGTGTCTGACGCGCCAGCGGCGCCGACCACGCGACCCCCGCGCACGTGACGAGGATATCCACCGCGCCGACGCGCGCGACCGCTTCCGACGCCAGCGCCTCGATCGCGTCCGGATCGGTGACGTCGGCGCGGGCCGGCCAGGCGGCTCCGGCGGCGGCCTCGATCTCCCGCGCCACGGATTCCACCTCGGCCGCGGTCCGCGAGGCGACGACCACGCGCGCGCCCTCGGCGGCGAGCGCGCGCGCCACCGCGGCCCCGATCCCGCGGCCGCCGCCCGTCACGACCGCGCCCTGGCCCGCGAACCGGCCGCTCATCGGGAACCGGATGGCGTCACGTAGACTGGCCGATCGCCTCGATGACGGCGTCGGCCAGGATCCCGCCCAGCGCGGCGACCGTCCCGGCGCCCTCCGCCTCGCTCGCGGCCGCGGGGTCGCCGAAGTATGCGCGCGGCCCACCGGCCTCCTCGAACGTGCGCTTCCCCTCCGCGATCGCAGTCGAGAGCGAGCGCGGGTTGGCGGGCAGCTCCCGCCGGAGGTCGTCGCGCACGAGGTCGGGTCGCTCAGCGAGGACGATCGAGCCCTCGAACCGTCCGGCGTGGCAGGCGCCGCTCTTGAACTCCTCGGTCAGCCGGCCGCCCCACGGCCTCCGCGTGAGGTCGGGGAACACGACCTCGACGCCGACCTCCCCCGCCGCCTCGCGCGCCGCGTGGAGGGAGGCCAGGTGCTCGGGATCCAGGTGGGCGTTGGCAATGGCGAGCGCGCGGAATCCCTGCCCGCCCAGCGAGCGCGCGATGTCGACGATCAGCGCCGTCACCGCCGCGGGGCTCGTGGAGATCGTTCCCGGAAAACCGGATGCGAACCCGGCGCGCGTGTAGGAAAGCACCGGCAGCACCACCGCCGGAAGGCCGCGCGCCTCGAGCTGCTCGGCGGCAGCGCGCGCCATCGCCTCGGCGATCACGCAGTCGGTCGCCAACGGCAGATGCGGCCCGTGGGCCTCGATCGCGCCCACCGGCAGCACGGCGACGGTCCGCCCGCGATCGATGTCACGGGCTTCCTCCCAGGTCATCTCCGCCAGTTGCCGGGCTTCTCGAGCCTCGGGTATCATCCCGCTCCATGCCGTTCGAGCCGCCGGAAGAGTTCAACATGGCCGACTGGTTCCTGGACGCCCGGCTGCGCGAGGGGCGCGGCGGCCGAGTCGCGCTTCGCACCGACGAACGGGACTGGACGTACGCGGAGATCGCCGCGCTCGCCGCGCGCTACGGGAGCGTGATCGCGGACGCCGGCGTCGAGCCGGAGCAGCGGGTGATCCTCGCGCTGGACGACGGACCGGACTTCGTCGGCGCCCTGTTCGGCGTCCTCAAGATTGGCGCGGTGGTGGTCATGGTCAACCCGCGCCTTCCCGACGACTCGATCGCGTACTTCGTCGAGTACACGCGCGCCAAGGCCGCGATCGTGGATCCCGACGCGGCCGCGGTCTTCCGGCGCGCGGGTGAGCGGGCCCCCTGCTTCCGGTCGCTGCTGGTCGCCGGCGATGAGCTCGACGCCGCGCTCGCCGCAGCCTCCGCCGAGCGCCCGAGCTTCCCCGCGCACCGCGACGACTCGGCGATCTGGCTCTTCTCTGGCGGGACCACGGGTCGGCCCAAGGCGGTCCTCCAGACCCACGCGTCGTACGCGAACACGACCGAGTGCTACGGCAAGGGCGTGCTCGGGATCTCCGAGGACGACGTCACGATGTCGGTGCCGAAGCTCTTCTTCGGGTACGCGACCGGGTCGAACCTGCTGTTCCCGTTCTCGGTCGGCGCCTCGTCGGTCGTCTTCCGCGAGCATCCGACCGCCGAAGTCGTGTTCGAGAAGATCGCCCGCCACCGGCCCACGATCCTCGTCAACGTCCCCAAGATGGTCGCGCTCATGGTCGATCATCCGCGAGCGGGAGAGCAGGACCTATCCTCGCTCCGTCTGGCGACGTCGGCGGGCGAGGCGCTGCCCGTCGAGCTCCACCGCCGCTGGGACGAAGCGTTCGGCGTCGATCTCCTCGACGGGCTCGGCACGGCCGAGATGTGGCACATCTTCCTGTCGAACCGGCCGGGTGACGTGCACCCCGGAACGCTGGGCAAGATCGTGCCCGGCTTCGACGTCGAGGTACGGGACGACGACGGCCGCGCGCTCTCCGACGGCGAGGTAGGCTGGCTGTGGGTGCGCGGCGGCTCGCGCGCGATCGGCTACTGGCACCGGATGAACCGCACGATGGAGGCCTTCCGCGGCGAGTGGTACGTGTCGGGCGACATGGTCTCGCGCGACGCGGACGGCGTGTTCACCTACGCCGGCCGCGCGGACGACATGCTGAAGGTCTCGGGAAAGTGGCTCGCGCCAGGCGAGGTCGAGAGCTGCCTGCTCGAGCATCCCGACGTCGCGGAGGTCGCGGTCGTCGGCGTGCGTGGAGACAAGGGCCTCACCGTGCCGCGCGCGTGCATCGTGCGTCGGAACGGTGAGGAGGCGGCCGGCGCCCTGGCCGAGGAGCTGCAGGACTGGGTGCGCGAACGCCTCGAGAGATACAAATATCCGCGTGAAGTCGTATTTCTCGACGCCCTGCCTCGCACACACCTCGGCAAGGTCGACCGCGCCGCGCTGCGCCAATGAGGCACCGGAGACTTCGCGGGCTGCTTCTCCTCGGAGTGCTTCTCGCCTGTACGGATACGACCAGCCCCGACCCACCTCGTGACACCGACGAGCTCGCCCGGCGACTCGAGACCCTCCGCCGGACGTACGGGATTCCGGGCATGGCGGCGGCCATCGGCTGCGCGGGCTCGGTTCGATGGTCCTCGGGGTTCGGCTCCGCGGACGTGGCGCGTGGCATTCCGGCCACACCGCAGACCGTCTTCCACATCGCATCGCTGACGAAGACCTTCGCCTCGATCGTCCTCTTCCAGCTTGCCGACGAGGGACGGATTTCGCTCGACGACCCGGTTTCCGATTACGGCGTCGCGCTGCCGGGTGACGTTCGCGTGCGGCACCTCATGAGCCACACGTCTGATCCGCCTCCCGGCGCAGCGTTCCGCTACGACGGCAACCGGTACGCGCTGCTCGACTCGGTCATCCGGCGCGCCGACGGCCGGACCTTCGAAGACGCCGTTTTCGAGCGCGTCATCGCTCCCGCGGGCCTGACCAGGACCGCTCCCTCCTCTCTCGTCGAAGACGGCATCGACGCGGTCGCGATCCGCGCCGCGCTCGCCCAGGGCTACGACGACGATGGACGCCCGATCGCGTATCCGACACACATCAACTCGGCCGCGGGTCTGCTCTCGACCGTGCTCGACATCCTCACGTATGCGGCTGCGATCGAGGAGGGCCGGCTCTACCCGGACGGTGGCCGGGCGCTGGCCTTCACCCCCGCGCGCGCGACCTCGGGTTCGGAGCTGCCCCACGGTCTGGGATGGTTCGTGGAGCGTCGGACGGGTGGAGACGTGGTCTGGCACTTCGGCTCCTGGACCGGCAACTCCGCGCTCCTCGTCCTGGCGCCGGATCGCGGGGCCTCGTTCGCATTGCTGGCGAACAGCGATCGGTTGAGCACGCCGTTCCCTCTCGAACGGGGTCGGCTCGAATCGTCCCCGTTCGCGCGGGCGTTCCTGGGTTGGCTGGAGCAGGGAGAGGGCTGCGGCGGCTAGCGGTTTCCCGCTATCCCGCCTCCATGACGGGGCCGTCCGTGAGATGCGGATTGTCGAAGCTCACGACGTCGCCGACGTTCCGGCCGGGGATGGGGAGTAGCCGTGCGGACAGCGGTTTCTGGTATCGGACCGAAAGCGCGGCGACGTCCTCGACGATACCGCCGATCCTCTGGACGGTCGTGTCGCCGGGAATCGGCACCACGTCGAGGCCCGTCCCGCAGACGCTGGAGTAGAGCAGGAGATCCGACACTCCGTAGCGGCCCTCTCCGGCGCGTTCCGCCAGTACCGGATCCTCCAGCACGGGAAGCATGAGCCCCGAATAGCCGCACGTCGTCACGCTCAGGCCCTTCAGCACGTCGGTGAGGAGGGCGCAGGCCGCGAGGGTCGACGGATCTCCGAACGGGGCGTCGGTTAATCGCTCGATGACGCGCCCGATGCTGGCGTCCAGACCCGGGGCCGGCGAGGAGTCGATGCCGAGGAACCGCCATCCGGTTTCGCGACCGATCTCGATGGCTGCCCGTTCGACCTCTCCCAAGGCCGCCTCCAGACCCGCTGCCAGTGCGCTTCTCGCCGCGACCGGACCGGAGGCCTCGGCGAGGATGTCGTCCAGGAGGACCGGGGACTCCAGCCCGATGCTGAAGGTGTCGGGCTCCGAGAACCATCCACAGGGGAAAAACGGGGTTCCGGAGGGGACGAAGGCCGCCGCGGCGAACCGGAAGTTCCCCTCGCCCCCGGGGGTTTCCCGACCGATCGCCTCGATCGCTTCCGCGGCGGATCGCAGCGCGGAACGATGGACACCGTGCTCCCGCGACGCTACGCGGACGGAGAAACTGGCGTCCCTGGTGCCCTGAACGAGCTCCGCCGCCCAGGCAGCGAACCCGGGAACGTGCTCGTCCGCGGTGATCACCGGCCCCAGGCTGAGGGACGCGCTCGCGGCGATCGCGACTTCGTCCATCTCGCGGATGACTTCCACGGCCCCCTCGCTCGACCATTCCGGCAGGTACTCCGCCAGCGGCCGGGTCGCGATGCGGACCGTCTGGACCTCGTACCCCTTCGCCTCCAGCGCCGCCCGCGCCTGCCGCAGGAAGCCAAGGGCCGGCTCCAGTTCCCGGGGCGCGGCATCGCCGGTCGGAGAGACCCCCGCCGTCACAGCGCGAATCCGGAAGCTCCGCGCGCGAGGCACCGCCGGAGGATCGAGAAGCCGACCGACGAAGGGCAGGACCATCCCCGCGCCGGCCAGGCCCAGGAAGTGCCGTCGCGAGACATCGTTCATGGGTCGGGAAACCTCCTCCGGGTTTTCATCGCGATCCCGCAATCTCCGCGAGCGTCGAGAGCGCCGCCTCGATCTGCCGATCGGACACGTACGGCGCCGGGCCCATGCGGAGCGTGGTGTCGCGGTGGTCGGTGAAGACGCCGCGTGCGAGGAGGGCACGGCGCAGCTCGCCTGCGCGCGGGCTCTCCAGCGCGAGGAAGCCGCCGAGCTTGTCGACCGGCACCGATCGGTCGCGGTCGACGATCGCCGGGTCCAGATCCAGCGCGTCGAACCGCTCGGCGAGGAGCGCTACCTGATGCCGGTACGAGGCCGCCAGCACGTCGACCGTTAGCCCTCGCTCCTCGAAGAAATCGAAGACCTCGCTCGCGCGGTAGTGGCTGGTGGGGTCGTACGTCGCGCCCGCCAGCCGCGACCCGGCGGACCCCCAGCCCACCTCGCCCGGGGCGTGCGACCCGGTCAGCGCGTCGAACTCCGCGAACCAGCCGGTGACGACGGGCTCGAGCTCCTCGCCCGGTGGGATCCGCAGGAACGCATTCCCCTCGCCGAGCTGCACGTACTTGTAGCCCCCGCCCGTCACCGTCGCGCCCTCGATGCCCCACGCCTCGAGGTCGAACGACAGCACGTTGAGCGCGTGATAGGCGTCGACGACTAGCCGGGCCCCGAACCGCTCGCACGCCGCCATCGCCCGGTCGAGGCCGCCCGCGACGTGGGCGTTTCGATAGAAGACGGCCGACACGAAGGCCGCGGCGGTCCGGTCGTCGACCGCCGCGGCGACCCGCTCCCCCACCGACTCCGACGGCAGTGCCTTCACCTTGACGACCTCGAGCCCCGCCTCCCCCAGCCGGTCGAGCTGGCGCCGGAGCGCGTGAAACTCGAGGTCGGTCGTCACGAGCCGAGGCCGTTCGCGGAGCGGAAGCGCCGAGATCCATTTCACGAGGAGATCGTGAGTCGCCGGCCCCAGGGCGATCGGTCCCGACGCGCCGCCCAGGAGCCGCCGGTATCCCTCGCGCACCCGCTCGGCGCGCGCGAACGCGTGCGACCATTTCTCGTCGACGTGCTCGGCGGCGTCGAGCCAGGCCTGCTGCTGCCCTTCGAATCCCCGATCGGGCCATGCCTGATGCGAGTGGCCCGACAGCAGCAGCCGCTCGCCGACCCGGAAGTTGGAGTAGTAGGGCGCCAGCGGGTTCGGGTCGCGGCGAAGGTCCTGGGCCGATAGCGCCGCGCGCGTTCCGGCCGTTCGCCTCGCCTCCCTCACAGATCGGTCCGGATCGCCCAGAGGTCCGGAAAGAAGGGCTCGGACAGGGTGGTCCGGAGATACCCCGCGCCCGCGCTCCCGCCCGTCCCCGGCCGGCCACCGATCGTCCGCTCGACCATCTTCACGTGCC
Source organism: Gemmatimonadota bacterium (assembly GCA_035698825.1). Lineage (GTDB taxonomy): Bacteria > Gemmatimonadota > Gemmatimonadetes > JACCXV01 > JAHWKZ01 > JAICNR01. The sequence goes on from DASSBK010000324.1 coordinate 16,681, forward strand.
GGTACCGCCACTCCTGAAGACCTTCGTCGAGATCGACGAACCGCTCGAGCAGCTGGGAATCGAGGTGCGCCGGGAGGTCGTCCCCGCGGTAGACATCGAGAAGCGCCCGCTGAACCCCCTCGTCGGCCGCGATGCGAGCCGTGACGTCGCGGCCGAGCGCCGACGCGGGAACGTCATAGCCGCGCGCGGCCAGATAGCGGAGGAGCGCGTCCCACACCGTGGGCGCCGACCAGCGCGACTCGAGTCTCGCGCGCCACGTGGTCCCCGCGGGGAAGTGCTCGAGCATCGACCGGCGCTTGTGGCCGAGCGCGAACTCGAGCTCCCGGAACTGCGCGGACTGGAAGCCGCTGGCGCTCGCCAGGCGGTCGCGGAAGGAGAGGAAGTCCCGCGGCGTCATCGTCTCGAGGATGTCGAGCTGCGCGACCGCGATCTTGAGGATCGTCAGGATCCGCTTGAGCGTGTGCATGGCCGCGCCCGTATCCCGCTGCGCCAGACGCTCGCTCAGCCAGTCCGCCTCGTGGAGCATCTCCTTGAACCACAGCTCGTAGACCTGGTGGATGACGATGAACAGGATCTCGTCGTGCTCGTCGGACTCCGGGCGCTGAAGGGACAGGAGCTCATCGAGCGCCAGATAGCTGGCGTACGTGAAGGGCTTGTCGGGCACGGCCGGGTCCGCGGCAGGGCGCTGGTCGCTCACGGCGGCCCAATCTACTTCGGCGTCCTGGCACCCACCCACGACGCTCCAAAACCGGTGCGCCTGATTCCTTTGTCCACTTGCTTACAGCTTGTACCCGGTTTCGAGTCGTATCCTGATCGTCGACAGCCAACCGGGATCGACTCTGCAGATCGAGGGAACGATGAACCTGGATTCGCTCACCAAGCTCTATGTCCACGAGCTCAAGGATCTGTACAGCGCCGAGAAGCAGCTCGTCGAAGCGCTTCCCAAGATGGTGCAGGCCGCCACGAACAAGGACCTCAAGAAGGCGCTCCGCGACCACCTGGCGGCGACGAAGCGGCAGGCGCAGCGCCTCGAGAAGGTGTTCGCCAGGACGGAGTTCAGTCCCCGGGGCCACAAGTGCGAGGGGATGGCGGGCCTGATCAAGGAAGGCGCCTCCCTGCTCAAGGAGGACTCCGACCCCGACGTCCTGGACGCCGGCATCATCGCGGCCGCGCAGCGGGTCGAGCACTACGAGATGGCGGGCTACGGTGTGGCGCGCACGTATGCCGAGAAGCTCGGAGACTACCGAGCGGCCGATCTGCTCCAGGAGAGCCTGGAGGAGGAAGCCCAGGCGGACCGCCTGCTGTCCCGGATAGCGGAGCGCACAGTCAACTTCCAAGCGATGGTCTGAGGCCGAGATGGGAATCTGCGTGCACTGCGGAAACGAGTACGACAAGTCGTTCGAGATCGAGCTGTCGGACGGCGAGCGGCACACGTTCGACAGCTTCGAGTGCGCGATCCACGCGCTCGCCCCGACCTGCCAGACGTGCGGTGTCCGGATCATCGGACACGGCCTGGAGAGCGACGGGCGGTTCTTCTGCTGCGACCACTGCGCCGGGAAGGCGGGCGTCGAGGGACTCAGGGACCGCGTCTGAGGTTCTGTCGGCGGGGTCTTCCCGTCGAATCGGACGTGGTGTACCATGTTCCGGGTCGATGGAACGATTCCCGCGCATCGCGTTGCTTCTCGCCCTCGTCGCATCCGCCGCCTGCTCTCCCGGCGAGGAGGTCGACGAGCGCGTGGAGGTCGAAGCCAACGAGCTCCAGCAGGCCTTTCTCGCCGACGAGCGCGCCGCGCGCGAGCGGTTCGCCGGCAAGGACCTCGTGATCTACGGCGAGGTGGTACGCGCGTTGCCGCGCTTCACGGGCATGACGATGGACGGCGAGGTCACATTGCCTTCGCACGTCGAGTTCATGACCGTCCTCGACACCCTTCCCACCGACATCAAGTACGTCCAGGTCGAGGGCGCGTTCGACGTCCCGGATTCCCTCGAGCTGTGGGCCGTCGATCCGCGGATCCGCGTGGGCGATTCGCTGCGCGTGTCGTGCGCGCCGGCGGAGATCCGCTGGTCCGATCCGGGACTGTTCGTCTCCGACTGCCGCATCGCCGACTGAGCTAAGCGACGGTCCCCGATCCCTACTCGAGGAGCCGCTCCGCGGCCTCGAGCAGCGCCGCCAGCTCCCGCTCTCCCGGATCCGGCCCATCCCCGATCGAGGTGTTGAAGACCATCGCGTAGGCCGTCCTCCGGGCGGGATCGAGCGCCAGGAAGGCGCGGAAGTTCGCCTGGCTGCCGGTGTGACCGACCACCAGCCTGCCCGACCGCTGATCCAGGAAGAACGCGAGGCCGACGTCGCTCCACGCCGTGCCCGTCCCGTCCTCGTCGACCGCCATGACGGGCTGCCACATCTCCTCGAGCGACTCCCGCGACAGCACGAAGTCCCACCGGCGCGCCGTCTCCGCATCGGCCGCGGGGCCGGTGAGGAACGCCAGATAGAGGGCCAGGTCGCCGAGCGGCGCGTTCCAGCCGCCGTTGGGGATCGTGATCCCGGGATCGAAGTCCGCGCCCTGGTCCACAGCCGCCAGCCGCCCGCCGTCCGCGCGCAGCTCGTAGTTGTGGGACCTGTGCTCGGCCAGGTACCAGGGAGTGTTTCCGAAATAGCTCGTCGTGATGCCGAGCGGCGCGAAGACGTTCTTCTGGACGTACGCCTCCCAGGGATCGCCGGTGATCTCCTCGATGACGCGCGCCAGGTAGATGAAAGCCGGGTTCGAGTACGAGTACTGCGATCCGGGCTCGAACAGAAGGCGCTGGTAGGGCATCATCGCGACCAGCTGCTCCCACTCCGTGGGCTCGAACGGCTCCCAGGGCTCGCCCTCGTCCCAGGGCCAGGTCGGGTTCTGGAAGCCCGCGGTGTGGGACAGGAGCATGCGGAGCGTGATCGCGTCCGGGGACCCGTAGGGGTCGCTCACCGCGCGGAGCTCGGGCACCCAGCGGCTCACGGGATCGTCGAGCGACAGGAGCCCGCGGTCGCGAAGCTGCATGATGCCGATCGCCGTCAGCGTCTTGGTGATCGAGCCGTAGTGGAAGATCGTGCGCTCATCCACCGCACGGCCTGCGTCCCGGTCCGCGAAGCCGACGTCGCGCCGCGCCACCACGACGCCGTCCCGCATCGCGATTGCCCCCGCCCCCACCATGGCGCCCGCCTCGACGTAGGCGTCGAACGCGCGCTCGAACTCCGGCCACGCCACTGGCGGAGCCGGCTCCTGCGCCGCGAGCGGCGCCGCGGCCAGCGCCAGCAATAGCGCAGCGCCGCGGCCGAATCGGGGAAGCGGGAGCAAGGCGGGCACGCGGCGCGCGTAGTCGGCGTACTTCTCGCCGAACGCTCCTCGCAGGAGCCGTTCCTCGAGCCGGATACGGATCCACGTGCCGGCCAGGTAGAGCGCGGGCGCGGCAGCCAGCGCCACCCCGCTCCCGAACGCCACGCCGGTCGCGATCAGGAGTCCCAGGAAGGCGGTATAGATGGGATGCCGGACGATGCGGTAAGGCCCGGCCTGGACGAGGTCGTGGTCGTCCACCAGGCGCGGGACGAGGCTCCATTGCTTGCCGAGCGACCGGACGGCGGCCACGATCCACAGCGCCGAGGCCCATGCCAGTCCAACCGCCAACGCGGCGAGGACCCAGGCGGCCTCCCCGGCCGCCGCCAGGAGCGGCGCATCGCCTTTCCCTCCCCGGCCCCAGGCGATCGCCATGCCGGCGAGCTGGAGGGCGATGCCCACGATCGCTCCCCGGCTGCGCTGGTGGGTCTGCGCCTCGCGTCGTCCACGGCGCCGAAGGAGCAGCGCCGAGGCCGCGACGAGCCAGCCGAGGAAGACGCCGGCCCGCACGATCGTGTCGATTTCCATGGGACTCCTGGACGTTCGGGTCGCCCACTTCTAGCACCGGCCGGCGCTCCTGTCCATCTTTCGGACGATGACCTCGCCATGGCCATGGTACGTCGCCGGCCCGCTCATCGGGCTCGTCGTTCCTCTCCTGCTGCTCCTGACCGGGCGCGAGTTCGGCGTCTCCTCGAGCCTGCAGCACATCTGCGCGGCGTGCCTCCCCCACCGCACCGAATACTTCCGCTACGACTGGAGACGCAAGGGGCTCTGGAACCTGGCGTTCGTGGCCGGGATCGTGGGCGGCGGCGTGATCGCTGGGCGGTTTCTCGCCAACCCGGACCCGGTCTCGATCGCGGAGTCGACGCGGGCGGCGCTCGCGGGTCTCGGGATCCGCGACTTCTCGGGCCTCGTTCCCGACGACCTCATCGGCTGGTCCTCTCTCCTCACCGCGCGTGGATTCGTCGCGATCGTGGTGGGCGGCTTCCTCGTGGGCTTCGGGGCGCGCTGGGCCGGCGGTTGCACCTCGGGCCACGGGATCACGGGGCTCGCCACGCTCCAGCCCGCGTCGCTGCTCGCGGTGGCGGGATTCTTCGCTGGGGGGCTCCTCGTCACCTGGGTCGTCCTGCCATGGCTGCTGTAGTCGCGTCGCCTACCGAAGCGCGGACCGTCACCGCCGATCCGCCCGCGCGGCTCCCCGTTGTGTTCGTCCTCGGCGTCTACTTCGGGATCGTGCTGGTCAAGAGCGAGGCCGTGTCCTGGTTCCGCATCCAGGAGATGTTCCGCTTCGGCGGGTTCCACATGTACGGGATCCTGGGAAGCGCGGTCCTCGTCGCGGGCATCTCCCTGATCGCGATCCGCCGGCTGGGGCTCACCGACCCTGCCGGCCGGCCGGCGCGGATCGCGCCCAAGGAGCCGGGGCGGACGAGGTCGCGGCTCGCGGGAGGGTTCGTCTTCGGCTGCGGATGGGCGCTGCTCGGAGCGTGTCCCGGACCGATCTACGCCCTGATCGGCACCGGCGTGACCGTCCTCGTCGTCGCGCTGGCCAGCGCGATCGCAGGCGCGTGGGCATACGGCCACCTGCGAGACACACTTCCCCACTGACGGGGGATCGGTCGTTCCTTCCCGGTCAGATCTCCCTCAAGTATCCCCAGGCGTGCAGCCGATCGTGGTCCTCGAACCAGCGATCTCCGATGTCCGTGCGGTAGTACATGTTGGGGATCATGATGTTCTTGATCCGGTTGTACGCCTGCGCCTGCGCCGCCCGCATGGTCGGGCCCGTGCCGCAGACGATCAGCACGACCCCGGAATTCCCGGTAACCACCCACTCGCCGTTGACGAGCTTGACGTCCTCGATGTGGACGCCTGCGAAGTCGGGCTTCTTGAAGATGATGATGCGGTCCTCGGAGTTGGCCTCGAAGGTCTTGGGATCGTCGTACGGGAAGGGAGGCACGACGATCCGCACGCCGACCTGGAAACCGGGCTTCGCCTTGAGATCGACTGGCTCGCCGCGGGCCAGCGCGGCCAGGATCTCTCCCATGGGGGCGTTCAGCCCCTCCTGCTGGATGCTTATCGTGGGATAGCCGAAGCGCGCGGTGAACTCCAGCGGATAGATGCCCTGCGCGTTGACGATGCAGTTCAGGTCGATGTACCCGACGTAGCGCTCCTCCCGGAGCTTCTTCTCCATCTTGGCGAGCGTCTGATTGAAGATCTTGTTCGGCGGACCCCAGTACATGGCGGTGCCCATCTCGCCGGTCGACGGTCCGATGTTGCCGGGGAAGAGCTTCTTGTGCTCGAAGTTCACGTTGATCGGCGACAGGAACTCGTGGCCGTTGAAGAAGGCGCCGACCGCGATCTCGACGCCCGACCTCCGCCGCTGGAGCTGGAAGTTCCTGACGCGCTGCGAGTACACCTTCTCGTACGACTCCAGCACGTGGACCACGTCCGTCCCGTCTTCGTCCTCCCCGACGAAGAGGAGCCGCTTGATGTTCTGCGCCTCGCCGCTCGGCTTGATCACGTACCGCGCGGGGTTCGCCTTGACGAACGCGATCGCGTCGCTGAAGGAAGTGAACTCCTCGAACGGGATGATGTTGATCCCGAACGCCTTGAGCTCCGTCTGCCCGAATCCGCGGTCGTCCTCCAACCTGTCGGTGTACGGTGTGCCCCCGACCACCGCCTT
>DASSBK010000325.1:0-2032 GCA_035698825.1 Gemmatimonadota bacterium
AGTCGGATCCGATTGCCAGGCTGGACTTCGACCACGGTGGCCATCACGCGAGCGCCGGCCCCGTCATCGATCATGACCGCCGCGCCGGTGTAGAAGCTGGTCGCCGTCTGCAGATCCACCACGTTCGAGCCCCCGCCGCCGATGGCCGTGACTACGCTGACCGGCGGCCGGTCGGCGTTCACCACCACGACGCGAAGGTTGTTGCCCCAGACGCCCGGGGAGCGCGCCCAGAAGGTCGGTCCTCCGGCCGCGTTCCTCGGTGCGCCGTTGAGTACGACCGACACCCGGCTGGGCTCGATCGGCGCCGTCAGGCCGGCGAAGGTCGCTGCCCCGACGGTGATGCTCGAGGCGACAGGGTTATAGGCCGTAATGGCGACGTTGGTGAACAGGGCCGTGCCGTCGGAGCGGAGAATGTCGATCGCGCCGGCGGTATCGAGGCTCCGGAGCGAGTTGAGGAAGATCTCGGTGTCGTTGGGGCGGATCGCGCGAGTGAGCCGCGCGTATCCGCCCTGGTCAATCGGGATCTGGGCCGGCAGTGCGCCCGGGCGGATGGCCCGCGCGACGAACACTCTCCGCCCCCCGTTGTCGAAGAACGCCCGGACAGAATGGCCGAGGTAGCCGTCGGTAGCCGGATCGGCGGGAGGAGGGCCGAAGGCGCGGAGATACTGCGCGAAGCTGGTGACCAGTACCGGCGCTTCGTCCGGAGTGAGCGTGAGGATCGCTGGGTTGGTCACCCCGGGGATCCAGCCGGCCGCCGAGCCCCGGACCGCCTCCCCGACCATCCCGGCAGTGCTGGTGCTGACGCCCTCGATCGCCTTGAGACGGGCGGGGATCTCCTCGATGAAGACGCCAGGCGAGAGGTATTCCGGCATGACCCCTCCTATGGGACCGTGATGAGCAGCGTGGTGGTTCGGCCGAGCGCGAGCGCGAGTGGAAACACGGGAGCCGTCAGCGGCACTGGCACCGCGGGCGGGTTGATCAGCTCGATGACGATGGAGGCCGTCGTCCGGGGGCTCGCGACGGGCGGGCTTCCGGTGATGGCCCGGAGGCCGGGAAGGCGCACGAGGAACGTCCCGTCCGACGTCGTGTAGGTGTGCGGGACGGCCGCCGCGATAGGGGCCGGCGCTTCGGCGATGCGCACACGAAGTCCCGCGACCGGGGTACCGGCACCGTTCAGGATCCGCCCGATAACTCCCGTCTCGCCGGGTGGGAGGCGCAAGCGCCGCGTCGGGAACAGGGTGCAGCGCACCAGATAGTCTGACCGGGTCGGAAAGGCCCCCGCGATCGGCAGCGGCAGTGTCAGAAGGCACGCCTCATTGGCCTCGTACTCGCCGTCGGGGGCGGTCACCGTGATCGTGAGCGCACCGACCGGCATGGCCGTGTTACGAGAGACCAGGAAGCGATACGTGCCGTCCGCGACCGGGACCGCGCGCCATGGCAGGAGCGGCATGTCCCGCACGATCGGAAGGGTCTCGGCCCGCACGTCGAGCCTGGCGGCGACCGGCAGGCCGGTGAAGGCGTCCTCGAAACGCATCGCCCCGGCGAGGCGGTGTCGGACCTGCGGGGACGGGGTCAGCGGGGTCGTCATGAAACGGTGATGGGGAACCGGGCGTCGACCACGGGCGGCTCGGCATAGATCCGAGTAGCCGCGACGTTCACGACCCGCACGGTATAGCCGAGCGAGAGGCGGTAGGAGACCTCGTGATTCGCCTCCCAGATCCGGTAGTGATCGTCGAGGGGCAGCGAGTCGAATACGACCTGGACCGAATCCGTCGGCTCCCAGGAAGACCCGATGAGATCCGCCGGGCCCACCTCCCCGTGGTCGTGGAGCACCTGAAGGATCCGGCCAGCCAGGAGGTGTTCCGCGCGGGTCTCGCGCGCCCACGGGGTGATGAGGTAGCTGAGCTCGACGGGCATCGGCTGGGGCAGGATCCGGCCGTCGGGCAGGACGCGACGGGGGGCATTTCGCGACGGGGCATGCAGCGCCACGCGGTAGAGAAACACCGTAATCGTCGGCTGGGGCGGATCCTCG
>DASSBK010000326.1:0-3983 GCA_035698825.1 Gemmatimonadota bacterium
GGCGGCGCTGGATCGGCTGGAACGCTCGCGCGAACCTTCCGGCGGGGTGGTCTAAGGGCTCAACGGGCACTATTTTACCCGACTGTATCGATATTCGCGGTCCATACATCCCCGGAAACATCCACAACCAGGCGCAGATGAGTCTTGGCACGACGGAAAAGAGCAAGGTCATCGAGCAGTTCCGGCTGAGCGAGGAAGATACCGGCTCGGCCCGCGTCCAGATCGCCATCCTCACGCGACGCATCAACGATCTCACCGAGCACTTCCGCACCCATGCCAAGGACCATCACGGACGGCGCGGACTGCTCAAGATGGTGGGACGCCGCCGTCGCCTGCTGGACTACCTCAGGCGCAAGGACGTAGACGCGTACCGCCGCATCCTGGAGGAGCTGAGCCTCCGCAAGTAGCGGCACGTCGCTCCGGTCCAGGACCGGAGCGACGGCACGTCGTTTCACCCCCGGACGGCATCCTTCCGGGATCCAGGCGGGTCAAGGCGATTGCTTCGGCGTGAGATGTCCGTGGCGGGCAGGTTCCATGCGCGCCCCGAATATCTTGCGCGGAACACCTGTCGCAGACCCTTCCGCTTCCCCTGAAGGCTCCGTTCCACGACATGCGAACAGGGGTCGTCCCTCCGGGGCGGGCCTCACTTCAGGGAGAAGGCAATGTCCAAGACGACGACGAAAACCATCCGTGTCGGTGGCGAGGACCTAGTCATCGAGACCGGAAAGATGGCGCGCCTCGCCAGCGGGGCCGTCACCGTCCGCTACGGCGAGACGATCGTCCTCTGCACCGCCACGGCCAGCCCGAAGGCCGACCACTCGAAGGGCTGGTTCCCGCTCTTCGTGGAGTACCGGGAGCAGATGTACTCCGCCGGCAAGATCCCCGGCGGCTTCTTCCGCCGTGAGGGTCGCCCGGGCGAGAAGGAAGTGCTGTCGGCCCGACTCATCGATCGCCCGTGCCGCCCGATGTTCCCCGAAGGGTTCATGCACGAGACCCAGCTCGTCTGCAACGTCCTGTCCTACGACGGGACCTACGATCCCGACGTGCTCGGCATCGTGGGCTGCGGGGCCGCGCTGGCGGTGAGCGGAATCCCCTTCGACGGGCCGGTCGCGGGCGTGCGGGTGGGGATGGTCGACGGCGAGTACGTCATCAACCCGTCGTTCGACGCGCTTGACCAGAGCGATCTCGATCTGGTGATCGCGGGCACCTCGGATTCCGTGGTCATGGTCGAGGGCGCGGGCGAGGAGGTCTCCGAGGAGACGCTGCTGGGCGCGATGGAGGCCGGTCAGCGGGCGATCGCAGAGATCTGCGCCGCGATCGCGGAGCTCGGCCGCCAGGTGGGCAAGCCGACGATGGAGTGGCAGCCGCCGCTCGAGGACGAAGCACTCGAGCGCAAGGTCCGCGAGAGGGTCGAGGGTCAGGTCCGCGAAGCGATGCGGATCGCCGACAAGGAAGAGCGCAACCGCACCCTGGACAGGATCCGCGACGAGGCCACCAAGGCGTTCGAGGCCGAGCTGGGGGATGCGTATGGCGAGCGTTCCGGCCTGATCAAGAACGCGCTGAAGGGGACCGAGAAGTCCATCATGCGCGCGCAGATCGTCGATGAGAGCGTGCGCGCCGACGGCCGCGGGCCGAAGGACATCCGCCCCATCGAGATCGAGGTCGGAATCCTGCCGCGCACGCACGGGTCGGCGCTGTTCACCCGCGGCAGCACGCAGTCGCTGGGCACGGTGACGCTGGGCACCAGGCAGGATCAGCAGATGATCGACGACCTGGATCCCAAGTGGGACAAGAAGTTCATGCTGCACTACAACTTCCCGCCGTTCTCGGTGGGCGAGGTGGGCCGCTTCTTCACGGGCCGGCGCGAGATCGGGCACGGCGCGCTGGCCGAGCGCTCGCTCAAGAGCGTCCTGCCGCCCCACGAGGAGTTCCCGTACACGATCCGCGTCGTCTCCGACATCCTGGAATCCAACGGTTCGTCTTCCATGGCGTCGGTGTGCTCCGGATCGCTGGCGATGATGGACGCGAGCGTTCCGATCCGGAAGGCCTGCGCCGGGATCGCGATGGGGCTCGTCAAGGAAGGCGACAAGGTGGTGGTGCTGTCCGACATCATGGGCATCGAGGACTTCCTCGGCGACATGGACTTCAAGGTGGCGGGCACGCGCGACGGGATCACCGGCTTTCAGATGGACATCAAGATCAAGGGGGTAGCGTTCGAGGTGCTCCGCAGCGCGGTTCAGCAGGCGCGCGTGGGGCGGATGCACATCCTCGACGAGATGGACAAGGTCCTCTCGGCCCCGCGCAAGACGCTCAGCCGCTGGGCTCCGCGCATCCTGTCGATTACGGTGCCCAAGAACAAGATCCGCGACATCATCGGCACCGGCGGCAAGATCATCCGTGCGATGCAGGAGGAGACGGGGGCCAAGATCGACATCGACGACTCCGGTGTCGTCACCATCGCCTCCATCGAAGGAGCCGGAGGTGAGGAGGCGCTGCGCAGGATCGAGGCGATCATCGAGGAGCCCGAAATCGGGAGGATCTACGAAGGTCCGGTCAAGAGCATCACGCCCTTCGGCGCCTTCGTGGAGATCCTGCCCGGCCGCGACGGCCTGGTGCACATCTCCGAGCTCGAGTACCGCCGCGTCGAGAAGGTCGAGGACGTGGTGCAGGAGGGCGAGATGATGCGCGTCAAGCTGATCGGCATCGACAATCAGGGCCGCGTGAAGCTGAGCCGCAAGGCGCTGCTCGAGAAGCCCGAGGGATACGTCGAGCCGGAGCCGCGCGAGGAACGGGGAGACGGCGAACGGAGGGGTGGACGGGACCGCGGTGGACGGGACCGGGACCGGAGTCGCGGTGGTCGTGGCGGTGGGCGGAGCAGCCGCTAACTCCGGCCGGGAGAGCCGCTTCTTCATTCTACGGAGGCCAGGATGCGGATAGGGGTTCCGCGGGAGATCAAGACCAACGAGAACCGGGTCGCGCTGCGGCCTGCCGGGGCCGAGATCCTCGTCAAGGACGGCCACGAGGTCCGCGTGGAGCGCACCGCCGGCGAAGGCTCGGGGTACGCGGATCGCGCCTACGAAGAAGCGGGGGCCCGGATCGTCGACGGGCCGGACGAGGTCTTCGCCGAGAGCGACATGATCCTCAAGGTGAAGGAGCCGCTGCCCGCCGAGGTGGCGCGGATCCGCGAGGACCAGATCGTGTTCACGTACTTCCACTTCGCCGCCAGCCGCGCGCTCACCGACGGGATGATCGCGTCGAAAGCGATCGCGATCGCCTACGAGACGGTGGAGGAGGAGGACGGCACGCTGCCCCTGCTGGTGCCGATGAGCGAGGTGGCGGGACGGATGGCGGTCCAGGAAGGCGCCACGTACCTCGAGAAGCTGATGGGCGGGCGCGGCATCCTGCTGGGCGGCGTTCCCGGCACTCCACCCGCCGAGGTCGTCATCCTGGGCGGGGGCGTGGTCGGGATCAACGCCGCCAAGATGGCGGCCGGCCTGGGCTCCAGGGTGACGATCCTGGACGTGTCGCTGCCGCGGCTGCGATACCTGGACGACGTCATGCCCGCCAACGTCGACCTGCTGTTCAGCGATCCGCACACGATCCGGGAGATGATCGCGCGCGCCGACCTGTTGATCGGCGCCGTCCTGCTGCCCGGCGCCAAGGCCCCCAACCTCGTGTCCCGCGCGGACCTCAAGCGGATGAAGGAGGGGGCGGTCATCGTGGACGTGGCGGTCGACCAGGGGGGCTGCATCGAGACCTGCCGGCCGACCACGCACGAGGATCCCACGTTCGTGGTGGAGGGCGTGGTCCACTACTGCGTGGCGAACATGCCCGGCGCGGTGCCGCGCACCTCGACCATCGCCCTGACCAGCGCCACGCTGCCGTACGCGCGCCGGATCGCCGCCCGGGGGTGGCGCGACGCCTGCCGCGAGAGCCCGGCGCTCGCGCTGGGGCTCAACGTCGTTCGCGGAGACGTCACATAT
>DASSBK010000327.1:0-7835 GCA_035698825.1 Gemmatimonadota bacterium
AAGGTGAAAGTGCGGACGGGCCGCAGAAGGGGGATCTGCAGACGGAGATCGCGATTCGTCGAGCGGCCGCCGGACAAAGCGGAACAGGAAACCGCGAGGTCCTGCGCTTCGCCCGTTTGCGCGGCCGGCAACTCGGCACGAAGAGAATCGAACCCGGAAGCCGAAACGTCTCCCCCGCACGTGATCTCGACCGCGTCGCCGTCGGGGTCGAACGCTTCCACGTCCAGCACCGCCGCTTCGATCAATGCGTCGTAATAGAAGATGGCGCGTTCGAAGACCGGAGGTCGGTCGGCCACCGGATCCGGCTCGAAGACGTCGGGAACCGAATTCCCTCCGCGACCGCATCCGGAAACCATCAGCGCCAGGACAAGGGCCCGGACACGGAGCCTGACCGGCCCCAGGGGATGGGGACCGGACTCGTGGCATCCTCTGCGCATGACTAACGAAGTATGGAGCCCAACAAAAGGTTTGTAAACGCCTCCTGAACACCTGCGCGACGCGCGCAAGCGAGCGACGGCCGCGGCGGCGGCGGTGCCGCTCCGGTAGCGGACGACTCGGCGCCTCGGCAGTATACTCCATCCCCAGAGCATGCCATGCGTCAAATCCTCGCCCTCCCCATCACCCTCGCCCTCATCTCCGGGCTCCCCGGCACGGCGCGGGCGCAGGAGACGATAACGCTGTCGGAGGCGGTGCGGCTCGCCCTCGAGCGCAACCCGACGGCCGTGTCCGCACGCGGAGACACTCGGGTGGCCGAGGCCGGCGTCCTCGAGGCTCGCGGCGCCTGGCTCCCGTCCCTCAACGTGAACTCCACGTACGCGAACTCGAGCAACGAGCGGTTCGACCAGTCCACGGGGCAGCTCGTTTCGGAGAGCTACACCGCCCAGCTGCAAACGTCCTACGAGGTCTTCACCGGGGGCCGCAAGCTGGCGCAGTGGCAGGGCGCCTCCGCTTCGCTGCGGGCGGCGGAGGCGCGCGAGCGCGGGCAACGCTTCACGACGATCCTGGAGACCACGCAGATCTTCTACGAGGCGGCGGCTGCCGAAGAGATCCTGGCTGCCGCGCGCCAGCGCCTGGAACGGGCCACGCGCCAGCAGGAGTTCGCCGAGACCCGTCGCCTGATCGGCACCGCTACCCGCTCGGACGCGCTGCGTGCGGAGCTCGAGCGGGCGGACGCCGAGCTCGCCGTCGTCGACGCGGAAGCGCAATTGCGGACCGCGCGCCTGAACCTCGGACGTCAGGTCGGACGCCCGGGAGCCGTCCAGCCTGCCGCCGGCGCGTTGCCCGAGGAAGCACCCGTCGTGCCGCCCCTCGACGTGCTCGTCGCGCGCGCGGAGGACAACGCCCCCGAAGCGGTCGCCGCGCGGGCGGAGCTCGACCGTGCGCGCTACGAGAAACGCGAGGCGTGGAGCCAGTTCGTCCCGTCTCTCCGGCTCACGGGGAGCTACGACTGGTTCTCGTTCCGCTGGCCGCCGGATGAGGAGAGCTGGAGTCTTCGTCTGATCGCCTCGCTCCCCCTCTACAACGGCTTCGTGCGCGAGGCCACGGTGGCGCGCGCCGAGGCGGACCGCCGTACGGCCGAGGCCGAGGCGCGGGACGCGGTGCTGGCGGCGCGCGCGGCGGTCGAGGACGCCGCCGGGCAGATCGACACGGCCGCCCGACGAGTCCAGATCGCGGCCCGCGCGCTCGAGCTGGCGCGCGAGGACTTGCGGGTGATCGAGGAGCGGTACCAGCTGGGCGCCGCGACGATCCTCGATCTCCAGACGTCCCAGATCGCGCTCGCCGACGCGGAGGTCGGCTGGGTCCGCGCGCGCCAGGGGCTCGGCGTAGCGGTGGCTGCTCTCGAAGCCGAGCTCGGCGAGCCTCTGGCGGGGATCGGAACGTGAGCGTTCGCAGGGCCACCTCGGCCCGCATGGGCGGACTCGCCGGTCTTGCGTTCCTGGCGGCCGCCGCGTGCGCGTGCGGTGGCGACGACGAGGCAGCGGCAGGTCGTCCCGGCGGGGGCGGTCCGGGCGGCGGGCCTCCGGTCGCGGTCGTCGAGACCGCGACGGTCGAAGAGGGATCGATCGCGCGCGAGATCGAGCTCTCCGGAGTGGTCGAGCCGATCCGCACGGTGAGCGTCAACAGCCAGCTGGCCACGACGGTGAGCGCGGTCTTTGCCGAGGAGGGAGACCGGGTCTCTACCGGCTCCGTTCTCGCCCGGCTCCAGGACGCCGAGCTCACGGCGAATCTCGAGAGCGCCCGCGCGGCGCTCGAGGCAGCACGCGCGGCCTTCGAGCGAGCCGAGCAGCTGCGAGCGCGCGAGGTGATCACGCTCCCTGAGTACGAGCGCGACCGGACGGCGCTCGCGGCTGCCGAGGCGGCGCATCGCCAGCTCCAGACACGCGTCGGCTACGCCACCATCCGCTCACCCATCTCCGGTGTCGTCACCGCGAAGCACGTCGAGGCCGGGGACGTCGTGGGGCCGCAAACGCCCCTGTTCGAGGTCGCGGACATATCGACGCTGGTCGTCCCGATCGGGGTCTCGGAGCTGGACGTCGGCCAGCTGGCGGCGGGTGACACGGTGACGGTGTCGCTGGATGCCTTCCCCGATCGCCCCCTCCGCGGACGGATCCGGCGCGTCTTCCCGTCCGCCGACCCGACCACCCGCCTGGTGACGGTGGAGGTGGCCCTCGATCCCGGCAGCCAGGCGCGTCCGGGATATCTCGCCCGGGTACAGCTGCGGTTCGACGCCCGCGACGACGTGCTGCTCGTCCCGGTGGGCGCCATTCTGACCGGTTCCAGCGGCGAGGAATCGACGTTCGTGGTCGAGGACGGGAAGGCCTTCCGCCGCGAGGTCGAGTCGGGATTGGTGTCGCAAGGGCGGGTGGAGGTCGTCCGCGGCCTGAACAGGGGCGATACCGTGGTCGTCGAAGGAGGGTCGTCCCTTCGCGAGGGCGCGACGGTGCGGATCGTGGGCGCGCCGCCCGCGGCGGAGGCGGTCGCCGATTCGGCGGGAAGAAGGACGCGCTCGTGAGCGAGAACCATCGCAGCATACCCAGCTGGTCGATCCGACGCCCGATCGGGACGATCATGATCTCGGCCGTGACGGTGGTGCTCGGCCTCTTCTATCTGCGCCAGCTGCCGATCGACCTGCTCCCCAGCATCGTCTATCCGCAGGTGCGCGCCTCGGTGAACAACCCGGGCGTCGCGCCGGAAGTGATGGAGGAGACGATCGCCAAACCGCTGGAAGGCGCGCTGGCGCCGACCGAAGACCTCGAGAACATCGAGACCGAGATCCAGGAGGGCCGGGTGGGAGTCGACATGGACTTCGGCTACGGCACCGACATGGACTTCGCGCTCCAGGATGCCTCCAAGAACCTGGAGCGCGTCCGCGCTTCGTTGCCCGAGGAAGCGGATCCCCCCACGATCTACAAGTTCGATCCCGCCCAGAGCCCGATCTACGAAGTCGGCTTCAGCTCCTCCCAGCGCGACCTCGTCTCCCTCCGCGACTGGGTCGACACCCAACTCCGGCCGCGACTTCTCACGATCCAGGGGGTGGCCTCCGTCGACGTCTCGGGCGGACTCGAACGCGAGATCCAGGTCGTCCTCGACCAGGAGCGCCTTCGCTCCTACGGCCTCACGATCTCCGGCGTGATCGACGCGTTGCGTGCCGGCAACCAGGACGTCGCGGCGGGCGTGATTTCGTCCGAGGAGCGCGAGGTGGTCGGCAAGACGTCGGGCAAGTTCCGGAACGTCAGGGAGATCCAAGAGCTGCCGATGGAGCTCCCGAATGGCGGGCGGGTTCCGCTCACCGAGGTGGCCGATGTGCGGGACACCCATCCCGAGCAGCGAATCTGGGCCCGGCTGGACGGCACCCCCGCGGTCAAGCTGTCGATCCGCAAGCAGCCGGACGCGAACACGGTTCGTGTCTCCGAAGGGGTCGAGCAGCGGCTCCAGGAGCTGGCGGCCTCGAGCTTCGTCCCGGCGGACGTCAAGTTCGAAGTGATCCAGAACCAGGCCGACTTCATCGAGAGCTCGATCTCATCCGTGCGCGACGCGGCGCTCATCGGAGCGTTCCTGGCGATGGTGATCGTGTTCCTGTTCCTGGGGTCTCTGCGGAAGACCTTCATCATCGGCACCGCGATCCCGCTCGCCATCCTGGCCACGTTCATCATGATGGGGACCGGGAACCTGACCCTCAACATCATGAGCATGGGAGGACTCGCGCTCGGCGTCGGCATGCTGGTCGACAATTCGATCGTCATGCTCGAGAACATCTTCCGGCACCGCGAGGAGGAAGGGCTCGACGCGGTGGAGGCCGCCCATTCGGGGGCCAACGAAGTCCAGAGCGCCGTCATCGCGTCGACTGCCAGCCACCTGTCTGCCGTGGTGCCGTTCCTTCTGATCAGCGGCTTGGCGGCGCTGATCTTCCGCGAGATGATCCTCACGATCTCCTTCGCGATCCTGGCCTCGCTGGGCGTGGCCTTGACCCTCGTTCCGTCGATGGCCGCAGTCCTCGGTCGGGTCGAGCGCACCAGCGGATTGACGAAATCCCGGCCGTTGCTCGCGATCGAGCGCGGGATGAACCGCCTGCGCGCCGCGTATCGCCGATTCGGACCCGGCATCGTCGCCCGCCGGGGCCTGGCCGTCGGGGTCGCGATCGCCGCCCTCGTCGGCGTGTGGTTCCTGACACGGGACCTCGGAAACGAGTTCCTGCCCCAGGTGGACAGCGGCAACGTCGGCGTGTCCCTCCGCCTTCCTCCCGGAGCATCCGCCGAGGAGACGAACCGCCTCGCGCTCGAAGTCGAATCGATCGTCGCCGAGATGCCCTACGTCCAGCACACGTTCACGACGGCGGGCGGGTTTCTGTTCGGAGGCTCGACTGCCTCGCGGTCCGGCCGCGGGTCGCTGGACATCGTGCTGGCGCCGTCCAGCCAGCGGGACATGGGCGCCGACGAATGGGTGATGGACCTCCAACGGCGAATCGACGAGCGGGGGTTCCCCGGGGCGCGGATCTTCGTGCGCCCGCCCCGGATCCGCGGGCTCCAGACCTCGTCGTCGGGCGAGTCGATGGACGTCACCATCCAGGGCGAGGACCTGGGGGAGCTCAATCGTCTGGCGGCGTCCGTCATCACCTTGCTCGACGGCGTCCCCGGCCTCGAGAACCTCCAGCCCTCCACCGAGGAGGCGAGTCCCATGCTGACGGTCCGGCTGGACCGCGAGCGCGCCGCCGCGCTGGGGCTGAACGTCGCGGCCGTGGGACAGACCCTGCGGACCGCCCTCGGCGGCACCGTCGCCACCCGCTACACCGAAGGGAATCGCGAGTACGACGTGCGGGTGATTCTGCCGCGCGAGCGCTTTACGAGCTCCGAGGATCTGGAGACGATCGCGCTCTTCCCGGGCAGCGGCGGAGGAGCGCCCATCTATCTGCGCGACGTGGCGAATGTGAGCTCGGGCCTCGGACCGACCAGCATCCTGCGCGAGCAGCAGAACCGTATCCTGCGGGTGAGCGGCGACGTGATCACGGACGTGGCGCCGGTGGGAACGATCAGCGACTCCATCCAGGCACGCCTGGCGGGATTCCAGCTTCCCGAAGGCTACGGGATCGTGCTGGGAGGCGAAGCCGAGGCGATCCGTGAGAACAATCGCCAACTCCTGATCGTGGTGCTGCTCGCGATCTTCCTCGTGTTCGTCGTGATGGCGATCCAGTACGAGAGCATCACCGATCCGCTGGTGATCATGCTCGCGATCCCGCTGTCGCTGATCGGAGTCGGGCTTGGACTGTGGATCACCGGCACGCCACAGAGCGCGCCCGTCCTCCTGGGGGTGATCCTGCTAGCGGGGATCGTCGTCAACAACTCCATCCTGCTGGTCGAGTACGCCAACCAGAACCGGCGTCTGCGGGGGATGTCCCTCGAGGACGCGGTCGTCGAGGCGGGGGCGGTGCGGCTGCGTCCGATCCTGATGACCACGCTGACCACCGTGTTCGGAATGCTGCCCCTGGCGCTGGGCCTCGGCGAAGGCTCCGAGCTCATGCAGCCGCTCGCCATCGCGGTGGTGTCGGGGATGACGCTCTCGATGGGACTCACCTTGATCGTCGTCCCCGGCGCCTATGTGGCGATGAACCGGTTCGCGGAACGCCTCAAGGGATGGACCGTCGGACGCCGCCGAGTCGAGGACGAGGGGGAACCGGTCGCGGGCGGCAGGAGCCCGGAGCCGGCGACCGCCCGGTTCTCGCTGGATCCCGGGTCTTCCCGGAATCCGCGCTAGCGGCTACACGTTGAAGCGGATGTACGTGATGTCCCCGTCGGTCATCTTGTAGTCCCGACCCTCGCTCCGCACGAGCCCCATCTCCTTCGCGCGCTGCATGGAGCGGTTCGCGCGGACGAAGTCGTCCCAGCCGACGATCTCGGCGCGGATGAAGCCTCGAGCCATGTCGGTGTGGATCGCGCCGGCCGCTTCGACGGCCGTATCGCCGCGATGGATCGTCCATGCCCGGACCTCCTTCGGGCCTGCCGTGAAGAAGGTCTGAAGCCCGAGCAGATCGTACGCCGCATGGATGACCCGCCTGAGTCCCGACTCCGGCAGTCCGATGTCGGCGAGGAACGCGTGCCGGTCCTCGCGCGGCAGCGTGGCGAGCTCCGCCTCGATGTCCCCGCAGACCGACACGAGTCCCGCGCCCTCCGCCGCGGCCGCCTGCGCCAGGGGAGCGACGGACTCGACGGATAGAGGATCGCGCACGGCCGCGGCTACGTCGCCCTCGGATACGTTGGCGGCGTAGATCACGGGCTTTCGCGTCAGGAGCCCGTACGAGCGGACGGCTTCGTCCTCGGCGGCTGTGAGGGCGATCGCGCGGGCCGGGGTTCCCGAGCGCAGGGGGGGCACCAGCTTCTCGAGGGCGGCCAGCTCAGCCGCCAGCTCCTTGCGCCCGGTCTGGACCTGCTTCGCGACCCGCTCCTGGCGCTTCTCGAGCAGCTGCAGGTCCGCGAGCGCCAGCTCCGTGTCGATCACCTGCTTGTCGCGGAGCGGATCGATTCCGCCGTAGACGTGGACCACGTCAGCGGAGGGAAAGCAGCGCACGATGTGCACGATGGCGTCGACCTGGCGGATGTGGCTCAGGAACTGATTGCCGAGTCCCTCTCCGGCGCTCGCCCCTTCGACCAGACCCGCGATGTCGAGGAACTCGATGGCGGTCGGAGTCACCCGCTCCGGAGAGAACACCTCGGCGAGCGTGTCGAGTCGCTCGTCCGGGACCGCGACGACCCCCACATTGGGGTCGATCGTGCAGAAGGGATAGTTGGCGGCCTGCGCGCCCGCCGCCGTAAGGGCGTTGAAGAGCGTCGACTTCCCGACGTTGGGAAGTCCCACGATACCGACCTGCATGGGTGATGAATCCTTGGAGTGGGGGCGTGGACCCGGCGGGTTCCGAAACGGACGGCGTCAGTATACGCCGCGCTCGAAGCGCCGGAAAGGCGCGCCGGTCAGCCTCTCGGCCGGCTCGCGACCGCCTTGCCGTCCGCCTTGTGCGCGGCGCCCTGGAAGGTGGCCTCGTCGCGCAGGGCCTGCATGAGCATGGAGCGCGTGACGTCGTCACGGCGCGCGAGCTCGATCGCATACCTGAGGGGATGCAGGCGCTCGCCCGCCTCCCATTTCATCAGCGTCTTGTCCGACACGCCGGCCAGCTCGCGACACGCCGCCTTGAGCGAAAGGCCGAGACGGTCCCGGCCCACCGCAAGGGCAGCGCTCAGCCAACCCTCGAGCTCGTCGCCGTTGCCTCGCGGGGCCGCTCCTCCCGCTTCGACCATGGCGCACCTCCATGACTATGCACAAGGTACACATTGCGGACCTTCCCCGCA
>DASSBK010000328.1:0-4770 GCA_035698825.1 Gemmatimonadota bacterium
AGCACCGGTCCTCCCAAGGCCGTCATGCTGAGCCGCGGGAACCTTGCATCGAACGCCGACGCGATCCGCCGAAGCGTCCTCGACCTGCGGCCTTCCGATCGCGCGCTCGTCACACTCCCCTTCCACCACGCGTTCGGGAACTCGGTCCTCCAGAGCCACCTCCTGGCCGGCTCGTGCCTGGTGTTCGATCCCACCGCACGACTCGCGCCTCTCGAGGCGGTCGCGCGACACGACATCACCGCGCTCTACGAGATCCCCGACCGGTGTGTCCTCCTCGAGCGCGCGTTGCGGGGGGCCGAAGTTCCCGGAAGCCTCCGCTTCGCGGCCGTGGCGGGCGGGCGCCTGGCCCCGGCCCTGGCGCTCGCCCTGCGCGAAGCCCTCGCTCCCGCGGACGTCGTGGTCATGTACGGCCAGTCGGAGGCGACCGCCCGGCTCACGTGCCTCGATCCCGCGTGGCTCCCGCGCGTTCCGGGCTCCGTCGGCCGGCCGATTCCGGGAGTGGAGATCGAGGTGGTCGACGATGCGGGGCGCGTCCTCGAGCCCGGCGCGGTCGGCGCGATCCGCGCGCGCGGGCCGGGGACATGCCTCGGCTACTGGCGGGACCCCGCGGCCACGGCGGACATCCTGCGGGACGGGTGGCTCTGGACGATGGACCGGGGTAGCGTGGACGCCTTCGGGCTCCTGTACCACGCGGGCCGTGTCGACGACATCGTCAAGATCGGCGGGCGCCGGGTCGACCTGGGCCGCCTCTGCCGCGAGGCGGAAGCGGCCACCGGCGCCGCACGCTGCGCGGCCGTTCCATTCGAGACCGCGGAAGGCGCGCCGCGAATCGCGCTCTTCGTGATCGGCGGGCCCGCGCTGCGCGAGGAGGTCCTCGACTGGTGCAGATCGTCCCTGCCGAGGGATGAGCGCCCGGCCGTGATCGAGGCCGTGGAATCGCTCCCGACGCTGGCGTCGGGCAAACCGGACACGACCGCGCTCGCCGCGCGCGCCCGGCTCTCCTGGAGCGGGCCATCCCGCGCGGAGCGCATCACCTAGATAGGGAGGAGACCGTGGATCCGTCGGCCATCGCCGCCGAGCTTGCCGGCTATCTGAACCGCGATCCCCGCGTCGACGGGTCCATCGGCCCCGACACCGAGCTCGTCGAGTCCGGCCGCATCGACTCGCTCGCGATCCTCGACCTCGTCGTGTTCGTGGAGGAGCGCTTCGGCGTCTCGCTCAGCGCCGACGACCTCACGCCGCGGAACCTCGCCTCGGTCTCCGCTCTGGCGACGGTGGTGGCCAGCCGGAGCGGAAGCGTCTAGAGACGCTCGGGGTGCTCCAGGTAGTCCCGGAGCGTCCCCGTGAACCTGCCGAGCTGGATCCCATCGACGAGACGATGATCTCCTCGCACGTGGACGGGCATCATCGTGCGGGCCTCGACGCCCGACTCGGGGGCCACCGCCCGCCGCTCCGGCGCACCCACGGTCACGTTCGTCATCAGGTGGCCGATCGCGAGCCGGCTGGGGACGAAGGAGCGCATCGGCGGCATGCCCCGCCCGCCGAGATAGTTGAGGAGAACCGCGGATCCGGGGCCCTGCGCCGACCTCGAGTTCGAGCCGCTGCGACGCTCCGTCCACTGCATGCCGCGCCGGAACACGGCGCCGCTCAGGCGCGGACCCAGCAGATTCAGGACCGGATACCGCCGCCGGGTGAGCATGCGATCCGCGAAGGTCGGCGCCTCCCGGCGCTCGGCGAGTAGCCGGGCCCAGATCTCGCGCCCGATCTCCTCCACGCCCATCTCGTGCACGTTCTCGAGCCGGACGATGCTGGCCCGCCCGTCGCGCCCCTGGGTGGACAGGGTCACGTGCCGTCCCTCGTAGTCCCGGATCCGGCCGTCCAGGATCCGGCGATTGACTTCCGGATGCTCCGCGAGCGCGCGCTCGACGGCCTTCACCATGAAGTGAACGGGGGTCAACAGGAACGTCCCTTCCCGGTTCCGCCGTGCCGCCTCCTCCCGGAGAGGATCGAACTCGACGTCGGTCCCCCAGACCATGGTGGGGTCCGAGCTCGGCTCGCAGGCCAGGAGGTAGAGGCGATTCCCCGGCGGAAGATCGGCGATGTCGATCGGAGGTCCGAACAGTCCCGGCATACCTCAGGCCATGGCCACGAGAATCCGCCGGGCACCGGTGAACGGCCGGCGGCCGTGGGCTACCATGTGGTTGTCGAGGATCAGCAGGTCTCCCGCCTCCCAGGGGAACCGGTTCGATTGCCGGCGCCGGGTCTCGCGCGTGGCATCCATGTGCTCGACCGGGATCGGCTCGCCGTCGCCGTAGCACGCGTTCGTGGGCAGGCGCTCGGGGCCCATGAGCTTGAGCAGCGAGGCCCCGCGCGGTCCCAGCGCGGACCAGTGCCAGAGGTCCGCTTGATTGAACCACACCGTCTCGCCGGTGACGGGATGCGGGACCGCCGCCGGCCGGACCTGCGACGTCCAGAGCGACCCGTCGTCGCCCCACCGGTGCTCGACGTCTCCTTCTTCGAGATACCGCTCCACCGCCCTCCGGTC
Source organism: Gemmatimonadota bacterium (assembly GCA_035698825.1). Taxonomy (GTDB): domain Bacteria; phylum Gemmatimonadota; class Gemmatimonadetes; order JACCXV01; family JAHWKZ01; genus JAICNR01. Next base: position 2,546 of record DASSBK010000328.1, read on the forward strand.
GTCGGTCTCGAAGTGGTCCTGCCACGATTTCCCGAACCCGCTCCCGCCGTGCATGTTCTTCACGTAGCGCACGCTCCGCTCGACGAGGGGATCCCGCACTTCCGGATCCAGCGCCTCGTAGAGGATCCGGCAATCGACGATCGGCGTCTCGCCTCCGGTCTCCGGCGGCACCAGGCAGAAGAAGAACAGGCGCCGCGGAGGCGTACGGGTATAGGAGAGCTCGTTGTGGAGCACGATCTCCTGATCGGCGGGATACTCCGTCGACGTGTAGATCTTTCCGTCGACCCGACTCCGCTGGGACTGGCCCTCGGTGTAGGGCTTGAGATCCGGCGCGAGCTTCCCCAGCGCGGCGTCGAAGGCGGCCGTGTCGGCCGGCAGGAGACCGCGGAGGAGCACCGCGCCGCCGCGACCGAGGAGTCCGTCGATCTTCTGACGCGCGCCTGCGATCCGGGTCAGGGCGGATTCGAGACCATCCGCGTCGGAGTCCGGCGACAGCGCGATCGGGAGCTCGCGCTCGGTCTCGAGCCGGATTCGGACGAAGCCCTCGGGCGTCGAGTCGGGCACTGGCATCCTCGGGATGTGGGGGTCGGGGCCATGCGGCGCCGGACGTCAAGCTAATAGCGGTCGGGGGTTCGCGCCGACATCTTGGTCCGATGCGCGAGACAGAACGCGGAGGTCACGCGGTCGGCTGGCTCGCGGCCGCGATGCGGGCGGGCCACGCCGCCAAGGGGACGATCTATGCCGCGACGGCCGCGCTCGGCCTGTGGCACGCTGTGCGCGGGGCCAACGTCGGCGGCGGAGCGCGGGAGGCCGTGCGGGTGGTCGCGGAAGCCCCCTTCGGCAAGGGGGTGATCGCGATCCTCGCGGTCGGCATGGCGGCGTTCGCGCTGTCGCGCCTGACGCTCGCCGTCCTCGACCCGGAGGGCGCGGGATGGCGAACGCGCGCGCTGCATCTCGGCGCGGCGGCTCTCAACGCGGCGCTGGTCGTGTTCCTCGTGCATCTGCTCCTCGGAGGCGAGGCCGCCGCCGCGGAGGGTCCGACGAGGCTAGCGCGGACCCTGGCGCGGCCACGCGGCCGCTGGATCGTGGCCGGGTTCGGCGCCGCTCTCCTCATACGCGGGATCGTGCGGCTCGTCCGTCCGCCGCGTGACGAGCTCACGGGGCGGATCGAATCGCTCGGGCTCTCCAGCGCGGCCTCGGCGTGGATGACGCGCGTGGGATCGACCGCCAGGGTGGCGCGAGGAACGATCCTGCTCGCCGTCGGCGGCGGCCTCGTGTACGCCGCCGCCGTTCGCGCTCCCACCGCCGGCCCGCCCTGGATCGGTGGCGTCCTCGGCTGCTGCCTGCTCGCCCTGGCGGTGAACGAGTGGATCCGCGCCCGCTACCGGCTTCCATGGACGCCGAGGATCGACCCTTCCCCGATGGCGGAAATCGGCCCGCCTGCTGGAGCGACGATCAGCCCGCCGGCGGCGCGCAGGTCTCCGACTCGACCGGCGGCGCCTGCGTGTACGGACCCGCGCCGAACCCCGCGATCAGGCCGGTCCGGTCCAGGACCCAGCGGATGAGGATCGGCTCTTCCACGGAGGAGAACTGCGCCGTCCGCCAGTACTGGCAGTCGCCGTTCCGCAGCTTCCACGTCTCCTCGCTGACCTCGAGCTCGAAGCCCGCGCGATCGGCGATCAGCTTGCTGAGCTGGAGGAACCTGTCCCGGGCGCCCTCTTCGTTGCGGGTCTCTTCGGTGCTGTGCGCGACCAGGCTGTCCGCCTCGCCCGCGTAGAGCCATGTCGTGTACTGGCGCGCGAGCGCGAGCGAGTCGACCGGCGCCTGGGCGCGGGCGGCGCCCGGCGCGAGAGACGCCGCGCAGAATACAAGGATTGCAGGCCAGGCCTTCATGATGTCCTCCTCCGATGGATGGTGGGAACCCGGGCGCCGCGGCGATCCGGGACCGATGCTCTGCGGTCGATACGGTGAAACCGGCCGCGCCGTTAACATCGGAGAGCCGTCAGCATCCGCGGGGCCGTACCATCCGGCTCGGCGTGGTGTGTCCGGGGTGTGACCGTGAGGAAGGGTGTTGCGGGGACCGGCCCCTGATCTCTGACCGGCTCTAGTCTCTGACCGGCTCTAGTCTCTGACCGGCTCTAGTCTCTGACCGCCGTCCACTCGCCGATCAGGTTGACGACACCGACGTCCGAGAGGGATGACTGCGTGAGGTCCAACCGCGTGGC
>DASSBK010000329.1:0-9656 GCA_035698825.1 Gemmatimonadota bacterium
CGCACGGCGAGCGCGGCCAGCGGTTTCTCGAACCCTTCGTCGAGGAAATCGGACAGCAGGAACACCACGCTCCGCCGGTGCAGCACGCGGGTCAGGAACCGGATCGCTTCCGCCAGGTCGGTGCCGAGCGCCGGCGGATCGAAAGACAGGATGTCGCGCACCAGGCGCAGCACGTGCGTCTTTCCCTTTCGCGGCGGCACGTAGCGTTCGATTCCCTCCGCGAACAGGAGCGCGCCGGCGCGATCGTTGTTGCGGTTCGCCGCCAGGCCCAGGACCGCGGCCACCTCGGCGGCGCGTTCGCGCTTGAGCGCGCCCTGCGTGCCGAAGCGCGTCGACGCGCTGCCGTCGACCGCCAGGATGACGGTCAGCTCGCGCTCCTCCGCGAACTGCTTGACGTAGGGGATCCCGCGGCGCGCGGTCACGTTCCAGTCGATCGCGCGCACGTCGTCGCCGGGCTGATACTCACGCACCTCGGCGAACTCCACGCCGCGTCCCTTGAAGACGCTCTCGTACTCGCCCGAGAAGATGTCGTTGACGAGATGACGGGTCTGGATCTCGAGCAGCCGGACCTTGTGGGCCAGCTCGGCGGCGCTCACGGCACGTCGATTCGCTCCAGCAGTCGCGTGAGCAGCGCGTCCGGGTCCACGCTCTCGGCCTCGGCTTCGTACGTGAGCAGCAGTCGGTGACGCAGGACGTCACGGGCCACGCTCTTGACGTCGTCGGGGATCGCGAACGCGCGCCCGCGCAGGAACGCGTGCGCCTTGGCGGCCTTGGTGAGGAAGATGCCGGCCCGGGGCGAGGCGCCGAAGGCGATCAGCGGCTTGAGATCGGCCAGATCGAAATTCTCGGGATTCCGCGTCGCCTCCACCAGGTCGAGGATGTACTCGACGATCTTGCCGTCGACGTAGACCTCGGCGACCACGCCGCGCGCGCGCAGGATGCGCTCGGGGCTCACGACCGGACGGACCTCGGGGGGTGCCGCGCCCGACATGCGGGCGATGATCTCGCGCTCCTCCGCCCGCGCCGGGTACGAGACCTGGAGCTTGAGCATGAAGCGATCGACCTGGGCTTCGGGCAACGGGTAGGTGCCCTCGTGCTCGATCGGGTTCTGGGTCGCGAGCACGAGGAACGGCTCCTCGAGCCGGTGCGTGGTCTCTCCGAGCGTCACCTGCTTCTCCTGCATCGCCTCCAGGAGCGCGGACTGGACCTTGGCCGGAGCGCGGTTGATCTCGTCGGCCAGCAGGAGGTTCGTGAACACGGGGCCCTTGTGGACCGCGAACTCCCCGCGCTGCGGGTGGTACACCATGGTCCCGACCAGGTCGGCGGGCAGGAGATCGGGCGTGAACTGGATCCGCTGGAAGTCGCAGTCGATGGCCGCGGCCAGGGAGCGGACGGCCAGCGTCTTGGCGAGACCCGGGACGCCTTCGAGCAGGACGTGCCCGTCCGACAGGAGGCCGATCATCAGCCCCTCGAGGAGGGCGTCCTGTCCCACCATGACGCGCCGCACCTCGGTCAGGAGCTCGCCGACGAACGCGTTCTCCATCGCGACGCGGGCGTTCCGTTCCTCCAGCGTGGCTTGCGTGGCGTAAGCGTGCTCTTCCAGCATGGGCTCCCGGTTCAGGTTGGATGGATCGCGAGCGCGGGCGAGACCCTCGCTCCAGTACCGGCCGCCGCGGTGGAAGGTTCCTCCGCGGGGACGCTCGCAACCGGCGCGAATCAAGGAAGATACGGGCCCGCGGAGAGCACTCGCCAGCCGCCGGCCGTGCAGCGCGCGGTGATCGTGCCCACCCGGTCAGTCCGGTAGACGGTCGCGCCGATCCGGTCGAAGCGTGCGAGCGCATCCGCATGGGGATGTCCGTAGAGGTTCCCCGCGCCCGCCGACACGATCACGATCGCCGGGCGCACCCGCGCGAGGAACGCGGCCGAGCTCGAGTGCCGGCTCCCGTGATGGCCCGCGTGCAGGAGCTCCGCCCGGAGGGAGTCTCCGAGTGCCTCGACGAGCGCGGCTTCCGCGGGGTGCCCCAGGTCGCCGGTGAGGAGGAGCCGGCACCGGCCCATGGTCATCAGCATGACCGCCGATCCCTCGTTGGGCGGGATCCGCGAGGCGTACGGATCGCGCGGCACCCAGTCGGCGCTCGGGTGGAGGACGTCCACCGCGACCCCGCCCTGCTCGAGCCTGCGTCCCGCGCGGAGCGCTTCCGCGTGCGGCACCCTCCCCGATCCCCTGCCGGCGACCAGATCGAGGTAGGCATCGTTCGAACCCACCGGTCCGCCGCTTCCCCACCGTCGAACGGGGATTCCCGCCAGGACGCTTCCCGCGCCGCCGATGTGGTCGAGATCGGGGTGGGTCGTGACGAGCCAGTCGAGCGACCGCACGCCCTGGCGACGGAGCCAGGGCAGGACCGTGCGGCGTCCCTCGTCGCCGCTCTCCCACGCGCGGCCGGCGTCCACGAGCCACGTCGCGCCGTCCGGGAACCGGATCGCGATCGCGTCGCCCTGGCCGACGTCGAGCCAGGTCACCTCCCAGACCGGGCCGCGCGGCGGGCGCGACGCGATCGCGAGCGCGAGCCCGCCGGCCGCGACGAGGACGCCGATTCCGGGAAGGCGCCGGGCGAGGAGCACGGCGCCTCCCAGGATCGCGACCGAAGCGGCTGCCCAGCCCATCGGCCCCGGCACCCACGCTCCCGAATGACGCGAGACCCACGACACGAGCAGGGTCAGGGCGCCCATCGCCGCCCCCGCCCCGCTCGAGACCGGCCCCGCCAGCATCTCCGGAAGCGCCGCGTCGAGCGCGAGACCGACCCAGACCAGCGGGAGCGCGACGCCACAGAGGGGCACCGCGAGGGGATTGACGAGGAAGCCCACCGGCGAGAGCCAGCCGAACGCGGCCGACTGCACGACGAGGGTCCCCGCGCTCGACGCCGTCGTCGCGACGACGCCCGTGGAGATCCACCGGAAGGCGGGACCGCGATCGGGGGCACCCAGGAGGGCGAGGAGCGGAGTGCGGAGCGCGATCAGTCCGGCGACCGATCCGAACGAGAGCGCGAACCCGAGGTCGAACGCGTCCAGTGGACGCCAGGCGAGCATGCCGCATGCCGCGGCGCCCCACCACTGCCAGGGCGACACCTCGCGCTCTCCCGCGCGGCTGGCGAGGGCCAGGCCGGCCATGACCGAGGCGCGGACGACCGACGGGGCCGCCCCGACGAGGCTCGTGTATGCGGCCAGCGCCAGGGTCGTCCAGCCGGCGCGCGCCGCAGGGGAGATCCGTCCGAAGGAGAGCGCCGTCGACAGGAGCGCCGCGAGGAATCCGACGTGGAGGCCGGAGACCGCCAGGAGGTGGAGGGTGCCGGTCAGCGCGAAGGCGTCGGTCAGGTCGGGATCGATCTCGCGCCGGTCGCCGATGACGAGCGCCACCGCCAGCGGCGCCAGCGCGGCGCCGTACCGCGCGGCGAGCCGGGCGCGGATCCACGCCTCGATCGCGGCCGCCGGCCCTCTCGGCGGCGTCCCGCGCGCGAGAACGCGCACGGCCTCGAGCGCGCCCGCGCGAGCATCCGGACCGAGACCCGCGGGCGGATAGCGGCTCCCCGGCGGAGCGCGGAGGGGCTGGGGGATCAGGGTCGCGGCCAGGCTCCAGCGCTCTCCCGGGACGGGCGCGGAGTCGCCGCTCCAGGAGAAGCGGACGTCCGCGCCCGCGCACGGCCGCTCGCACCCCGCGAGGCGACCCCTGAGGCTCCAGCGCCCGGTCCGGGTCTGCCGCGCCGTTTCGATCGTCACCGCGGCGCTCGACACGACGGGAGCGCCGCGCGCGGCCAGCCCGGCCCAGGCCGCCGCGTCCGCGCGCGCGGCATCCACGGCGGCGATCGCGCGGATTCCGGCGACTCCGCCGAACGCGCACCACGCGGCGAGCGCCGCGACGGGAGCCACGCCGCGGGCGCGCCACGCGATCGCCGCGATCGCCGAGACGCCGATCGCCAGCGCGCAGGCGCCCAGGGCGGGGCCGACGTAGCCGCAGGCGACCGTCGCGGCGAGAAGAACCGCGGACGCGGGAGCCGCCGGCGCACTGGCGGCCCGCGTCGCCGCCGCGACATCCGTCGGTCGATCCATCGTCCTACGGGGGAGCGGCGCGGACCGTCGAAGGCTCGACGCTCGTCGGCGGGCGCGGAAGAAATCGGAAGAGGAACGGTCTCGTCGCGCGGTGGAGCGCCGCCGGACGTCGCAAGCCTCGAGCCGCGCCGGCCGCGGTCAGAGGCCCGAGGCCCCGCTACTCGACGATCGTGAAGCTCGCGGTCTTCCGCGCGGTGCGGTCGTGGAAGGCGTGGTCGGTGATCTCGACCTCGAGGCTGTAGAGTCCAGGGGCGAGCGCCGAGGTGTCGAACGACAGGTACTCCGGCCATACGCCGCGGCCCGGGTGCGGGACCGATCGCTCGAACGACAGGGTGACCACGCCGGGCTCCTCCTCGACGCCGACCAGGCCCTTGAGGCCGCCGAAGAACTTCTCGATCGCGTTCCGGTCGAGCCGCTCGGCCCGGATCGTGTAGTCGACGCGGAACGTCATCTGCCGGGCGTCGTCCGGCTGGAGGTTGTACGTCTCGAAGTAGAGATAGAGGGCCTGGTTCCGCAGGAAGCGCCGGGGTGGAAGCGGGAGGATCGTGCGCCCGTAGCGCTCGAAGCGGTTCACGCGCCCGGACTCCGCGATCCCGGCCGACAGGACCAGGTCCGACATCTCCAGCCCGGTCGAGGAATACCGCGGGACCCGCAGCACGCCCTTCCGGACACCCACGCCTTCGCCTTGCAGGTCGTCGACCTGGAGCGCGTAGTGGTAGGTCCCCGGAAGGATCCGGACGTGAAAGAGATCGACCAGGTACCAGGTCGCCTCGCCGTCTTCTTCGGGAACGCGCGTGAGCACGGCGTCCATGTCGTCCGACCAGCGGGTGATCTCGTTCCAGCCCGCGTCGTAGAGGACGAGGCCCTTGCGGTAGCGGCTACGGTCGTCGCGCACCTCGATCTCGGGGAGGGGGACCGCGAAGTAGAGCGCCAGGTCCGTCTCGCGGCGGAAATAGGAGAACGTGGCGGGATCCGCGGCGACGTCGATCGGGCGCTCCAGTTCGTACGCATAGGAGTCCGTCGAGAGCCCGAGCACGGCCTGCGCCCGGGTGCGGTTCTGCACCCTTGGCGCATCCCACGGCGCGAGGCCCCCCGACCCCGGAGCGAAGTGTTGAAGACCGAGCGGGGTCGTGGGCACCGTCGAGAACGTGCAGTCGTTCCCGAGGAAGCGGCCCGGCCCGGAGGAGTTGCCGCCGTCGCTGAAGTTGATCGCGAACCCGCCTCCCGGGATCTCGTCCCGGTCGTAATGCCAGAAGCCGCACTCGTCCGCGCGGGGATAGCTGGATTCCTCCGGGTCCCCATGCCGCAGGTAGAACGCGCCGCGGTCGTCGAGCGGCCGGCCGTCGAGCCGGATCGCGATGGAGGGGAGCCCCATGTCGGTGCCGCCGAGATCGACGAGCTTCTCCTTCGTGATCGGCTTTTTCCAGCGGTACGTATCGCGGGCTACCCGGATCCGCCGCTGCTGCTCCACCCACCGCTCGTTGATGTCCGAGAGCGGCAAAGGATCACGCGCGTTCCACCAGCCCAGGAGCATCTCCCTGCGCGCCCCGACGTCCCCCGCCTCCCAGGCGGCCCGCTCGGCCTCCGAGAGGAGCGGCTCGAGATCGGCGTGGTACGGCTCGAGATCCTCCGCCGTGTCCGCGAACGCGATCCCGTTGAAGTAGTAGCCGGCACCGTCCCGCTCGTCGCCGAGCGCCGCCCGGACGACACCCGCGTAGTACGAGAGGCGCGACAGATACCGCTCCTCCTTGACCCGTGAGCGGAACCGCTCGATCTCGCGCCGTGATTCCTCGAAGAATCCGCCGTCGAACAGCACGTCGATCCTGAGGAGCGCGACCTCCGGCTCGTATTCGCGATCGAGCCTCTCCCCCAGGATGTCCGCGACCTCCTTCTGATCGATGGGATCCAGATACAATCGTCCCCAGCGCTCGATGGCGTCCTCGTAGAACGGATCGATGCGGAAGATCCTGTGGAAGGCCTCGCGCGCCCGGCCGTCCGCGTCGCCCCCGTCCAGCCGCAGGTTGACGTCGGCGAGGAGGTACCACGACGCGATGTCGTCGGGATCGGCTTCGAGGGCCCGTTCGATCGCGTCCCGCGCGTAAAAGAGTCGGTTGTCCAGGTGCAGGTAGGCTTCCGCGAGAGCGCGGTACCCGGGCCCGGGCGGATAGCCCTCGCGCACGGCACGCTCGAACTGCTCGCGCGCGGACCACGCATCCCCCGCCGACATCTCGGCCTGCCCGGCGGCGAAGGCCTGCGCCCCTCGCTCCTGCGCCGCGGCTCCGCGCACCGGCCCCAGCGAGAGCGCGGCGACCACCACGGTCGAGCGAAGGCTGTACGAGCGGGTCAGCGGAATTCGGTCTCCTCGAGAGCGGTCCCGGGAGCTAAACGGGTGGGCGCGGGGCGAGGTTCAAGCCCCGCCGCGATCGCCTCGGCCAGGTCCAGGATCGCGCCCGCCGCATCGACGCCGCACACGTGCTCGAGGCCCTCGAAGCCCGGCGAGGCGTTGACCTCGGTCACGCGCGGTCCGTCGCTCGCCTCCAGCAGGTCGACGCCCGCGACGTCCAGCCCGATCGCGTCCGCCGCGGCGACCGCCGCGTCCGCATACGTCGGGTCCAGCTCGACCCGCGTTCCCGAGCCGCCGCGATGGATGTTCGAGCGCCACTCCCCCGCCGGAGCCTGTCTCCGCATCGCCGCGACGATCCTCCCGCCGACGACCAGCACGCGCACGTCGCGGCCCGCCGAGTCCGCCACGTACTCCTGGACGATCACGTCCTGCCTCAGCCCCCAGAGCGTGTCGAGGGTCGAGGCCGCCGCGGCGCGCGTGTCGGCGAGGATGACCCCAACTCCCTGGGTTCCGTGCAGGAGCTTGAGCACGACGGGTGGTCCGCCGACGACCTCGAGCGCCTGGTCGACCTGATCGGGACCCCTCGCGAGCACGGTGCGGGGCACCATGATCCCGCGCGCGGCCAGGATCTGGAGCGCAACGAGCTTGTCGCGCGCCCGGCGGATGGCGGCCGCGCCGTTGACGAGCGGGATCCCCATGGCCTCGAGGTGGTTGACGACGGCGACGCCCTGTCCGGGCAGCGAGGCGCCGATCCGGGGGATCGCCACGTCGATCGAGGGCACTTCCCGGTCCCGGAAGAAGAGCCGCAGGCCGCCCGGGCCGATCGCCAGGCCGCATTCCAGCGGGTCGACCGTCGACAGCTCGTGGCCTCGCGCTCGCGCGGTGTCGCGGAATCGGCGGGTGGAGTAGAGCCAACGCTGCCGCGAGAGCAGCAGGAGGTTCATCTGGGGTCGGGGCCTCCGGGATCGGAAGACCGTTCGGCGGCGGCGTGTTCGTGCCGCAGGAGTCGGCGATGCTCGCGACGGATCGCCAGATCGCTGGGAAGGGATACCGCGAACATCGCGATGAGGCCCACGCAGGCGCCCGCGTAGATGGCATAGATCGCATCGCCCTGCCACGACCAGATCCCGAAATCGAGCGCGATCGGCTGGCCGCGGTTGACGAGGGCGAAGAGGACCAGCAGGACGACGACCACGAGCGCCCCGGCGATCGCCACGACCTTGGAGGGTCTCAAGCGATCGCGTCCAGCACGGACAGCTCGAGCAGCGGCTCGTGCTCGCGCGGGTCCGCTCGCTCGACCTCTCCGTGGAGGGTGATGCCCGACAGGCCCGTGATCCGGATCGGCGCGATCTGTCCGACCAGCGCCGCATCGCCCGGAAACACCACCGTCTCGCGCTGCTCCGTCCAGCCGGACACGAGAGCCTCCCCGCGCCTGGCCTTTCCCTGCACCAGGACCTCCTGGACCGAGCCGACCTTCTCGAGCAGGTACGCGGTGCCGATCCCGCGCTGGAGCGCGTTCAGGGCTTCGAGCCGCTCGACCGCCACGGCGTGCGGGACGACGTCCTCGCGGATCGTCGCCGCGGGCGTGTGCGGACGCGGAGAGTATACGAACACGTAGGCGAAGTTGTAGCGCACCTCCGCCATGAGATCGAAGGTCGCCTCGAAATCGGCATCCGTTTCTCCGGGGAACCCGACGATGATGTCGGTCGAGAGCGCGCATCCGGGAACCGCTTCGCGCAGCATCGCCACCCGCTCCCTGTACCACGCGGCGGTGTGCTCGCGGCGCATGGCGGCGAGGATCCGGTCGGAGCCCGACTGGACCGGCAGGTGGACGTGCTCGCAGATCGTCGGGTGGTCCGCGATCGCGTCCACCAGTCGCTGCGTGAAGTCCCACGGGTGGCTCGTGGTGAAGCGGACGCGGCGAAGCCCGTCGACCTGCGCGACGGCGGACAGCAAGTCCGGGAAATCCCAGTCGCCCGACCGGTAGGAGTTGACGTTCTGCCCCAGCAGCGTCACTTCGCGGGCGCCGTCGTCCACCGCGCGGCGAACCTCCTCGAGGATCCCTTCGGGCGAGCGGCACTTCTCGCGACCGCGGGTGAACGGGACGATGCAGTAGGAGCAGAACTTGTCGCAACCGCGCATGATCGTGATCCACGCCGCGCAGCTATCCATCCGGTACGGCTCCAGGTCCTCGTAGTTCTCGCTGCGGCTGAAGCGGTCCAGGACGACGCGCTCGCCCTCGTCCACGCGATCGAGCACCTCCGGTAGATGGCGATAGCTGTCCGGGCCCACGACGAAGTCGACGTGCGCCAGCTGGAGCAGTTCCTTCCCGAGCTCCTTGGCGACGCAGCCCGCGACCCCGAGGCGGACGCCCGGCCGCTCGAGCTTGTGCATGTTCAGCTGCCCCACCCGGCCGATGACCCGCTGCTCCGCGTGATCGCGGATCGCGCAGGTGTTGACGATAACGACCTCGGCTTCGGCCGGATCGTCCACGCGCACGTGGCCCTCGCGCTTGAGGACGCCGCCCATCAGCTCGGCGTCCGCCACGTTCATCTGACAGCCGTAGGTTTCGATGTAGTATCGCTTTGGCCCGGACATGGAGGACCCGAATATAGGGCCCTCGAACAACCGCGCACACCGACGGCGACGCCGCCCGCGGTCGTCTAGTTCTCGCGGTCGTCGGCCCGGGTGCCCGGAAGGCGAGAGTAGAGGAGCGCGCCCGCCGCGCGGTCGAACGCCGTCAGCTCGGGGGTTCGGACGATGCCGGTCATCATGCTCGCCGTCTCGCCGTCCATGTGCGCGAGACCCAGCGCGTGACCGAGCTCGTGCCCCAGCACTGCTTGACGGGAGATCGCCGCCGCCGCCCCGGTGAGTGGTGAGAAGCGCAGCCGCACGGTCGCGCTCTCGATCGCGCCGTCGCCGTCGTGCGCGGGCGTGGCGGTTCCCGCCGAGGACGAGCTCGGATATCTCGCGGGATCCTCGTCGAACAGGATGACGAGCGTTCCGGGGGTGCCTGGGGCCGGCGGATTCGCGCCGACCGTCACCGACCTCGCCGAGAGCATGCCACCCGTCCACTGCGATACGAACCGCGGCGCCAGCGCAGCGACCTGCTCCACCCACTCGGCCGGAACCTCCCCGCCTCCCGCGAACGCATGCGGCCGCACGTCGACGTAGATCGCCGGGGAGGCGAGCCATCGCAACGTGCCCG
>DASSBK010000330.1:0-5052 GCA_035698825.1 Gemmatimonadota bacterium
ATCCAGCGTTGAATAGATCACGTCGAACCCCGCCACCCACGCGAGCGTGAAGAGACCCAGGAGGAGAGGGGGCGCCAGATCGGAGAACGCGAGCCGAGTGGCGAACCAGCCCCCGAGCGGCGCCATCGCCAGACCGAGGCCCACGCCAAGGTGGCACCACGGCGTCCAGCGCTTGAGGTAGGGATACGCAGTGAATACGGCCAGCGGGATCGGCGCGAGGGCGAGACAGATCGGCGCGATCCACCAGGCGGCGCCCGCGTACACGACCATTCCCAGCGCGGTCAGCGCGCGCGCCTCGCCCAGCCCCATCGCGCCGCTCGGCAGTTCGCGCGATGCCGTTCGGGGATTCGCCGCATCGATCCGCCGATCGATGATCCGGTTGAGGCCGAGCGCCGCCGTGCGCGCCCCGGTCCCGGCGAGGAGGACGATTCCGAGCAGCGGGAGCGGGACATCCAGACCGCCGGCTCCGAGCAGAACCCCGGCGAACAGAAGCGGGAGGGAGAACAGCGTGTGCTCGAAGCGGACGAAGCGGCCCCACGTGCGCAGCCGCCCCGCCGGCGCCTGCGGGGCGCCCCCCCCCGCACGCGGCGGCAGGTCCGGCGCGCGGGTCGCGGTCATTCCCCGCGCGGCGTGGTCTCGCCGGGCGGGGTGACCATCGGCGGTGTGCCGGTCGGTGCCGGGCCGGTCGGAACACCCTCGTCGTCCGAGCCGTGGAGGTCGCGAGCCAGCTCGACGTTGGCTTCGTTCAGCCTGTCCACGAGGCTCGCGCGCTGTTCGGCGCTCATCTCCTCGATCATGGAGGTCCAGTCGGAGTACCCACGCTCCTGGGCAGTCCGGAGCTCCGCCTCCCGTTGGAGCTCCCGGTCGATGCGGCCGCGGACCGACGAGCCCTCCGAGCGTAGCGACTCGCCATAATGCCGCCGATAGGAATCGGCGACGGACTCGATCGCCGGATCGGGAGACCCGGGAAAGGCAAGGGGATCGCCGAGCGGATCGCCCATGGGGAAGCTGTCGAAGTCGACGATTTCGAATTCGTCGACCGAATCCGGACGGAACGTGTCGGGGGCCATGGCGTCACGCGAGACACGCGGCGCGTTGGCCGACGGGGGCAGCGCCAGCTCCCCGGGCTCGCGCGCAGGATGCACCACCTCGGCGATCTCCCCTCCTCCACAGGCGCACAGGATGAAGGCCAGTCCTCCGAGAACGCGTGCTCGACTCACCATTCCTCCATCGCTTCGATCACGGTATAGTGCGGACGGATATCGACGGGGACGTCTGCGATGCGCTCGATCGCATCGTCTACTGCCGGCGGAAGAGTCCCCTTCTCGGCCAGCAGACCCTCCGCACCTGCCACGTCGCCTGTCGCCTCGATCGTCAGGAGACGGCGCGCGAGGCTCTCGTATCCGCCGTGGATCTTCTCGAAGTCGATCCCGAAGCGGCCATCCCCTCCGACCGTGACCGCGCCTTCGTCGAGCAGGTGGTTGAGCTGCACCGCACATCCCTTTCCGTGGGCCTCGTTCGTCCCGAACCTCACGCACCGGACCAGGCCCGCGACCGAGCTGATGTACACCTGGCGCTTGAAAGCCTCGTCATAGACCCCCGCGTCGGCCAGATGGGACAACGAAAGCACACCCACGACGTCGGCCTTCGCCTCTTCGACGGGGGAATAACTAGCCCCGAGTCGCACCGAGATGGACTCGTCACTGTCATGAACGAGGCGCGGGCCGAGACCGTGGGCCAGCTCGTGCATCAGGACGTTCGTCGTAAACGGCCGTGGCTCGATCTCCGCCGCGAGCCCCGGCTCCAGCACACGCTCGGCGATCGGCACGAGGACCTGCTCGAACTTCGCGTCGATTACGTTCCGCAACATCACCTTCTTCGTTCCGTATTCATCCGATACACGAGGATCGTTGGGCAGATTGAACGCGAGCGTCATGACGCCACGCCGCGCGTCCCCCGCAGTGTAGATCACGTCGATCACCGACAGTGGAGACTCGAAGGAGCGATCGGGGCTCTTGTAAGCGTCGTCCATGGGAAGCGCGCTCTCGAGATCCGGGAGATGCGAGACCAGCACCTCGAGGTCCGCGCTCGCGCCGGGATCCTTGATGCCGATGAACGACTCGTAGGCCGTTTTCCATCCCATGAGGCCGTCCTCGTAGACCTCGTAGGGACCGAACGTGACGTCGATCAGATTGCCGGACAGCTGCATCCATGCGATCTCGGATGCGAGGTAATCGTCGGTGACGAGCGACTCCGCCCGCTTGCCCAGGAAATCCGCGAGGGAGGCGTCCTGCGCGTGCTCGGCCGCTTCCCTCAACAGGCCCGCAGCGCGCTCGAGCCGGTCGCCATATGCCTCCCTGTACGGGACGGCAACCAGCCCATCGCCCTCGCGTTCGAGGACCGTGTAGTAAGACGTGAACGCCTCCCGGTCCGCCGGATGCGCCGCGATCCACGCTTCGATTTCCTCCCTGGTGGCGTCTGCGGGATAGTAGCCGGCCCCGGCGGGCTTGGGACCGACGGCCAGGAACGGCTCCGAGTCCGCGAGCCGGTCCCATGGCCCGGCCATGATGTCGTAGTACTCGCGGGCGGGCTCCAGGTCCGCGCCTCCGGCCTCCTGCAGGCTCGCCCTGTAGGCGAGGTTGTCCGGCCAGACCTGGAGCCAGAAGATCTCGTTCAACACGTCGGACGCCTCGACCAGCTTCCGCACGACGATGCGCTGGTGGGCATCGAGCAGCGAGGCATCGAACGTCAGGTCCACCGCGGCGAACTGCTCCACCCGCGCGGTCAGCTCGGATGGCGTGAGTCCCGGCGCGAGCTCCGCGGGCGGAAGCTCGCGTGTCGCGATCTGCCCGCGAGCAGGCCCGGCAATCAGGACAGCGGCCAGACCCGCGAGCGCGATGTTCGTTCCGATCATCGCTTCCCCCTTCCGTTGTTCGCGATTACCCCGCAATATAGCCCGCCATGCAGACCCGGTCGTCCATCGACGAGGTTCGTCTCCTCCGCGAGCTGGTGTCGATCCCTTCCCCGAGCGAGCCGGAGGAGGAGGTCGCGCGGCACGTAGAGGTCGTCGCGCGCCGCGCGGGCCTCGATGTCCGGCGGAGCGAGCTGGGGGTGGTCGTCGAGGTGGTCGGCCGAGCGCCGGGCCCGACGCTCGCGCTCGTCTCTCACCTCGACACCGTCCCTCCGGGGGACGGCTGGACCAGGGACCCCTTCGATCCGGCGATCGCGGACGGGCGGCTCTACGGGCGGGGGTCCGGAGACGCCAAGGCCTCGGCCGCCGCGATGCTGGGAGCGGCGGCGGACGTGGGGGCCCGCGCACTGGCCCGTGGTCGCCTGCTCGTCGTCCTCGGGTTCCGCGAGGAGACGCCCGACACCACGATGCCCCGACTCGTCCCGACGCTCGGGACCGTCGAGGCCGCCGTCATCGGCGAGCCGACCAACCTCGACCTGGCGACCTCCCAGCGGGGCGTCCTGTGGCTCGACCTGATCACACGCGGGACGCAGATCCATGCCGGCCGCGCGGGCGAGGGGCAGCCGAACGCGATCGCGATCCTGGCGCGCGACCTGCTCGCGCTCGAAGGGGTCGGCGTGGGGCGGCCGCATGCCGTCCTCGGCGACCCGACGATCACGCCGACCAGGATCGAGGCCGGCATGGCCCGGAACGTCACCGCTCCGGTCGCGCGCGCCTCGCTCGACGTGCGCACGACGCCCCTCTGGAGCCACGCCGAGCTGATCGAGGCGATCCGCGAGCGCGTGAAGGCCGAGCTGGACGTCATCTCCGACAGACTCGTCCCCTGCGAGACCCCGCCGGGTTCGCGGCTCGTGTCGGCAGCGCGCAGGGTGCGCCCCGGCGCGCGCGAGTACGGAAGCCCCACGTGCTCGGACTGGGTGTGGTTCCGCGATGTCGACGCGATGAAGTGCGGTCCCGGCACGAGCGCGCGTTCGCACGGGCCCGACGAGTGCGTGGAGCTCGATGAGGTGCGCGAAGCCCGCGCCTTCTTGGCGTCGCTGGCGGAGGCCTGGTTCCCTGGCGACAGCCTTTCGACTAGCTGACGGCATTTGCGCCGAAGTGCGGGCGGGATGGCGGCTACTTCAGATCGAGGGCGAGCAGGCGGTCGCAGCGCCCGCACGTTTCGCCCTCGATCTCGCGGAACCCGCGGCTCTCGTAGAGGCCGATCGCGGCCGTCATCGCATGGTTCGTCTCGAGCTCGACGCGCGCGCGGCCCGTGCTGCGAGCGTGCGCCAGAGCGACTTCGAGGAGCTGGCCCCCGAGCCCCCGTCCGCGCCAATCCGGCAGCAGGTACATCTTGCGGAGCTCGCAGCTTTCCGGGCGCTCGGGATCGAGCCATAGGCCGCACGTCCCGACGATGCGCCCGCGGCCGTCCTCGACCACCCAGAATCCGCCGCCCCGGGTCAGATAGTGGAGCTCGATGTCGGTGAGGTCGACGTCGGTCCCCGCGTGGTCGGGGGGCAACCCGAACTCCGCCAGCACGCCGAACACGATCTCGCGCACGGCGTCCGCGTCCTCGCGCCGGAAGGCCCGGATCCAGAACGCGGAGGCGAGCGGGTCTTCGTCGAGTGGGGTCTCCCCGCCGGGATGGCGCGGGTCGGGTCGCCGGATGCTCATCGCGCCACCGCCGGTCGCAGAACGGGGGCCTTCATCGCGTCGCCGCAGGGCGGCGCGCGATCCGCCGCAGGCGCTCGTCACGGTTCTGGGAAAGCAGCGCGACGCGGGCTTCGATCCGCGCCCCGACCTCGCGGCTGAACTGCCGCGCGATGTCGATCTCAGGCCCCGCCACCTTTTCGCCGAAGTGCTCGATCGCGGCCTGCACGCGACTGACCACCGCGGTCAGGGCGTAGAGGTCGATCGCGATGTCGGCTAGCCGCGCGAGCACGAGTTGCTCTTCGACCAGTCGCTCCCGATGATCTCGGATCGCCTGCTCGGCGGCATCGTGGAGGGCCCCCGCGTACCGCTCGAGCGCCCGCAACGGCCCGGCTAGCGGCTCCGCCACCTTCACGCCCGCGCTCGGCCGCCCGACGGCGTCCTTGATC
>DASSBK010000331.1:0-6497 GCA_035698825.1 Gemmatimonadota bacterium
GATCGCCAAGTACGCGGGCGCCTACGTCTACGCAACGTCGTCGAGCGCGGCCAAGGTCGATCGCGCCATCCGGCTGGGCGCCGACGTGGCGCTCGACTACACGCGCGAGCGCGTCCCGGACCGCATCCGGGAGCTGACGGCCAGGCGCGGCGTGGATCTCGTCATCGACAACGTCGGGAAAGAAACCTGGCGGGACTCCATCGAGTGCGTGCGGCGCGGCGGCCGCATCGCCACCTGCGGCGCTACCACGGGCAACGATGCAACCACGCCCATCAACCGGGTGTACTGGAAGCACATCTCGATCCACGGGTCCACCATGGCGAACCGGCGGGAATTCCGGGAGGTGGCGCGCCTGGTGGAGGGCGGCAGGATCAAGCCGGTCATCGACGAGGAGATCCCGCTGGAGGGGGTGCTCGACGCGCTCCGGCGGATGCGCGAGGGCGACCAGTTCGGGAAGATCGTCATCACGATCGGCGCGCCGGACGCCGCATAACGGATTCGAACGGCGAACTCGAGAGCCCGGAAGGAGACATCGACGGCATGGCAAGTGAAAGCTCGTTCGACATCGTGAGCCAGGTCGACAGGATGGAGATTCGGAATGCGATCCAGCAGGCGACCAAGGAGGTCCGGACGCGATTCGACTTCAAGGGTTCGACGGCCGCCATCGAGGAGACGGGCGACGACCTCGTGCTGAGCGCGGAGGACGAGGGGCGGCTGAAGGCCCTGCGCCAGATCCTCGAGGAGAAGCTCTCGCGGCGCGGCGTCTCGCTGAAGGCCCTCGAGTGGGGGAAGGTCGAGTCGGCGCTCGGAGGAACGGCGCGCCAGCGGGCCACGATCCAGTCCGGCCTGTCGACCGAGCAGGCCAAGGACGTCGTCAAGCGGATCAAGGGGACCGGTCTCAAGGTCCAGGTGGCGATCCAGGGCGACCAGGTTCGCGTCACGGGGAAGAAGAAGGACGATCTCCAGGCCGTGATGGCCCACCTTCGCGAGGCGAACCTTCCGTTCGACTGGAAGCCGACGAACTACCGATGAGACGGGCGACGATCCTTCGACCGGCGCCGATCGCGGCCCTCCTGACGCTCGCCCTGGCCTGCTCGAACGGGAAGGAAGAGACGGGTCTCGCCGAGCAGCCGATTCCCTACGACTCGATCACCGCGGCCGAGATGAAGCGCTTCGCGGTCGATCCGAGGCGCTTCCCCGAGATGCAGGGCACCGCGCCGCTCGACTCGATCGACATGACCGCGCGCTCATCCGCCGACGACGCCGCCTGGCACGTGCAGTGGCTCAACTACGCGGAGAACCACATCGCGATGACGTATGCGGCGTGGTACACGGGCCCCGACAGCCTGGTCCAGTTCGCGGCCGACGGCCAGCCCTATCTCCTGGACGACGAGGGCAATCGGTACGAAGGAGTGGTGACGCCGGACAACCCGCGGATCAAGGTCGAGACCGACAACACGGCCGTGGGCGTCTTCGCCTTCGGGCCGGGCCTGTCGCCCGGGGCGGACTCTCTCACGCTGTACGTCAACGATTCGACGGAGCCCGTGATCCGGGTGGGTCCCTGGCCGGTGCGGGAGGACGCCGCTCGGGCGCCCGGTCCGCCTCCGACCCGCTAGCCGCGTTCCGCCAGGTAGCGCTCGACCGATGGCGGCAGATCCGTCGCGCGCGCGTCCGGCGCGGGTTCGGCGGGTCCGGCCCGGAGGGCGAGCGGAATCGTACCCGCCCAGATGGGGAGCTCGAGGTCGGCGGGGTCGTCGGCCGGCGGCCCCGAGCGCGCCTTCGCGGAGACCTCGTCGAGGGGAAAATCGAGGATCATGGTCGCCGCCAGCTCCGCGCGGTCGGGACCGCGCGCCTCGCGCGATCGACCCGGCACGAGGCCTTCGACCAGGGTCTCCAGCGCGGCCGCCTTCTCCGCACCTTCCAGCTTCGTCGCCGATCCCAGCGCCACGACCGATCGATAGTTCATGGAATGATGGAAGACCGAGCGCGCGAGGACGATCCCGTCGAGGAGCGTCACCGTGACGCAGGCCGGGGCGCCGGACGCGAGCGTCCGCATGAGGCGACTCCCGCCGGCGCCGTGGAGCAGCAGCCGGTCGCCGTCGCGCGCGTAGGACATCGGGATGACGTACGGCTGACCTTCGTGGACGAACCCGACGTGCGCGACGATCCCCGCGTCGAGGATCGCGTTCACGACCTCGCGGTCGTACGCGCCGCGCTTGGCGTTGCGGCGCACGGTGGTGCGGCGGGTAGGCATCGTGCGGTTCCTCCGGATCGGCGGGCCGTCGGTTACTTCCCGTCGCGGGCGTACTCCTCGTAGAACCAGGCCGATGTGACGACGCCGGCGTGGAAGTTCTCGAGGTCGAGGTGCTCGTCCGGCGCGTGCGCGTTCTCGTCCGGCAGGCCGAAGCCCATCAGGATCGAGGTCGTGCCGAGCTCTTCCTGGAACGTGACGGTAACGGGGATCGATCCGCCCTCGCGGGTGAAGACGGGATCCGCGTCGAAGGCCTTGCCCAGCGCCCGCGCGGCGGCGCGGTTCGCCGGATGGTCGAGCGGCGCGATGTAGGGGCGCGCCCCATGGAGGGTATCGACGCGCACCGTGACGCCCGGCGGCGCGTTCGACTCGACGTGCCGTCGGAAGAGCTCGGCGATCTCGTCCGGGTCCTGATCGGGAACGAGTCGCATCGACACCTTCGCGCTCGCGACTCCGGGCAGCACGGTCTTGGCGCCCTTCCCGGTGAAGCCCGAGATCATGCCGTTGATGTCGAGCGTGGGCCGCGCCCAGATCCGCTCCAGCGTCGTGAACCCGGCCTCGCCCACCAGCTCGGGCACCTCGAGCTGCTGGCGGAACTCGATCTCGTTGAACGGGAGCCGGCCGAACTCGGCGCGCTCCCGCTCCGACACGGGCCGGACCTTGTCGTAGAACCCCTCGATCGCGACGTGTTGCTCGTGGTCCTTGAGGCCCGACAGGATCCGCGCCAGCGCCTGCGCCGGGTTGGCGACCGCGCCACCGAAGGAACCCGAGTGGAGATCGCTCTTCGCGCCGCGCACGTGGATCTCCATGTAGCAGAGGCCGCGCAGTCCGTAGCAGAGGGACGGCACGCCGCGCGCGAACATGGGGCTGTCGGAGATGAGCACGACGTCGGAGGCCAGGCGGCCGCGGTTCCCGGCGATGAACGGGGCCAGGTGCTCCGAGCCGATCTCCTCTTCCCCCTCGAGGAGCACCTTGACGTTGCAGGGGAGCTTTCCGTGGGCCGCGAAGTGGGCCTCCCATGCCTTCCAGTGGCAGAGGACCTGGCCCTTGTCGTCGGCCGAGCCGCGCCCGTAGATCCTGCCGTTGCGGACGGTCGCCTCGAAGGGAGGCGTGGTCCAGAGCTCGACGGGGTCGACGGGCTGGACGTCGTAATGACCGTAGAAGAGGACCGTGGGCGCGCCCTCCGCGCCGGACCACTCGGCGGTCACGATCGGGTGGCCCGGGGTCTCGTGGACCTCCGCGGTCGGGAAGCCGATCTTCTCGAGCGCGGCCCGACAGTACTCCGCGCAGCGCCGGACGTCCTCGGCGCGATCCGGGTCGGTCGAAATGCTGGGGATCGCGAGGAACTCGGCCAGCTCGTCGACGTACCCGTCCCGGCGCTTCTCGATCTCCCGGATGACCTTGTCCATCATGAAGGCGGGAAGCTCGATGGGAACCATGCGGCGGGCAACCCCGCGGCCGTGACGTGACGACGCGACCGCCCCATCCCGCCGGCACGACCGTTCCCGCCGGCAGGACGCGCCCATGGCCGGGCGAAAACCCCCGCGCGCTTCCATCGGGCGAGGTCGAGGACCCCGGGGCGGCGCTGTTCGAGCCCGCACTCGACCGCGTGTCGCGGCGCCACGCGCGCGTCTACGGCGCACGCCGCCTCGAGCCCGAAGTCATGGACGAGGTGGGGGAGGCGGACGCGTACATGGGCGCCGCCGGCGAGGCCCACCTCGCGCGGCTGGACGCCTGGTGGATCGAGCGCGTGGTCGCGTTCGGTCCGCTGGCCGACGCGCGCGTCCTCGACGTGGGAACGGGAGGCGGGCAGATCCCGGCGAAGGTCGCGCGGCGGCGGCCGGGATGGCGGATCTGGGCCGTGGACCGGGCCGGATCGATGCTGGCGGCGGGCGCTTCCGGGCTGGAAGCCGCGCGCCGCGACGCCGTCTCGGCCATCGAGCCCTTCCGGGTGGGGCTCGCGCTCGCCGATGCCCGCTCGCTCCCCTTTGCCGAGGGCGCGTTCGACCTCGTGTTCTCGAACTCACTCCTCCACCACATCGGCGACCCGACCCCCGTGCTGAACGAGATCGCGCGCGTGGCGGGCCCTTCCGGGCGCGTGCTCCTTAGGGATCTCCGCCGGCCGCCGCGCGGACTCATGCCGGTGTGGGTCGCCTGGCACGGCCGCCACTACGGCGGCGAGATGCGCCGGCTCTACGAGGATTCGGTGGCGGCGGCGTTCACGCCCGAGGAGCTGGCGATCGTCGCCCGCCACTCACGCCTCGCGGGGGCGGCCGTCGAGGCCGCCGGCCCCTACCTGATGCTCGCCCGAGCCTGACCGTTGCAGGTCCCGAACTTGCAGCAGACATGCTGTCCCCGGAAACCCCACTCCTCCCCCGGAGGAGCGCCCATGATCCGGCTTCCCGGCACCACCGCGAAACTCTTTTTGGTCTTGCAGATTCCTATCGCGTTCGCCTGCTCCGGCGGGGGGCCGGCCGGCATCGGCGACCCTGCGGACGCCCACTTCGCCGGTCTGATGACGTTCGCGTCCGACCCCTCGGCCGGCGACGCGTTCCGCGCCAGCGCGGGGCTCTCCGACGCCCGGATCGACTTCGTCCGGGACGGGCTCGCGGTCCGCTCGGTCCGTACCGGCACCTCGGGCGCGTTCTCGTCGGCGCTCCCTCCCGGATCGTACACCGTTCAGCTCGCGGTCGGGGACGGCCCGCCGCTCGAGTTCGCCCTGTCGCTCGCCGCCGGTGAGACCCTGTTCGCCGAGGGACGCGTGAACGAGATGGTGGGCGGCGCCTTCGCGCTGAACCTCCAGGTCTTCCGCGACGGCGACGCCGACGCGCAGCCCGACGACGAATTCCGCCTCCAGGTCCTGGATCGCGTCCAGGGAGACGAGGAGAGCGGCTTCGAAGACGTCGTCGAGAGCGCGGAGGAGGCCGCAGCCGCCGTCACCCTGTGCCACGTGCCGCCCGGCAATCCGGACGCCGCGCATACGGTCGACGTCGGCGCCCCGTCGGTCCCCGCGCACCTCGCGCACGGGGACACCGAGGGCGCCTGCGCGGACGATAGCGGCGAGGAACCCGGGGGAGATCCGGAGGACCCGGAGGAGGACCCCGAGTCCGACGGGACCAGGGTGCTCGTCTGCCATGCCCCACCGGGGAATCCCGACAACGCCGTCACGATCGAGATCGGCGAGCCGGCCCTCCCCGCGCACCTGGCCCACGGCGACACCGAGGGCGCTTGCGAGGGAGTCGATCCCGGCGAGGATGTTCCGGGCGGAGACGACGGTGAGGAGGATCCGGACGGCGAAGGCGAGACCAAGGTCGCCGTGTGCCACGTGCCGCCCGGCAACCCCGACAATCCCCACACGATCGAGGTCGACGAATCCGCCGTTCCGGCGCACCTCGCGCACGGGGACACCGAAGGCGAGTGCGTCGAGGAGACTCCGCCGTCGGAAGGCGAAGAAGGCGGCGAGGAAGGGGAGGGCTAGCGCTTCACCGATCGCCGGTCGCTCCACCTCCTCCGCGGAACGGGAGCGCGAGGAGGTGGAAGCCGGCGAGGCCGATCGCGCCTGCCGCGACGAGGTAGAGCGGCCACGGCCCCAGCCAGTCGAGGAGCGTCGGCTGGACCGGCTTCGTCCGGAGCCACAGGAAGTTCGCGCCGGTCACGGCGTCGACGACAGCCACGGCCGCCGCGTATGCCACGGTCCAGCCGAACGCCCGCCACGCGGCGCCGGGCCGCGGCCGGATCCCGCAGCCGACCACCAGGACGGCCGCGGCGGCGATCACCCCGCCGTGCATGGCGAAGTACAGGAGCCAGCGCCAGTCGGGCAAGCTCCCGCTCACCGCGGGCGTCAGCACCGCGAGGAGCGTGCCCGTGAGCGCCCAGAACCAGAGGATCTCGACCGCCCCCGGCCGGCGCGTCACGAGCGCGAAGGCCGCGACGAAGATCGCGAAGTCGCAGAGGTGGAGCGGCAGGAAGTCCCACGCGGAGAGCTCCGCCAGCCGCCACTCCGCGACCACGTAGCCGATCGCGCCGGCGAGGAGGAACGCCGCGAGCGCGACGCGCACGGCGGGGCGCCATGCCGGCCGGGCGCGAACGAGCAGGACGAGCCCGGCCGCGGCCGCCCCGATCAGCGCGATCGCCCCGAGGTGGGCTACCCCTCGCTCAGCGTCCGCGCGAGGTACGCCTTGAGGCGCGTCCACGCGTCGAGCGCGGGCGCGCTCCTGCCCTCGAAGTCCTGGTCGACCCACAGCCA
>DASSBK010000332.1:0-14682 GCA_035698825.1 Gemmatimonadota bacterium
CAATCGCGCCCTGAACGAGGTCCGCCACGGGGGAGGCGTACGGTGCGGGCTCGGCCACTGCGCGCGCACCGCGCGCGGTGACGACGAAGCGTCCGGCGGGAGGGAGCCTCTCGAAGAGCCGCGTCCGGAACGACGCGAGATCGCCGACGTGACGCCGGACGATCGACCTGTGGTGGACCCATGCCACGTACCGGTCTCCCGTCTGGACCTGGAGCCATTCCCCCCGTGCCCGCAGGACGAGCGCCTCCTCGCCGAGGATCATCTGCGAGACGAGCTCGGCCGCATGGCGGGGCTCGGCGCGGAGGTGGGCGAGGCTCCGGTGGGCGATCGCCTGGAGCTCGCCGCCCGCAGCCGGGAGCAGCTCGACCGCAGCCAGAACGCCCGCCTCGCTGGCCAGGGCGCGAAGCTCCTCGATGGCGTCCGGCTCGGTGACCGCACCCGTGATCGCGGGCGCGTCGCCCTCCCCATCGAGTTCCACCTCCCAGACCCCGAGCCGGCGATCGGGAACGTGGCGCTGTCGCAAGTCCTCCAGTCGGACCGCGAACTCGGCGACCGTCATCGCCACTCCATGCCGTCGGCGGCCGTCATCGCGCCTCCGCCAGTCGCGCCGCGTCGGAAGCGGACTGGTCGGCGAACTGGAGCTGGTAGAGCCTCGCGTACAGGCCGTCGGCCGCGAGGAGCTCGGCGTGCGTGCCGGTCTCGCGCACCTCTCCGTGGTGGATGACGACGATCCGGTCGACGCGGCGGATCGTGGCCAGTCGGTGGGCGATCACGATCGACGTTCGACCGGCCAGGAGCCGAGCCACCGCGGTCTCGATCAGCCGCTCGCTCTCGCTGTCGACGCTGGACGTGGCCTCATCGAGGACCAGGACCGGCGGGTCGAACGCCAGCGCCCGGGCGAAGGCGAGGAGCTGCTTCTGGCCGGTCGAGAGCGCGCGCCCGCGCTCGCCGACCGGCGTGTCCAATCCCGCGGGCAGGCCGTCCACGAACCGGTCGGCTCCGATCGCCTCGATCGCCCGCCGCACTCGATCCTCGCCGATCGCCGTCTCGTGAAGGCGCACGTTCTCCAAAACCGAGTCGGAGAACAGGAACACGTCCTGAACGACGAGTCCGACGCGCCGCCGGAGCTCCTCGCGCGGGTATTCCCGGATGTCCAGGCCATCCAGCAGGATTCGCCCGCGCTCGACCTCGTAGAAGCGGGAGAGCAGGCTCGCGCACGTCGTCTTGCCCGAGCCCGTGGGCCCGACCAGCGCCAGCCGCTCGCCCGGAACCACGCGGAACGATACGCCCCGCAGCGTCCAGGCTTCGTCGCCGTAGCGGAACCATACGTCGTCGAACTCGATCTCCCCGCGCGGCTCGGGAAGCTCGGCCGGACGGCCCGCATCCACGTCCACCGGCTCGTCGAGCAAGTCGACGAGCCGCTCCCCGGAGGCCATCGCCGCCTGCAGCAGGTTGTACTTCTCCGCGATGTCCCGGATCGGCGCGTAGAACTTGTGCAGGTACTGAAGGAACGCCACGAGCGTCCCGAACGTCATCGCGCCCTGCAGGATGCGGCCGCCGCCGTACCACAGGATGAGCGCGATCGCGACCGCACCGCCGACCTCGACGAGCGGATAGAACAGCGCGTAGTAGTGCACCGAGCGGATCTGTGCGCGGAGTTGCTCCCGGCTGATCTCACGGAACTCGCGCTTGCTGTCTTCTTCGCGCCGGAACAGCTGGACCACTGACAGGCCGGTGACACGTTCCTGCAGGAACGCGTTCAGCCGAGCGACCCAGTGCCGGATCTCGCGATACGCGTCCCGCATCCGGCGGCGGAAGAAGAACGAGATCGCGGCGATCCCGGGAAGGAGCAGCAGCGTGACGAGCGCCAGTTGCCAGCTCATGGCGAACATCATCACCAGGATGGCGACCATGAGCACCAGGTCTCCGATCATCGCCACGACGCCCGACGAGAACAGGTCGTTGAGCACCTCCACGTCGCTCGTCACCCGGGTCATGAGCCTTCCGATCGCGTTTCTGTCAAAGAACGAAATCGGAAGGCGCTGCAGCCGGTCGAACAGCCGCTCACGCAGGTCGTGCATCGCGCGCTGCCCGATCCAGGTCGTGAGGTAGGAGCGGGCTGCACCGGCGACGAAGTCGAACATCAGGAGACCGAAGAACGCCGCGACCGGCCCCAGCAGACCGGCCACGTCGCCGACGGCGATGTGGTCGTCGATGGCGATCTTGATCAACCAGGGGCGGGCGGCCTCGGCCGCGCCGAGGAGAAGCAGGAGCACGACGGCCACCGCCACGTACCGCCTGTACGGGCGGACGAACTCGAGCAGCCGTCGAGCGACATGAGGATCGTAGGGCGCGTGGAGGGGCTCTTCCGCCGGATGGCGCATGGGAGGTTCGGAAACTGCTCGCTCGGGTGTCGGGGGTCAAGCGATGCTACTTTTGGTGCCGATCGCTGGTGGGCCGAACACATGCAGGGGGGTGAGCGATGGATGCACGCACGGCATGGCTGGTGGTGGCCCTGATCGCCGCGCCCGTGGCGGCCGGATGCGACCGCGGAGCGGGGGAGGCGGGGGGAAGTAGCGAGGACGTAGAGGTCGATCCGGACCTGGGCACGCTCAAGGTCCTGAACCAGACCACCGAGCCGGTGGCGATCTTCCTCGACGGCGATGAGCTGTATGCGATCCAGCCGGGCAGCACGTCGACGTTCCGCAACCTGCCAACCCGGCGCGTCAACATCTACGGAGTCGGGCGCATATCCCAGAAGCACTACGGCCTGCCGGAGCTCACGATCGCGGAGAAGGGAGACTACGAGTGGACGATCCGGCCCTGAACGAGCAACCGAAGACCAGGGGCCGGGTGGTGGTCCTGGTGGTCGGGGCCGCTCTCGCCGGCCTGGCGGTCGGCTGGTTCGCGTTTCGTGAGAGCGAAGGCGCGCCGGAGAGTCGCCGCACGGTGACGTCCGGGATCGAGATCGTGGAAGGTGTGGACGTGAGCCACGATCCCGTTCTCGGCCCCGCCGACGCGCCGATCACGATCGTCGAGTTCAGCGACTTCGAATGTCCCTTCTGCTCGCGCTTCGCGCGCGAGACCGCGCCGGCGTTGCGCCGGCAATACGGGGACCGCATTCGCTGGATCTTCGTCAACTATCCTCTTCAATCGATCCATCCCCACGCCTACGAGGCCGCGTTGGCCGGCGAGTGCGCGGCGGAGCAGGAGCGGTTCTGGCCGTACTACGATGCGCTGTTCAGCGGCCGGTACGAGCTGTCGAGGTCCGGCTACGCGGCGGCGGCGGAGCAGGCCGGCCTGGAAGAGGGCCGCTTCGATGCCTGCTACAAGAACGCGGACCCTGCCGAAGAGGTGGCGTTGGACATCAAGGAGGGCGAGAAATTCTACATCCTCGGGACACCGACCTTCTACGTGAACGGCAAGCGGATGGAAGGCGCCCAGCGGGCCGAGGCGTTCGCGGCCGTGATCGATTCGATCCTGTCGCAAGGCGGCTGATGGGGATCCTATGAAAGTGAGACTCCACGATCTGCTCGCGCGGTCGGCGGACCGCTGGCCCGAGAGGTATGCCGTGGCCACGGCCGACGGCTCGGAGCGATGGACCTACCGGGAGCTCGACCGCTGCGCCAGCTCGATGCGGGACGCGCTCGCCCGCCACGGCGTGGGGCCCGGCGACCGCGTGGCCGTGTACGCCCCCAAGACGCCGGCTTCGTTCTCGGCGGTCCTCGGGATCCTCCGCGCGGGCGCCGCGTACGTGCCGGTCGACGCGTCCGCGCCTCCGTCGCGCGCGGCCTACGTGATCGAGGATTGCGGGGTGGCTGCCGTGGTGGCGGCCTCCGGCCTCCTGCCGGCGCTGCGGGAAGCCGGCGGGGCGGAGCTGCCGTCCCTGGAGGCCTGGGTCGACGCGCCCGGCGGCCGCCAGGTCGAGATCGTCCGAGGCACG
The DNA here is from genome assembly GCA_035698825.1 of Gemmatimonadota bacterium. Lineage (GTDB taxonomy): Bacteria > Gemmatimonadota > Gemmatimonadetes > JACCXV01 > JAHWKZ01 > JAICNR01. The sequence goes on from DASSBK010000332.1 coordinate 3,944, forward strand.
GGCGGCGAGCGCGCGGGTGATCCCTCCGATCCCCTCGCCTACATCCTCTACACCTCGGGGTCGACGGGCCGGCCCAAGGGAGTGGTTCACACGCACGGCAGCGCGCTGAGCTTCGTGGAGTGGTGCGCGGGGACCTTCGACCTGTCCGAGGCGGACCGGTTCAGCTCCCACGCGCCGTTCCATTTCGATCTTTCGATCTTCGATCTCTACGTCTCGCTCTATCACGGCGGCGAGGTCGTGCTCTTCGGCGAGGAGATCTCCAAGCAGCCGGCGGCGATGGCCGACGCGATCGCCGATCGCGGCATCTCGGTCTGGTACTCCACGCCATCGGTCCTGCGGCTGCTAGTCGAGTTCGGCCAGCTCGACACGCGCGACTGGTCCGCGCTCCGGCTGGTCCTCTTCGCCGGCGAGGTCTTTCCGATCAAGCACCTCCGCGCTCTCCTCGAGGCCTGGCCCGACCCGAGATACTTCAATCTGTACGGACCGACCGAGACGAACGTCTGCACGTACTTCGAGGTTCCCATTCCGATACCCGCCGAGCGCGAGGAGCCGTTCCCCATCGGCCGCGTGTGCGAGAACGACGAGGGCCTCGTGATCGACGAGGACGGCCGTCCGGTCGCGGTGGGGGAGGAGGGAGAGCTCCTGATCCGCGGCGGGACCGTGATGCAGGGATACTGGAATCTGCCCGAGCGCACCGCGTCCGCGTTCCACGTCGACCCGCAAGGGGGACGGTGGTACCGGACGGGGGATCTCGTGCGCGAGGATGCCGACGGGACGCTGCTCTTCTCGGGGCGGCGCGATCGCATGGTCAAGCGCCGGGGCTACCGGGTCGAGCTCGGGGAGATCGAGACCGCCCTCTACCGCCATCCGGAGGTCGTCGAGGCCGCGGTCATCGCGCGCCCGGGAGAGGACGGCATCAGCATCGACGCGGTCGTCTGCCGAGCGGACGGCGGCAAGGGCTCGATCATCGAGATGAAGACCTTCTGCTCGAAGGAGCTCCCGCTGTACATGATCCCCGATCGCTTCCAGTTTCGTAGGTCGCTTCCCAAGACCTCGACCGACAAGATCGACTACCAGGCCCTGGCCCGGGAGGAACCGTGAACCTCGACCTGACCCCCGAACAGAAGCTCCTCCAGGGCGAGATCACGCGGTTCGCTCGCGCGGAGCTGAACGCCGGCGCCCGCGAGCGCGACCGCGATCAGGAGTTTCCGCGCGAGCTCTGGGCGAAGTGCGGCGAGATGCGGCTCCAGGGATTGCCCGTGCCCGAGGAGTACGGGGGTGGCGGGCTCGACGCCCTCGGCACAGCGATCGCGCTCGAGGCGCTGGGCTACGGCTGCGAGGACGGAGGCCTGGTGTTCGCCATCTGCGCGCACCTCCTGGCGTGCGTGGTGCCAATCTGGAAGCATGGCACCGAAGAGCAGCGGAAGCGATGGCTGCCGGGGCTCTGCGACGGCTCCCTGATCGCCGTCAACGGAATGACGGAGCCCGAGTCGGGCTCGGATGCGTTCGCGATGGCGACGCGGGCGCGGAAGGACGGCGACGGCTGGGTGATCAACGGCGCCAAGACGTTCTCGTCCAACGGCCCGATCGCGGATCTGGCGCTTGTCTACGCGGTCACGAACCCGGACAAGGGGTTCGGTGGGATCACGGCCTTCGTCGTCGAAAAGGGTGCCGGTGGGTTTCGCGCCGGGCAGAAGTTCGAGAAGATGGGGCTCCGTAGCTGCCCGATCGGGGATCTCGTGCTCGAGGACGCGCGCGTTGGCGACGATGCGGTCCTGGGCGGGGTGGACGCCGGAGCGACGGTGTTCTCGCAATCGATGGACTGGGAGCGCGCGTGCCTGGGCGCCACGCACGTGGGGACGATGCAGAGGCTTCTCGATGGCGCGGTGAAGCAAGCGCGCACGCGGAAGTCCGCCGGGCAGCCGATCGGGAAGAACCAGGCCGTCAGCCACAAGATCGCGGACATGAAGGTGCGGCTCGAAGCTTCCCGTTTGCTCACCTATCAGGCGGCCTGGCGGCTCGAGCAGACCCGCGCCGCCGCAATGGACGCCTCGATCGCCAAGCTCCACGTCAGCGACTCGCTGGTCGCGAGCGCGCACGACGCGGTGCAGATCATGGGGGGCTACGGGTTCCTGGTCGAGCAGGGAGTCGAGCGGACGCTACGGGACGCGGTCGCTAGCACGATCTATTCGGGCACGAACGAGATGCAGAAGTCGATCATCGCCCGCTGGCTCGGTCTCTGAAGTTCCTTCGTGGAACCCGTTTTTCTCCGAGCACGGCGCTGACCTGCCACTTTTCTGGAACTCCTCGACTCATTCCGGAGTCGTCTCGCGGCTCTTTTTGACATCGGCTGCGTGGCTGGGGTACACTTGAAAATTCGCACATCGATACGCTGGGTCCTGAACCCCCGCTGGGCCGCCCGCCAACAAGGAGACAGCACATGCCGACCAGCCTTCGTTTCTTCTTAGCACTGGCCTTGCCGCTCTCGATACTCGCCGCATGCGGGACGGACGGGGAGCCCGGATCGCCGGTGGACACCGGCCTCGAGCTGACCGGCGTCGCCCAGTTCTGCCCGTCCGGGGACATCAGCGACGCCATCGCTGCGATCTTCCCGACGGCCGGCAGCCTGCGGAACGTGGCGACCGTGAACTGCGGGCAGGTATTCGACGCCTTTGGAAAGGGCAAGCAGACCGAAGCCGTGCAGAAGGCGTTCGCCTTCTTCGTGAAGTCCCTGCAGCAGAACGAAGCGGGAAAGCTGCTGGTTTCCGGTGCGGAGGGTGAAGCCGACATCGTCGATCTGTTCCGCGCGATCCTCGAGGGGATCGGAGTCGAGCTCCCGGACGTGGACCCCGAGGATCTGGCGGACGCGCTGGCGGACGGCGAATACGCGATCGGCGAGCTCGTTCCGGACGGGCCGCCGGTGCTCACGATCAGCAAGCACGCCGGCATCGACGACGGCGGGGGCCTGTTCGGGCCGGTGACGGTGGTCATCGTCATGATCCCGCCGGCGGAGAGCGAGATCGAGCTCTCGAGCCTGAGCCATCCATGCCCCGCTGGCGTGGACAACAACTTCGACTGCTACCCGTTGTTCTTCGACTATTCGGTGTCGCCGGAATCGAACGTAAACACCGCCGTGGGCCTCCAGCTCGGGCAGTGCAACGTCTCGCCCGAGGGCGTCGAGGTCCAGCTTCTGTCTCCGGAAGGGTTCCTCCCGCTGGACGCCGCGCCCACCGGGATCGATTGCACGGACGTGGAGCCCGAAGTGACGATGACGGGCTGGCGGAGCTATGCCTGGACCGCGCTCGAGCCGATCTCCCCGCTCTTCCGGGTGACGCCGGCGTTCGCGGGCCAGAGTCCGATCGGCGGTCGGATCTCCGCGTTCAGCCCGGTAGCCCCGGCGGATCCCGAGTCGGGCCTGATCGAGACAGAGACCGCGCTCAGTCCGGATTCAACCGGATTGAACACGTCGCACGACAATGAAGACACGCAGCTCTTCATCGCGGACGTGACCGAGGCCGTGGGCGGAGACCCCGCGAGCGGAGGCACAGTGCGGTTCACGGTGACCAACGGGGACAACGTCAACGAGGTGTTCGACGCTACCCTCGAGGAGGGAGGTCAGGCATTCATGGACGTCGGCTGCGAAACGCTGGGCTACGGGGACGTCCAGGTTCCCACCGGCACGTTCGACGTCCTGGCCGATTTCCTCGGATCGTCGACTCACGCCGCCAGCTCGGAGCCCGTGCCCTCGAAGCTGACCTGCTTCCCGGACTGAAACACGTTCCATGAGGGACGAAGGCAGGGGCGGTCCGCACAGCGCGGGCCGCCCCTCTTCGTTGGCGCGAGCCGCGGTCCTCTGTCTCCTCGTCGCGCTCGGGACGCTTCTCCGCGCGGCGCCTATCGCCGACCGGCCGCTCTCGCTCGACGAGGCGTTGACCTGGCGCACGGCGGGCAAGCCTTGGACGGATTTCCTCACCTGGTCCCACCATCCCGATCACCCTCCTCTTTCGTTCGCGCTCGTCCGGGCCGCGACGGATCTGGCCGGCACCGACGCGGAGTGGGTGCTCCGCACCCCCGCGGTCGTGGCGGGCGCGCTCGCGATCCCCGCGGCGGCCGCGGTTGGGGCGGCGTTCTCGCCGACGGCCGGCATGGCGCTCGCCGCGCTCGTCGCCCTCGATCCGGAGCTCGTCGAGCAGGGCCGGGTCGCACGGATGTATCCGCTCTTCCTCCTGCTCCTTCTCCTGGCCATCGCTCTGTCTGCCCGGCTCGCAGAAGGGCATGACCGCCGCCACGGGGTCTGGATCGCCCTGGGCCTGGTCCTCGGAGCCGCACTCTGGACGCACGCGCTCGGCGTGGTCGTGTGGCTCGCGGTTCTGGCCACGCTTCCGCTCGCTGGCCGGCCGGCCCGCGGCCGGCTGGCCGGCTCCCTGCTGCTGTCGGGCGCGCTCGCGATCCCGGGTGTCCTGGCCATCCTGCGCGGGGACCTCGGCGGACGCGGCCGGCCCGAGGGGATCGTGGACGTCGCGAGCGAGTGGCGATCCGTGGCAGGTGGAATCCTCGGGCTCTTCGGGATCGGGGTCGCGGGTTGGCTCCTGGTTCTCGCGGGGATCGCGGGGCTCGCCGTCTTCGCCCGTCGGGCGCCCGTCTCCGCGTTCCTCTTCGGCGCCGTGGCGGCCTTCACCGCCGTCGCCGTCCTGCTCGCCGCTCCGGGGCGGCCCTTCGGGATCGATCGGTACCTGATCCCCGTCCACGCCACTGTCCTGGCCGGCCTGAGCGCTCTGGCCGCGTCCCCGCGGCGGCCGCGGTGGCGGATGGCGGCGCTGGTCTCCGCCGCCTTCGTCGTCGTGACCCTCGCCTGGCGCGCGCTACCCCGCGACTTGCCGTCCCCCCACCGCCTCGGCGCGGTGGTTCGGGCGCTGGCCCCGATCTCGAAGGGGACGCCCGTAATCTTTCGCCCGGCGTATCTGCGGCACGTCGGGGCCTACTACGGCATCCGCCCGGCGGTGGAGGAGCCGGAGCGGGGCACGGTGTGGATCGTGACCCAGGATCAGCGCTTTCTGCGCTTGGGTACAGGAGGCGCACTCCCGGGGGAGGTGCGACGGCGCCTTCCGGCAGTCGCCGCGCGTCGGGGGATCGCAGTCGACCTCGAGGCGCTGGACAGGACTCTTCGACTGAAGCGGGCCCTGGCGATCCGGATCGGCGAAGAGGGAGTGCGGATCCTGACCCCGGAGGGACTCGGCGATGCAGGGACCTAGAACTTTTCTGCATCCCGTGACGGGTTATCAACGCTTGCGATTCGGAGTATACTGACCCCCTTACCCCCGATCGGATCGCGCTCTCGTGAAGAGAACGCAGAGACCCGCGTTCGCAAGGAGAAGTCGATGACGTCCCGAGGAACCACTGCAGCGCGCGCGCTCCTGACGGCCGTCGCGTGCGCATGTCTCTGGGTCGGTTGCGGAGAATCCCCCACTACCGACCCGCGCCCCATCGATCCCGAGGCGATCCTGCGTGAGGAGTTGGCCCGTCAGGGACTGTCGCCCAGCTGGTTTCCGGGATGCATCTGGCAGACGTTCCGACTTCACCTTCCGAGCTATGAGGGGCAATCGTTCGAGTTCATCCTGGCGGACATCCGCGCGATCATCGCGGCATGCTTCCGGACTGACGAAGTGGCCACTTGCCCGCCTGACGTCAACGGCGACATAGCCGAGCTCTTCCCCACAGAGAACGACCTCCGGCAGAATGCGACCTCGGAGTGCGGCCGGATCTATCAGGACTTCGAGGACAGTGATGAGGACGCAGCCGCCGAGAAGGCCTTCCAGTTCTTCGGAAAGACGCTGGAGCAGAACGAAAACGGCGAGCTCCTCGATCCCGCGCCGTCCGCGGAGCAGAAGATCATCGACATCTTCGCGGCCATCTTCGACGATCTGGAACTCGATTTCCCCGATCTCGATCCTGAAGCGCTGGCGTCTGGCGAGTACGTGGTCGGCACGTTGGTGCCGAACGGTCCTCCGCTTCTCACCGAGAGCAAGCATGCGGGGATCGACGACGGGGGTGGTCTGTTCGGTCCTGTCCAGGTGATCATCGTCCAGATCCAGGCGGAGAGCGGCGGACTGCAAGCGTCCAGCGTGAGCCATCCGTGCCCGGCGGGCATCGACGATCGCTTCGACTGCTATCCGCTGTTCTACGATTACACCGTGGTCCCTACGTCCAACGTCAACCCGGCCGTCGGACTCAAGCTCGGGCAGTGCAACATCTCGCCGGCTGACGTCGAGGTGGTGCTGGCGACCCCCGAGGGCCTCCTTCCCGAGGACGACTCGCCGGTCGGTCTCGACTGCACGGACGTCCAGCCGCAGGCGGCGATGACGGGCTGGCGGAGCTATGCCTGGTCGCTGCTGGAGCCGATCGCTCCGCTGTTCCGTGTGCGCGAAGCGTTCGCGGGGAAGAACCCCGTCGGCGGCCGGATCTCGGCGTTCAGCCCGGTCGCGCCGGTACGGCCATCCGGTGGAGGTGGAGTGGAGGAGCCGCCGCCCCCCGGCACGGACATCGTGGTGTTCAACGACGTGAACGTCTTCGACAACACCGGCATGACCGACTCCGACAACGTCATTCTCGTCCGGAACCTCGTCGACTTCACGACGTCGAAGCCGCGTGGTGCCGGGAGCCAGGTTTGGGTCGACTGTCGCTCGTCCAGCATTACGGGTTCGCACGGTGGATGCCAGACTCCGTCGACGTTCCGGAGCACCATTGAGGGCCAGGATCTGACCCTGGTCGACGTCTTCGACGGATCGCTCGAGGTCCTACCGCCCGAGGTCAAGGCCCTCTTCCTGTGGATCCCGACGGCCCCGTACTCGACCGCGGAGGTCAACGCGTTCAAGCGGTTCGCGGCCGAGGGTGGTAGAATCATCTTCGTCGGCGAGAACGCTGGATTCTACGGCTGCTGCTTCGCGCTTCAGAACGATCTGCTGCAGGCGTTCGGCGCGACGCTTCGGAATTCCGGCGGCATCTTCCACGCGGGCTACTTCGAGTTGCCCCATTCGTCGCTGCGGCCCCATCAGATCACCGCGGGTGTGAACACGCTGACGATCGCGGCCTCGTCGGAGATCGTGCTCGGACCGGGGGACTTCGCCCTGTACTACGATGCGACGGAGACCCACGTCCTCTCCGGCGTGGCCACGATCGACACGCTGCCGATCCCTGCGCTGCAGGCGGCATCCAGGTCGATGCGGATCCAAGCGGTACAGGCCCCGACCCTGGATACGGTCGGAAGGCCGATCGACCCGGACCGCTAGGCGGCCCAAGGCGACGACAGCTTCTGCTGATCACCGCTGGGGAGCTCCCTTCGCTCCCCAGCGGCCTGCCGGCCCGCTTCCCATGCGGGACCCTCGACTATTCGTCGATGGCAGGGCAGGGTACGTTCTCACCGATGACCGCCGCGATCAGGTGCCCTGGTTGTCAGGCCGAGCTGGCCCCGACGGACCGGTTCTGCTCGTCGTGCGGGGCCGCGCGCCCCAAGTACTGCTCGGCCTGCGGCGCCGCCCTCGCTCCGGATGCCCGGTTCTGCGGACAGTGCGGGACGAAGGTCGAGCAGGGATCGGCGCCGACAGGCCAGGCCCTCCCGGGACTGGAAGCCCCCGCCCTCCAAGCCCCTCCCGATGTCCCACCCGAGCCCGAACCGCCACCCGCCCTGCGCGAGAAGTTCGAGACCGTCAAGGCGGAGCTTCAGGGGGATCGACGGGAGGTCGTCGTCCTGTTCGCCGACCTGTCGGGCTTCACCTCCATGTCGGAGAAGATGGACCCCGAGAGCGTGACGATCCTCATGAACCGTCTGCTCCAGAGCCTGGCGGACGCCGTCTACGAGTACGAGGGGTACGTCGACAAGTTCATCGGCGACGCGATCATGGCGCTCTTCGGCGCGCCGCTGGCTCACGAGGACGACCCCGAGCGGGCGGTCCTGGCGGCGCTCGCCATGCAGGACGTGGTCGTCCGACACAACCAGACCAGTGACATCCCACTCGCGCTCAGGGTCGGAATCAACGTCGGAGAGGTCGTGGCCGCCCATCTCGGAACCGGTGGGCGGATGCAGTACACGGTCCTCGGCGACACGGTGAACGTGGCCTCCCGGCTCGAAGGACAGGCCAAGCTCCACAAGGTGCTCGTCAGCGAGCCCGTCTATCGCCGGGTGGACCACCGCTTCGAGGCGACCGAGGTCCCGCCCCTCGCCCTGAAGGGGAAGAGCGAGCCGGTCCGGGCCTTCGAGATCGGCGCGGTTCGAGCAGCGACCGCAGCGGGGCGGTTCGCGGAGACTCCGTTCGTCGGCCGCGTCGAGGAGCTGACCGAGGTGGGCGAGTTCCTCGAAGGTGTGTCGGCGGGTCGACCCGCATCGCTGCTCATCGAAGCGGAAGCGGGCGGCGGCAAGACGCGGCTCGTCGAGGAGGCATTGACCCGCTTCGTGGGGGAGCTGCGACGCATCGACCTGCGGTTCACGTCCGTGCGGCTCCCCGGACAGCGGGCGGCCCCGGCCGAGATCTTCCATCAGCTCTTTCCCCCTGAAGAAGGCGATCCGGTGGAGCGTGCGCTTGCGCTGCTTGGATCCGATGCCGAGCGGGATCGCGCGGGCATCTTCATGCTGGCCGGGGTTCCGGACGCCAGTGAAGGACTTGTCGAGGACACAGACCCGGCCACGGCGCGGCAGAACCGCTGGGTCGCGGTCGCGGCCCTGCTCCAGGCCGCGAGCCGCGAGCGTCCGTTCCTCCTGTGGGTGGAAGACGCGCACTGGGTCGACGAGGCGGCGGCGGAGTTCCTGGCGTTCCTCCTTCCCTTGCTGGCCGACGATCCCGTGGGCCTGCTCGTCACCGGCCGGCCCGAGCTCGGCGGCACCTGGATGCCGGCCGACATCCGGCGGCTCACGCTCTCCCCGCTGGACGAGGAGGACGCCCGTGCGCTCCTCGGCGACCTCTCCCCGGACCCCGCCGATCTGGGCGTGGAGAGCTGGCGCGAGCTGATCCGGCGCAGCCAGGGGAACCCGCTCTATCTCGAACAGCTCGCGCGGTCGCTCCGGGAAGGTGGGGGGAAGACCGGAGTCCCGGGAACGGTGCAGGGCCTCATCATGGAGCGCATCGACCGGCTGGAGGGGCCGATCCAGGTCCTGTTGCAGATGGCGGCGGTCCTGGGAACGCGGTTCTCCGCGCCGCTCCTTCGCCGGATGTACGCGCTCGAGCCCGACCGGGTGGAATTCGACGCCGGGCTCCGCAACCTCGAGGACGGCGGCTTCCTCCTCCCCGAGGACGAGGAGCGCAGCGCATGGGGGTTCCGCCACGCGCTCTCCCAGGAGGTCGCCTACGGCGGCCTGCTCCTGCGGGTCCGGAAAGTCCTCCACGAGTCGGCGGCGCGGCTCGGCGAGGAGGTCTTCGCGGAACGGCTGGAGTCCGAGGCCGCGTTCTTCGCGCACCACTACTGGGAGGCCGGGCTCGCGCGGGACGCCGCGCCTCACCTCTGGATCGCGGGCAGTACGGCGGCCCAGGCCTACGAGCTCGCCGCCGCCGAGGTGTTCCTCGGCAGATTGGCGGAGGCCGTCAGCGAGTCCGGCGTCGAGGAGACCCGGGCCCTCCTGACCGCGGACGACCGGGCACGGTTCCTGGAGATGTACGGGAACGTGCTGCTCCACAGGGGAAGGCTGGACGACGCCGACGTCCGGTTCGGCGAGCTGGAGCGCGAAGGGGAAGGCGCCGGCAGGGGCGAGTGGGTGGCGCGCGGCCTGGAGTATCGCGGCCGCACGGCATGGTACCGCGGCGAGCTCGACGTCGCCGAGGACCTGTTCGAGCGCGGCCTCGAGCGATTGCCGTCCGGTGAGGACCAGATCGAAGCGGACCTGCACAACGACCTGGGCATCGTCTGCTACTATCGTGGCCGGCCCGACGAAGCATTCGCCCAGCACACCGCCGCGCTCGACCTCCGCAAGCGGCTCGGCGACCGGCTGGGGATGGCCAAGAGCTACACGAACATCGGAAACCTCCTGGCCGACTTCCGCGACGATCTCGAGGGAGCCGAGGAGCATTACCGCCTGGCGCTCGAGATGGCCGAGGCGGTCGGCGATCGGCAGATGCAGTACAGCGCCCTGTTCAACCTCGCGACGATCCTCACCGATCGAGGCGAATGGGTCCAGGCGATCGAGAGGTTCCGCCAGGGCGAGCGGCTCCTGGAGGAGATCGGTTGGGGACACGCGCGGTATCAGAACATCCTGCGTCAGGCCGAGAGCGAGATCGCCCTGGGCCGGCTCGATGCCGCTCTGCGGCATCTTCAGGCCTGCCTGTCCCGCGGGGATGCCGTGCTGGAGCCGGTGAACCGCGTCAACACGCGTTCCTTCCTGTTCGACGCGTACCTGCGGGCCTGCGACGACGAAGCCGCGGAGGTGTCGGTCGTCGAGGCCCGGCGCCTCGTGGACGAGCTGCACGTGGACGAGGCGCTGGAGGGCGTGCTCCTGCGCGAGGGACGCCTGCGGGCCGCCCAGGGACATTGGGCCGACGCGGCGGCAGTTTTCCAGAAAGCCGCCGAGCAGGCCCGGAGCCAGAACCACGCCTCCGTCGCCGCCCTGGCCGATGCCCATCGGTCGAGGGCCCTGGCGTACGCCGGCGAACCCGCCCCGGCCGGGAGCGGGCGGTCCGAGGGGGGTGCCCGCGAAGGCGAACGGTATCGGACCCCGGCCCACGTGGTCATGGACTTCCTGCATGCCGATGCCGATGCCG